>CAYWVK010000001.1:0-3117 GCA_964461865.1 uncultured Gammaproteobacteria bacterium
ATTATTTTCTGAATAATTATCATCGTTATTTTCTTCAAATTTATATTCCATATGTCTAATTTTAGTATACATTATTTTTTAGAAAAATAATTAATTTATGCTAATTTTCTTATTTCTCCAAGCATGTTTTTTATATCACTCCAATTTCTCATCATTGTTACATGGATAATTCCTGGAATAATAAGGCCTTTTTGTTCTTCCGATTGTTTAGAGTTAAAAGCAACGAGTGTGAATTTTTCCATCAATGGTCTTAAAAAAGGTTTTTCTTTTGTTAATTTCCTTGCTGCCGTAATTACCCTTGAAACATCATCATCAATTAACACTATTTGTTTAATTTCTTTGGGACAGAATATTTCATTATTGCTTAAATTATCTTTACTAAAGCCCGAAGCGTTTAATAAAAGTTTTTCAATTTTGTTTTTAAAACTAAACGCAGCGTGAGTTACTGTATTAATTGGTATACTTAACTCTTTTAATTGATGATGTGTTTGATTTCTTCTAAGCCATTGTGGTCTTGCTGTATAAACACCAAGTATTTCAACGTCTGGTTCTTCTTTTAATATTTTAATCCCTTCAAAAATGCCCTCACTTTTTTGTCTATCCATTTTTGATTCCGTTTTAAAAACATGATAATCATAAGCACTGTTAATTATAACACCGTCATAATCAAGACCTACCTTAATTCCTCTTTTTTCCATATAAGCAAGTATTTTAACAAATTTAAAAAAATTTGCTTCATCAATTTTTAAATATTATTTTAATAATATTTAAAACTTAAAAACATAGGATATAAATGAATTTTTTGATATAATATAATTATTACAACGATTACGCATTCTGCTGTAGGGAAGCCTCAATAGAAGCGCTACGAAAAAAGAATTAATACATTATGTTGGATAAGCGGATTTGGATAATATTTTTGATTATTTTTATTAACATGCTGGGTTTTGGCATTATATTGCCTTTGTTACCTTATTATGTCGAAAGTCTTGGTGCAGGTGTTATTACGATCGGTTTAGTTGCTTCTGTTTATTCTCTTTTCCAGTTAATATCAGCGCCAATAATGGGAGAAATCTCAGACAAAATAGGTAGAAGACCAATTTTATTGTTTTCATTGGGAGGTACGGTTATATCTTTTATAATTTTAGGTTTTTCAAATTCAATTTTACTTTTGTTTATATCTCGTATTATTGATGGAATTTCTGGTGGTAATATTTCTACAGCTCAAGCCTATATTGCAGATATTACCAATAAGGAAAATAGAACTCAGGGTATGGGAATAATGATGGCAGCTTTTAGCTTGGGAATGATACTTGGTCCTGCAACAGGAGGATTTTTATCTGTCTATGGATATTCAGTTCCTGCTTTTGTAGCAGCTTTTGTTGCATTAATTGCAACAATTTTAACTTACTTTTTCTTACCGGAGACTATAAAAATAAAAACAGTAGTGAAGGTTAAAAAAAGAAAAAGTCCAATATTTAGACTTAATGATTTTTATGATGCATTAACTCATCCAGAGGTTGGATCTTTACTAATAATTTCTTTTTTAATGATGTTTGCTTTTTCTTTAATGCAAGGAACATTTGCGATTTTTACCCAGGATTCATTGGGTTTAACAGCTAAAGATAACGGAATAATTTTTGCGTATCTTGGTATTATTGGTGTTTTTATGCAGCTTTTTTTATTAAAAAGAATTTTAAAATTAATTTCTGAACGTAAAGCAACGGTTATTTCAATTCTTTTTGTAGCATTTGCTCTTGGAATGATTGCTTATAGCTCGAATTTAATAATATTACTTATTGCTGTAACTTTTCTTGCTTTTGGAAATAGTATTTCGGGTCCAGTTCTTGCCGGTCTTATTTCAAAAGATACTCCTGATGATGAACAAGGAAATATTGCCGGCATGACACAAGCAGTTGGTAGTGTTGCAAGGCTTATTGGTCCTATCTCAGGAACCCTTTTTTATAGTCAATTAGGAATGAAGTCGCCATATTTAATCGCAACGGGTATATTGTTAATAACTGTGTTTTTCGGAACAAAAAAATTATTATTAAATAAAAATTAATTTTTTATTGGGGAGAGGAATTAAAATATTCGTTTTCTTTTTATACTCTTGATAATCTTTGTTGTTACTATATTTTTTGTCGTATTTTCTTTCCAGAGGTGGAATGCCACTTACAAAAAGTAAAAGAAAAGTTATATAAATAGGACCAATTATTGTTAAGTAATACCAGTAAGATAAAAACGGGATTGAAATAAAAAATATACCCCACCAACAAAGCATTTCACCAAAGTAATTAGGATGCCTTGAATATTTCCAAAGACCAATAGACACCCACTTGTCTTTGTTTTTAGGGTTACTTTTAAATCCGAATTTTTGCTTATCGGCAAAATATTCTATGGTTATTCCAACTAACCAAACAATAAAACCAATTGCAGTTAAAAAGCTAAAAGAGCTATTCTCTCTTGAAATTAATATTATTAACGAAGGAAGCATAATTACAAAAATGCTTATTGCTTGTAAAAACCAAAACCCGGCAAATTTCATAAAATTGTTTCTAATATTATCAAAGCGGGAATCGGTTTTTGTTTGTAAAATTCTTTTGAAAAGGTACGTGGCAATTCTTATACCCCAAATAAAAATTAAAATAGTAACTAAAAATTGATTAAGCCCAAATGATGAGTTTAAAAAATAGATAAAGGAAAGAGCGATAAAGCCTAAGCCGTACGATAAATCAGTCACTTTATCGGTTTTAAAAGTTGCAGCAAAAATAAAAAATATAAGCTGAATTAAGAGAGATATTATAAAAGCAAAAAATAATTCTAAAGCCATAATTTTAGTTTAACACAAAAATATCTAAATATTTTCTGTTATTATAATAATATATTTTGAAAAATTTGTAGTTTAAAATTAAATATGAAAGTATCAGTTATTGCTCATCCAAACGCAAAAAAACCAAGAATAGAAAAAGACATAACAGGTACGCTTCATGTTTATGTTAATAAGCCCCCGCTTGAAAATAAGGCAAATAAGGAAATAATTAATTCATTAGTAGATTTTTTCAAAACAAAAAAAGGAAACATTTATTTACTTTCAGGAGAAAAATCTAAACACAA
>CAYWVK010000001.1:3217-42704 GCA_964461865.1 uncultured Gammaproteobacteria bacterium
AATAAATTAATATAATAGAATATTGTGTCTTTATCTCCATTATCAATTAATTCACTACCTAAATCACCGCCTTTAAGAAAACTTATTGGACCAAGTTTTGTTATCTTAGCCTTGGGGCTTGGTTCCGGAGAAGTAATACTTTGGCCATATTTAAGTGCGAATTATGGACTTGGAATTATTTGGGGTGCTCTTCTTGGTTTATCATTCCAATTTTTTATGAATATGGAAATTGAAAGATATGCCTTAGTTCATGGAGAAAGTGTTTTTGTAGGACTTGCTCGAAAATTTAGATTCATTTCCTTTTGGTTTTTAATATCAACTTTTATCCCCTGGATGTGGCCTGGAATAATAGCGGCATCAGCTAAGTTTTTAGGTGCTATTTTAGGACTTGAAAATACACATTATTTAGCAATAATTCTTTTACTAATAATTGGAGCAATTCTTTCGTTAGGGCCAGTTCTTTATAAAACAGTTGAAAGATTTCAAAAAACAATTATTTCAATTGGTGTTCCGATTATTTTTATTCTTAGTATAATTCTTGCAAAAAGTAGTGATTGGACAGCGCTTTTTAAAGGAGCTGTTGGTATAGGAGAGGGTTTTATGTTTCTTCCCGAAGGGATTGCTATTGCTTCATTTTTAGGTGCTCTAGCTTATGCCGGAGCAGGAGGAAATCTTAACTTAGCACAATCATTTTATATTAAGGAAAAAGGTTATGGAATGGGTAAGTACGCCGGTAAAATTACCAGTCTTTTAACAGGAAAAGCAGAAAATATTTCCATTACAGGAAGTAAATTTACTACATCAGATGAAAATATGCATATGTTTAAAAAATGGTGGAAAAACATTAACATTGAACATTTTTTTGTATTTTGGTTAACCGGTTCTATTACAATACTTCTTTTATCTCTGCTTTCTTATGTTGCACTTTACGGACAATCAGGTAATGCAGAAGGAGTTACTTTTGTTATTAAAGAAGCTCAGTATATCGGTCAAATGATATTTCCTGCTATTGGTACGCTTTTTTTGATAATAGTAAGTCTTACATTGTTTGGAACACAACTTGGTGTATTTGATGCAACTAGTAGAATCTTATCGGAAAACGTGATTTTAAGTTCATTCGGAAAACTAAAAGAGAAAAATATTCGTTTGTTTTACTATTTAGTATTATGGCTTCAGGTTTTAGCAGGTATTTTAATAATGCTTTTAGGTTTCACAGAGCCTTTGCAGTTAGTAATTATTGCAGCAGTATTAAATGCAGTTGCAATGTTTGTGCATACTGGTCTTACTCTTTGGTTAAATTTAACCTCACTTGATAAAAAAATTCGTCCCTCTTTTTTTAGAGTCGGGATAATGCTTTTGGCATTTTTATTTTACGGAGGATTTAGCGCTTATGTTATCTACGATAGGTTTTTTGTTTTAGGTTAATAATTTTTATAATAAAAAATTATAAAGTTGCTTAAAATTGCCAAAGCAGATATTATAAAACCTATATCTTTTAATCTTAATAATGGGAATAGTTGCTAACATATTATTATATATTGCTTCTTTTATTACTATTTGGTGGGGAGCTGGTTTAATTGTTAAATCTGTTGATAAAGCAGCGCGAAAATTAAAGCTATCAACTTTTGCGATGTCTTTTTTTGTACTCGGGATTTTGACTACCATACCGGAAATGGCAGTTGGTATAAGAGCGATATCTGAAAATAATCCTGCAGTTTTTGTTGGTAATTTATTAGGTGGAATAGTTGTAATTTTTCTGTTAATAATTCCTGTTTTGGCAATTTTAGGTAGAGGAATACAGCTAAATCACGACTTAGATAAGAAAACCCTTTTGCTTTCGTTAAGTATCATAGCTCTTCCAAGTTTAATGGTAATTGATCATAGAATTACTAACATAGAAGGGCTTTTATTAATTTTTTTCTATTTGGTGTTATTTTATGTTATTCAAAAAAAACACGGAATATTTGATAGGGAAAATGTCGCATTAATGCAGCTTAGGGCATATTCATTTGTAGATTTGTTAAAAGTTATTGTTGGTATTATAGTTGTTTTTATCTCAAGTAATTTTATTTTTGAGCAAACAATTGTTTTTTCAAAAATACTAGAAATTCCAGCATTTTATATTAGCCTTATTGCCTTAAGCCTAGGAACAAATTTGCCGGAAATATCAATTGCTTTTAGAGCGGTTTTATCAAATAAAAAAGATATCGCGCTTGGAGATTATTTAGGTTCTGGTGCAGCAAATATATTATTGTTTGGTTTACTTACGGTGGCAAACACTGGGGAAGTTTTAACCGTAAATAATTTTATTTCTACTTTTATGTTTATCTTTTTTGGTCTTGGATTGTTCTTTTATTTTTCTCAATCAAAAAAAGGATTATCGGTAAAAGAAGGATATATACTCCTGGCAATATATATTACTTTTGTAATATATGAATCTTGGAGAGGAATCATTTAAAAAAAGGAGGTGATAAGAAATGAAGGGTTTTATTGATTTTGTTAGAGAACAAGGAGTAGTTGGATTAGCGGTTGGTTTTATTTTAGGAGGAGCTGTCTCAAAAATAGTAGCAGCATTGGTAACTGATATTATTAATCCCTTAATTGGAATATTAATTGGTGGATTAAATCTTAAAAACGCTTACGTTGAGTCTTTCGGGGCTAAATTTATGTGGGGAGATTTTATAAGTGTCTTAATAGATTTTATTATAATTGCTTTTGTAGTTTATTTTGGTGTTAAGTGGTTAAAGCTTGATAAATTAGACAAAAAGAAAGCATAGGAATTTTGATTTAAAATATGAGCATAATTCAATTTGTTTTAGTTTTAGTATATGGAGTTGTTTCTTTTGTGGTTTTTTTGAGAAGTCTTTATGAATCAATTAAAAATAACAAGAATTCATACGGCAATACTTACTTTTTATATCCTTTAGGCATTTTTGTTTGGGGAGACGGTATAATTATTGGAGCTTTTTGGGTAATCTCATCAATTATTTCGTTATTGCTTAATGATTTTTTATTTTTATTAATAATAATTGCTGTTTTTTGGGTTATAAGAAGTTATGGTGAAATGACTTATTGGTTTCATCAGCAATTTTCTCCAATTATCAGAAATCCGGCAGATAAATTAATAGGGTATAAGTATATAAAAAAAGATTCTATTTGGTTTATGTATCAAGTTTTATGGCAATGTATATTAATAGCTTCAATAATTGCCTCTGTTTACTTAATTTCTATATGGGTAAAAACCTTATAGAAAAAACTATTGCATTGAAAAATTTAAATGTTATACTAAAAATATGACAAAGCTAAAAGGAAAAAAAATATTTCGATTAGTAATTATTGTTGTACTTATTTTAATAGCAGCTTATTTACTTTATTCAATTTGGTAAATTATGGCAATTCCAAAACTTAAACCATTGGCTAAAGCAAGTGATGGTACAAAAAAGGTTTTAAAGCCTGTTTTAATTGGAATAATTGTTGTTTTACTTGGCGCATTTGGCCTTGAAGTAGCAAATACGGATTTCGATTTAGGAAAGTTATTTAGTGGTTCTTCACTAGAAGAATCTAAGGTTTTGCGAGATGATAAGGGTAATGTGCTTTATGATAAGTTGGGAAATATAGTAACAAATTCTACGGAAGGAAAAAAAGCAGGAGATTATAATTGTGATGATTTTAGTACACAAACAGAAGCACAAAGTTTTTTTATTAAAGTTGGTGGACTAGGAAATGATTTATATAGACTTGACGGAGATAAAGATGGTGTAGCTTGCGAAGCGCTTCCTCAAAAATAGCTTATTTATTGAAGAAATCATAAACAGCCTTTGAAAAATTAGCAATTTTTTCTGCAGCTTCAAGTGGTTTTTCTCCATCAGAAAGTACAATAATTATGTAATCTTGGTCTTTTCCAAAAACAATTCCTGCATCATGCTTTAAGCTTCCAAGTTCACCTGTTTTATGAGCAACTACGATTTCCTCCGGTAAATATTTAGGAATTCTGTCGTTAAATGTTTGTTTTGTTAATAATTCAAGCATTTGGTCAGAGTAATATTCATTAATAAATTCCTTGTTATAAAGTTTTTCAAAAAAAAGTGCCAGATCTTTTGCAGTTGTTTGAGGTGGAGAGCCGGTATTGGAAGCGTTTAAATTATATTTATCTAAAAAATCATTTAGACTTGATAATCCAATTTTTGAAATTAGTAAATAAGCAGAGTAATTATCAGAAATTATTATCATTTTTTCAATTGCTTCTTTTACTGTTTTTTTAGCAACACCTTCTGTTAATTCTGCCTCTTCAGAGGCTATTTGGAATTTTTTATTAAGTATGGCAATGTCTTCTTCTAAAATTTCATTTTCTTTTAGCTCTTTTTTTTCTATTTTTTCAAAAGAAGCGACCATTGCCCAAAGTTTATATAAGCTTGCTGTTGAGAATTTTTGGTTTTCATTATAGGTATATGTCTCTTTTGTTTTTAGATTTTTTATATAAATACCATAGATAGTATTATTTGTGAATAATTCCGTCTTTGATATTTCTTGAATGGGAATTTGTATATTCTCTTTTGGGGAATTAGCGATGTTTGATAGCGGACTAAGAATAGTATCAGAATTTTTAATATTTGCAGGAGTTAGCTTTAAGATTAAAATAAAGACAATAATAAAAAATAAGATAAAAAACAAAAACAGTCTTGTCTTTTTATTTTTCTTTCTTCTTCTTGAATAAGATTGAAATTCAATAGACATATTGTTTTAGTTTATAGCACAAATTTAAACTTTATGTCTAATAAGTTGTAATTTAATTATGTTGGGTTCCTCGTCTTAATCCTTTTCTTCTTTTAGCGACATTTCCTTTGCCCAGTCTTTTTCTTTTCGATTTTGCCATATTAACCTCCTTTAATTTATTTTACCATATATTATTGATACCAGTTTAGAGATAAAAGAGTTAACTTAATAAAGTTGACAGCAGAATTTTAAATTGCTTTAATTAAACAATGAGTAATTCTTGGAAATTAGTAATATCAATTGTTATTTGTTTATTAGTTGGATTTATTGGTTCATTTGCTACAACTCCTGCTATTCCAACTTGGTATGCAACATTAAATAAACCTTTTTTTAGTCCACCAAATTATTTATTTGCCCCTGTTTGGACAGCCTTGTATATTTTAATGGGAATTTCTTTGTATTTAATTTGGAAAAATGGAACAAAAAATAAAAAAAATAAAGAAGCTATAAATTTTTTCTTAATTCAACTTGGCTTAAATTTTATTTGGTCATTTATTTTTTTTGGACTTCAAAATCCTCTTGTTGCTTTTATTGAAATAGCAGTTCTTTGGATAGCAATTTTTATTACGATACTTAAGTTTTGGAAAATATCAAAGTTGGCTGCATATTTATTAATTCCATATATTCTTTGGGTTAGTTTTGCCTCGATTTTAAACCTTGCTATTGTTTTGTTAAATTAACAGTTTAAGTAACTGCTAATTTAGCTAATTTTTATTATAATTTCCTCAATGTATAAAAAAATTAAAACTTTTATAAAAAGAAATTATTTATTAATTATTTTAATTATAATTTCCTCAATAATTTTTTTTACTAATCTTTCGGGACAGGATTATTCATTAGACGAGCCGGAGACTATTGTTTTATCAAGATCTATTTTCAGTTATGGTTTTCCCTCTGCATGGGATGGTCTAAACTTAGTAAGTACTAATAACGGAAGAGATGTAACCATTTTAAATGGTAATTATTTTTATCAATGGCAGGGATGGTTGCAGTTTTATTTAGTATATTTTGGAATAAATATTTTCGGCGATAATGTTTTCGGACAACGATTCTTCTTTGTATTATTTGGAGTTGGAACAATAATAATTAGTTTTTTAACGGGTAAAGAATTATTTAAAAATAAATATACACCATTTATTGTTTCTTTTCAGCTAATTTGCTGTTTGCCATTTTTTCTTTATATAAGAGCTGCAAGGTATTACTCACCATCTGCTTTTTTCTCTCTTTTACTATTTTATTTGACAATAAGCAATCTTAAAGATAAGTTTACAAAGAAATATTTAATCTTTTTTATTTTTTCTGGTATATTATTATTTTTTAGTAATTATATTATCTGGCTAACAAGTATAATTTTTGTTTTAATCACGCTTTTTCTAAAGAGGAATAAAGCTATCTTTTATGCATCTATCGTTCAGTTATTTTTAGCAATTATTTGGTTTCTTATTTTTAAACCATATGCAGGAGACGCGTTTATTTTTAATCAATTAACAAGTTTTGTAGTAAATATTTTAAAAAATTTATCATATATTAATGCCTTTGTTTTTCCTTTAATTTTGGTTCCATTTTTATTTTTACTTAAAAAGATAAATAAAAAATTTATCTTAGTTTTTGTTTTTTTAATTGTCTTAAAAATTTGTATTTATTCTATTTTTCTTATACCTCACGGAAGATACTTAATTGATTTATTCGTTGTCTTTTTACTAATTATCGGGTTTTTTTACGATTATCTTTTAACAAAGAAAAAAATTTTAATTTTCTTTGTTTTATTTTTATTCATTTGTTTTACAAACATTTTAAATGTACTGCCTTATTCTTTAATTTCTAAAGATAAGTTGATTTTTAATCTATGGCCACAAAAGTATTATTTAGAATTAAGCGGAAAATATAAAACAATAATGCCACAAATTGGTGAGTACTTAAAAAGTAAATATGAAAAAGGAGATCTATTTTTAACCAATGGCTATCCCTGGACCATTTATTCTTACTCAAATGTTCCATCTCTTTCTCAAGTTTGTGATTATGAAAATAACAAACTTTTAGGTCCGGAAAGTATTACCAATAAAGATAAACTACGTTGGATATTAATATTTCCATTAGGAGATAATAATTTTTCTTGTATAGGACTTGAGGACAAAAAGAATTTAGAAAAGGAGTTTAAATTAATAAAACTTAAGTTTGAAGAAGACACAAGAATAATAAACGACATTGATATTTTTAATCGTCAATTTCCACCAATTAAGATAAGAAGTAACGAAGTTTTGCTTTTTGAAAAAAAGAATTAGGTAATGTCAGTTCCTAAAGAAAGCCAGTTTAAGGCATTGTAAACAGTGGTATATTTTCTGTTTGCATAAGATAAAGCATTTTTGCTTAAGCTTTTATATGCATTTTTATTATTAAAAAGATAATAAAGATAGTCTGCAACTTTTTTAGTATCTCCTGTTTTTACTAAATAACCGGTTAGCCCATGTTCTATTTGAATGGGAATTCCGCCTGTATTATAGGCAATTACGGGGATTCCTTTAAGTAAAGCTTCTGTAACCTTTATTTCAAATCCCTCTTTTATTGAAAGTTGAAGACAAACCTTACTTTTTCTTAATAGTGTATTTAAAAGTTGGTCAATATGAGGAACTCTAATTGTTTTTATATCGTTTTTATATTTTTTATATTTTTTTTCATTTAGCATCTCTTTAATAAGGCTTAATATTGGTAATCCATCGGGGTCGTCGATTGAGCCGTTGCCAACAATTACTAATTGTGGTTGTATTTTCTTGCCTAGTTTTTCTCTTAAAATATAAAATGCTTCAATTAAGTCAGGTATACCTTTGGAGGGATCAAATCTTGAAACTTGAATCAAATAAGGTCTTTTTAAATCCAATGGTGTTTGTCCTGTTTCCACTAAAAAACTATTAAAAAGTCTTAAATAATAATTCATTTGTTGTTTTGTTAGGTTTTTATTTAGCCCATCGAGTAAATCGGTTGAAGCAGGCATAAAAACTAATTTTTTTGGGTTGAGACAATCAGGAACAAATTCTATGGCTGGATGGCTGATAAATTTATCGGCTAATTTTATATTATTCCAAATAAAATCCCATGTTTCCTTTTGGGAAGAACCTTCTTTTTTCAATAAATCCTTACAAAGATGAATATGAGATCTGAAAACAATTTTAATTTTAGGATTTAATTTTTTAATATGTGGAATTAATCCACATGGTTGAGGGTCATCAATAACAACAAGGTTAGCATCTTTTAAATTATCTTTTAAGTTTTCAAAATTACTTTTTATCCATTTGTTATAAAGCTTTTTATCTTTTGTAGTTAGTCTTGTATCTTTTCCAACTACATCTTGTAAAACATTATGAAATTTAGTTTTTGTTATTTGAAAAATATCTTCTTTTGGCTTCATAACAAACCAATATGCATCAATGTCTAAGAGCTTAAAAAATCTTAAAAGCGCATGTCTCATTAAAGCAACCCCTCCTCCCTTAGACGTTGCATTAATAAAAACCATTTTTTTTCTTTTAAATTTTTCAACAAGCTTTAATAAGTGAAGGAAATCATTAGGGGGTGTAATTTTTTCATAATCTTTTAAGCCCACCAAGTAGGATGTTGTTACCTGATTTTTGTTAGATAAATTTTCAATAGCAATATTATTATCATCAAATTTTTTTAATGTATTTTTAGCTAATGCTTGGGCACGTAAATTTTTTTGTTGATTTATAAAGCAGACAATATCTTCTTCAAGCCATGCTCTTGAAATTATTTCTTTAATGTTTTTAATCTTACCGGAAATAGTTAGTGCGATAAATTTATAGTTTTTATTAACACTTTTATCTTTTAAATATTTAATTAAGTCGGCATTAATATTTAATTTATTAAACGCCTCTTTTTTTGTTAATAAAATATTTTTACAAATTTCAGCTATTATTAATTTTCCTTTTTTAAAACTTATTCCTGCATATATTGGAGGTGGAATTTTTATTTTCTTAATTTTAGTAGTGCTTGGTTCATTAATATTTACACTTCTTATTGTGTTCATAAAACTCTGTTATTTTTATCATAAAAGGATATGCTTTGCCTGTCAATAAGAAAACTTGTAATTTTACTAAAAAGTAGTATACTTTATTTAAATAGAGATCATGAAAAAATACTTAGCATTAATAATAGTTATAGTAGTATTAATCGTAATCGCATTTTTTGTTTACTTTAATAATTCAAGTCAACAAGGTAGTCCAGTAGAGCAAGTAAAAACAGAAGGCAGTAATGCCTTCTCTTCGATTAAAGATGCAATGTCTAAATCATTAAGCTTAAAGTGTGAATATGATATGGGTGAAGGAAAAACAACTACTTATATTAAGGGAAACATGATCAGGGGAATAACCGAGGTAAAAAAAGAAGAGTCAAAATTTGCAAACTTTATAGTAAAAGATAATAAGATGTGGATGTGGAATGAAGGGGAAAAAGACGGATATATTTTTGAATTTGATGAAGAAGAATTAAGCAATGATCAAGAGAATGTCTCTGGTGAAACAAGTATTTCAGAAACAATTGAAGAGCTTGAGGAATATAAAGATAAATGTGTGGCATCTGTTGTATCGGATTCAATGTTTGCACCACCAGTAAGCGTTAATTTTAAAAACCTAAGCAATTTACAGGAAGAAATGATGCAAGGGCTAGAAGATATTACTGGTTTACCTGAAGTGCCTGTTGATGAAGAGTAGATTAGGTAAAATAAGTAGAGTTTTAAAAGTTTATATTACCTCTTAAAATGATTACTTCAAGAAAAACAAAAAAATTTACCATACTTCACTTAAATGATATGCATGGAGATTTTTTAGCAGAAGTAAAAGAAGGAAAAACGGAGTTAATTGGTGGATTGGCTCTTTTATCAGGTTATATAAATAAAGTCAGAAAAGAAGAGGAAAATGTAATATTTGTTATTGCAGGAGATATGGTACAGGGTTCATTAATAGATTCTGAATATAAAGGAATTTCAACAATCGAAATAATGAATTATTTAGCTCCGGATGTTGTAGCATTAGGAAATCATGAATTTGATTATGGTTTGCCACATCTTTTATTTTTGGAAAAAATGGCAAATTTTCCTATTGTAAATGCAAATTTGTATATTAAAAAATATTATAAAAGACTAATGCAGCCTTTTTATATTAAAAAAATGGCTGGAATGGATATTTTATTCACGGGAATAATAACGGAAAAAATAATGGATGCATTATCCCAAGATAAATTAATTGGAAGCTTTGTAACACTTGAAGAAGCAAGTAAGGAAGTTGGTAAAATTACTAATGCATATAAAAAGGATGATATTGATCTGACGATTCTTTTAACCCATATTGGACTTGATTCCGATATTCAACTTGCAAAAATGTTAAAACCAGAATGGGGAGTGGATTTAATTATTGGTGGGCATTCTCATTCATATTTAAAAGAACCTGTTAAGGAGAATAATATTTTAATTGCACAAGCAGGTGTTGGAACAGATCAGGTAGGAAGGTTTGATATCGTTGTTAATGATGACACAAATTCAATTATTGAATATCAATGGAAAACAGTTGATATTAACGAAAAAAACGCTAAGCCTGATCTTGAATTATTAAAATATATAGAAAGATATAAAAAAATTGTTGATCAAAAATATAACACTCAAATTACAAAAAGTAATAAAAAATTAATTCATCCAAAAAGAGAAATATCAACTTCACTCGGGAATTTAATAGCAGATATTTTTGCCCAAGCATCAGAGTGTGATGTGATGCTAGTTGGTTCAGGTTCAATAAGAATAAAAGAAATGGGACCAGTGATTACTTTGGGAGATTTAATGGCATGTTTTCCCTACGATGATGTTTTAGTGAGGTATTCAATAACAGGAAGATACTTAAAAAAAATTTTTTCACATATTTTAAGACCGGAAAACAGAACGGGCGAAGGAGAATGTTATCAGATAAATAAAGAAGTTCTGGTTATATATGATGAGAAATTAAAAAAAATAATTTCTTTTAAAATTAGAGAAGAAGAAATCTCGGATGAAAAATTGTATAAAATTTGCATGCAAGGATATCATGCAAACAATGCTAAGGCATATCTTAATTTAAGCGATGAAGAACTTAGAGAAAGTAAAGATTATAAAGTAGTTTCTACATCAGGGCAAGATATTTTAGAGGAGTATTTTAGAAATTATCAAAATATCATTGGAGATTTTAAAGAAAGATTAATTTTTAAATAAATTAAGGGCCTGTATTTAAAGAGGATATTTTCCAGTTGTTGTTTATTTTTTCAATTACTACCCAACGTAAATTTTCTCCATTGTTCCAACCATAATAAGGAATTGGTGCATTAGCAGAGTTTGGATTCATGGTTACATCTAAGAGCACCTTGTAGGATTTTTTAGATTGTGTCCACTCCTCCTCTATTGAAGGCTCTATTGTTTTTGCAACAATTTGATTGATGTTATTAAAGTGTACGCCCCATGCTTGCTTATTAGGTTCATTGCCAATCATTTCTGGCGTCATCATGTCAATAGCATTGGTAATATTTTTTTCGTTAATTAAATTAAAAAAAGTTTTAATAATATCCTCATCCTTTGGCAATGGAACAGAAGAAGAGGAAGCGCTTGGAGAAACAGAAACGATTTGCGAGGGATTAATGTTAGTGGTTGAGGTTAAGTTTTTGTTTTCATTATTATCTTTATTGATTTGGGAATAGCCAATAATAATTATTAGGCCAAAAATAATAATTATGGGTAAGATATATTTATTCATTCTAATTTTTCGGTTTTAAGGCCTCTAAAAATTATTATAAGCATTGCTATAAAAGGAATAGCCAGAAGTGCCCCGATTATTCCAATTAACCTTGCTCCTGTTACAATTGCCAAAATGATTACTATTGGATTAAGTCCAACTGCTTTTTGCATAATTTTTGGAACCAATAAATTATTTTCCAAAGCTTGAATTACAACGTAAGAAAGAGCAACTATGATAGCCATTGTTGGAGAAATTGCTAAGGCAACGATAATAGCAGGAATAGCTGAAATTATTGGTCCAACAGTTGGAATAATTTCTAAAAGTCCTGCAACTACTGCCAATGGTAGAGCAAATTTTAACCCCAAAAGCGTTAAAACAATCCATGTTAAAAGTCCTATTGAAAAACAAAGCAAAACTTGGCCTCTGAACCATGCTCCTAATTTTTCTTCAACAAGTGTTAATATTTCCTCTGCTTTTGCTTGATTGTTTTTAGGAAAAAGAGAAATAAAGCCTTTTTGTATTCTTTCTTTATCGATTAACATATAAAAACTAACCACAAAGACAGTGAGCGTTGAAAAAAGTCCACCAAATAGTTTACTGGTTACAGAAAAAGCATTTTCTCCAATCGCTCCCAACTCATTTCCTAAAAATTGATTAATCTGATTAATATCAGTTGGTAAATAAAGAATTGTTGCTACTTGATTAAGGTATTTAGGGAAGCTACTAAAAAGAGCTTGTATTTGCGATACAAAAAAAGGAATAATTGGGAAAATTAAGGAAAACAAAATTATTAAAACGATAAGGTATGAAATTAATGCAGCAATTACCTTGGGAATTTTTTTCTTTTGTAAAAATTTTACTGCTGGAGACAGCGTTGCCATAATTATAAAGGAGATAAAAACCAGAATTAAAACATCTTTAACCAGGAAGATAAAGTAAACCGCAAACAAAAAAATTATTGTAGCCAAAAAGTGATTATGCAAAAAATATTTTAAAAAAGAATTATTGTTCATCTTAAATTTGATATTAGCAAATGATAACTATAAATACAACAAAAGCTTAGAAAAACTTAAGTCTTAAATACACCCAGCGAATTTTATCAGCAAAAATATATAATATATAAAGAAAATTATTAATGACTAAGTCATAACTTCCAACAAATTCTACTAATCTTGCACCGTAACCTTGTTTAAAGCGATGAAATCCAAACCAGGGGTTTTTAGGGTTAGGATTAGGTCCAAGTGCTCCCCACATATCAAATTTTTTAAGACCTAATTTTTGCCCAAATTTTATTGCTTCCCACATCATTAAATTAGAAGCCATATATTCGCGGTTTTTTGAACTTGATGCGCCATATGGATAATAAAGAGTGTCCTTAAAAACAAATAACATCCAGGCAGCTAGGATATTACCGTTTTGTTTAGCCAAAAATAAATGTATGGATAAATTATTTTTTCCACATTTCTTATTTTTAAAAGATTTCCACATTAGTCGATGGTAATTTTCGCTGTGTGCATAAAATTTTTGTCTAGTCGTTGTTTCGCTAGTTAATTTTAAATATTGCTCAAAGGCTTTATCGGAGTTATCTTCAATTATTTTTACATTGTGTTTTTGAGCAACCTTTATGTTATATCTTGTTTTATGATGCATATTTTTTAGGAGCTCATCTTCGCTTTTTGTAATATCTAGCTGAAAAGTAAAGCGGGTAAAAAGTGGATGTGCGGATAAAACAAGGCCTAGTTTTTTAAGCTTTTCTTCACTTTGAGAAGTTTTTTCAATATTTGGTTCCAGTTGAATAAAAATACATTTATGCTCTTTTGCAAGAATTTTTAATTCTTTAATTGATTCTTTATTAGGCATTGGGCCTTTTGGTAAATATCCTATTGTCCAATTAATTTTTGGAATATTATGAATTGTTAATTGAATTCCATTTTTTCTTATTACTTTAATGCCACTTTTTTCTCTAAATTCTCCCCATTCAAACGATTGGAGTGGATGAGTAGCAAAGTTATTTAAATTATTAATTTTCATAAGTATTCTGGAATCTCTTCTTTTTGTGAAAAAGAAAGATTATTTGCTAAAATTTCTTCCGGTAAATCAAAAACAAATCTTGAAACCATATTGTTTGTTCTTTGTCCAAAAAATAATCTTTTTTTTGAATATGTTAAATATAATTTTTGTTTTGCTCTTGTCATTCCAACATAACAAAGTCTTCTTTCTTCTTCAAGCTCATCTTTATTCATTAAAGATCTACTGTGTGGGAATAAGCCTTCTTCCATACCGATTATAAAAACAACTGAAAATTCTAATCCTTTTGCAGCATGAAGTGTCATTAAATTTACGACATTTTTTGTATTTTTATTTTCCTGAGGACGACTGGGTAAATGCTCTTGCTCAACTAAAGAAACATTTTCTAAAAAATCATTAATTTCCGCAAACTCAACAGCAACAGATCTTAGTTCCTTGATGTTTTCAAGCCTTTGTAGGTCTTCTTCATCTTTTTCATCAAAAAATAGTAAATAATCTGTTGCTTTAATTATTTTATCCATAATCTCAAGGGTTGTTTTATTTGTTAATTGTTCTTTGTCAAATTCCATAAATTTACTAAACCTTTTTTTACCCAGTTTTTCTATTCTTTTTTTAGAAATAGAATCTTTAGGGTTTGCTATTAGTTTTAAATAGGCAAGTATATCTTTAATTTCTTTTCTTTCATAAAATCTTGTTCCACCGATTAAGACATAAGGTAAACCATGACGAATAAAAACTTCTTCAATTACTCTTGATTGGGCGTTTGTTCTGTAAAGAACTGCAATGTCTGAAAATTTAATATCTTTTTGTTGATATCTTAAGTAAGCAATCTGTTCAACAATAAATTCTGCTTCGTTGTGTTCGTTTCTTGCTTCAAAAAGCATAATTTCGTCCCCGCTTTTATTTTCAGTCCAGAGCTTTAAAATTGGATGACTGTTGTTTTTAGAAATTACCGAAAAGGATGCATCTAATATTTTTTGTGTTGATCTATAGTTTTGCGATAAATTGAAGGTTTTAATATTATTAAAATCTTCTTTAAATTTTATCAAATTTTGAAAATCAGCTCCTCTCCAGCTGTATATGCTTTGAGAAAAATCACCAACAACACAGAGATTATTCCATTTGGATGCCAGCATTTTGGTTATTAAATATTGGGCATGATTTGTGTCTTGATATTCATCCACTAAAATATATTTAAATTTATCTTGATATTTTTCTAAAACTTGAGGATTTTCCTTAAAAAGTTTAACTGTTTTTAAAAGCAAATCATCGAAATCTAAAGCATTATTGTCATTTAATAATTTTTGATAGGAAAGATAAACCCTGGCAACAACTTGCTGAAAATTTCCTCTTGCATAATTTGGATATTCAAGTTCTGAAATTAATTCATTTTTTGCTTGGGAAATCGTAGCTAAGACAGAAGATGGTTTAAATTCTTTGTTAGAGATATTTAGTGTTTTAAATATTTCTTTTATTGCGTCTTTTTGATCTTGCTCGTCGTAGATTATATAATTTGAACCAAGCCCAACATATTTTCCCTCAGTTCTTAGTATCCTAGCACAAAGTGAATGAAAAGTAGAAATTAATGGCTTTAAATTTTTTTTAGAAATGGTTATATCAAGAAATTTTTCTACTCTTTCTTGCATTTCGTGAGCAGCTTTGTTAGTAAATGTAATCATAAGAATATTATCAGGGCTAGTAATATTTTGAGAGATTAAATTCAAAACCTTAAAAGTTAAAACTCTTGTTTTTCCTGATCCTGCTCCTGCAAGTATAATCATTGGTCCATTACTATTTAATACTGCTTGTTTTTGCTCAGCATTTAGGTTGTTGAGAAAGTCTTTGTTCATACCGTATAATGATATCACATGAAACCTTTATTAATCATAGCTAACTGGAAATCAAATAAGACCGCTATGGAAGCTGAAGAATGGATTAGAGAGGTTAAGAACTATAAACAAGAAGTAGAAAATATAGAGAATAAAGAAGTAATTATTTGTCCGCCCTTTACTCTTTTGCCAATTCTTAAAACTTTGTTTTTACAAAACAATCTTAAGTTTAAACTAGGAGCGCAAGATATGTCTCCCTTCGATAAAGGTGCTTATACAGGTGAAATTAACGCAAGACAAATCAAGGAATTTGCAGAATATGTAATTATTGGACATTCTGAAAGAAGACAAAATTTTAATGAAAATGATAAAATACTTGGACAAAAAGTAGAAATGGCAGCAAATCATAATGTTTCTACAATATATTGTGTACAAAATATTTTAACCAGCGTGCCAAAAGAAGTAAAAGTGATTGCCTACGAACCGATTTTTGCAATTGGCAGCGGAAAGCCGGATACGCCTCAAAGCGCAAAAGAAGTTTCAATTGCATTTAAAGAAAAAAGCAGTAATATAGAAAAAGTAATTTATGGAGGAAGTGTTACGTCTGAAAATGTTAATAGTTTTACAAAAGAAGATGGCATAGACGGAGTGTTAATAGGTGGAGCAAGTCTTAATCCCCAGGAGTTTATAAAAATAATAAAAAATGCGTAAAAAAATAATCCCAATTATTATTTTGTTATTAATTGTTTTTTTTATTGGTAAAAATGCCCTTCGTATTGCAAACTTTGTCCCTTTTTTATATGAATTAACTTTTAAAAAAGATATAAAAGTTAAAACTGAAAATAAAAGATTAAACATATTACTTTTAGGGGTTGGAGGAGAAAATCATGAGGGGCCAAATTTAACAGATACAATAATTATTGCCAGCATAAGCCCTAAGAATGATAAAGTAACTTTAATATCATTACCAAGAGATTTTTGGGTTACAGATTTAAAAGCGAAAATAAACACGGCATATGTATATGGTGAAAAAAAGAGAGAAGGGGGAGGGATAACTCTTGTTCAGGCAGTAATCAAAAAAATAACAAATCTGCCAATAGATTACACGTTAAAAATTGATTTTTCAGGATTTGTAAATGCAGTTGATTTATTGGGTGGGATTGATGTAGATGTAGAAAAAGCATTTGATGATTATGAATACCCAATTGATGGTAAAGAAAATGACCCCTGTGGACATAAGGAAGAGGAGCTAGGAGCTCTTGCTACCGTTTCATCACAATTGGAGGCTTTTCCTTGTAGATATGAACATATACACTTTGATAAAGGCGTTCAGCATATGGATGGTTCTACGGCATTAAAGTTTGTTAGATCAAGGCATGCAAAGGGGGACGAAGGCACTGATTTTGCCAGGAGTAAAAGACAGGAAAAAATAATAAAGGCATGCAAAGATAGGGCTTTTTCTCTTCAAATGTTTTTAAACCCCGGTAAATTTTTAGACCTCTATGATGTACTAAAAGAAAGTATAGATACAAACATAAAAGAGGATGAATTTGATGATTTTATAAGATTAATGCAGAATTTTTCCAAAGCAGAAATAAAAAGCATTGCCATTGATACGGGTGATTCAAAAACAGAAAGGGCCGGTTTGTTAATAAATCCTGAAATAACTAAGGAATATAATTTTGAGTGGGTAGTTATTCCAAGGACAGGAAGCGGAAATTATGAAGAGATTAGCAATTATATAAATTGCGAGCTTACTAGGAGTGATTGTGTTATTTCCAAAAATCCTTAATATATTTTATATATTTTTGTATTACCGTTTTTATAAATAATTTTTCCAAGCTTTTCAAATTTAACTTCATTAAGATCTGAATATTTTTCTTTTTCTAAGCTTCCAATAAAAACAAGAGAAATGTGATATTTATTTATTAATTCTTTTGTTTTTATTAAATCTAATGATTCATATATGGTTTTAATATCATTAATTCTAGGAGCAGGGATGTCATATCTTCCTCTCCAAAGCCATTCATGAACAGTCCATCCTAAAACTGTTGGTAAGCCTGTATTTGAAGAGATTCTTGCATAATCAGTATAAGAATCTCCTTGTGCTTCAAGAATTACTGGTTGTTTTTTAATGTTTTTATTTAGCCAGATTATTGCATCATAATCATTGGGATAAGAAGTTTTTAGATATTTAACTCCATCTAATCCTTGTACATTTTTAAACTCTTGGTAATATGAATTTATTGAAAGATAAGGATAAATAAATATTGTTGATATTAAGATTAAGGAAAAAGCAAAATAAAAAATAAATAATAATTTATTTAAATTATTATTTAAGCCTTTTCTAAAGCAAGAGAAAATACGAATAATGATATATGAGGATGAAATAGAAAGTAAAATAAATGCTTGATAAACCATTTTAAACATGGTATTTGCTCTGTAGTGTGCAGGATATATGTCTTTTATGTAGATAAATTCAGGAATAATAATTAAAATAGTAGAGAATAATATCAATAAAATAATAAATTTATCTGTTTTTAAAAGCTTAAATGATTTTTGCCTTATTTTTTTAAATAAGAATATACAAAAAGAAAGTACCCAAAAATAAAAAAATCCGTATAAAATTAAAAGTTGCCAGATAGGTGATCTTTGACAATGATTTTCTTCAAATAAAAACGGTCCTATTTTTTTTATATTTACTAAAAAATCTGGTGGGCAAATAAAGCCAATTCCCGAAACAAAGGGTTTAAAAAACAAATTAAAAGGAAAAGAGAATATAAAATAACCGATAAAAAGTATTAAAGAAAAAAATATAGTTTTTGTGAATAATTTCTTATAAGTATCTTTTTTTAAAAGATAGATATAAAAAATAAAAATTATTGCCAAGATTAGGTAGATAGCTCCGTCCCAGGCGTTTGTCATATAAAGGACAGAGGTTAAAAAAGAAAGAAAAATAATCATAAAAAGGTTTATTTTTTCGTTTATAACAATATTTAAAAAAACAGCGATTGTTAACAAGACAAAAGGAATATCTAAAACATGTCCATGTAAATCGGAGACAACCCATGAGTATATCGGAAATTCATGAATGGTGTTATAGATAAACCTGGTTGCATTTGGATACCAATATAGATTCGGAAAGGAGAAGGGTAAAAAATTAAGTAGCCATATTGGGACAGGGGTTTCATTTGCATAAGCTTTAAAAAAAGAGTAAAGAACATGTAAGTTTCCGGAAAATGTAACCAAAAATGCTGTTAATATTCCTGAAATTAATAAGCGGAGATGATTCACTTTTTTTATTAGTTTTTCTTTTGCTAAAAAATATAAATTAGAACCAATAGAAAATGAAGCGCTAAAACAAAAAGCAAAAACTAATGCTTGCATTAAATTGAACGTAACAGCGGAAGAGATACCTGAAAGCTTTGTTAACATAGCAGTTATCAGATGTCCAAAATAGTAATAATTAATATTAAAAGAAGTAAACCAGATATCTTTTGCAGGAAAATAATCTGTTCTTAAAATTGAATTTATTATTCCAAAATCCATAAATTTTTCAAGCCCATTAATGTTTGGTTGAAACATTTTTACAAAGGACCAAAAAACAAATACACTTAAAAAGATTATTTCTTCAATTAAATAAATTTTCCAATTTAACTTAAAAGAATTTATAAAATCTATTTTATTTAAATGCGGTATTTTTTTGTGTTTATATTTAAAAAGAAAAAAATAATTAATAAAAAAAGCAATAATTAATATGAAAATAATACTTCCTTGAGTAAAAGAAAGAATCTTTACAGTACCTAAAACAAATAAAGCATAAGCAGTAGCTATAATTCCTAAGATTTTAGAAAAGATGTAACCTCTATCGAAAAATTTTTTAAAAAAAGATGTCGTTATCGGTAAAAAAATGATCCCAATAATAAAAACTATAAACCACCAAGGTAAGATGTAGTAGATATCAGAAAGCATAATTAATAAGTTATTTTATTTTTATTTTATTTATAAGAGCAATTATTTTCATAAATATAGTATTGAGTAAGTTGGTTTTCGTATACTTTTTTAAAATTAGAGTCAAAAAAATCAAAATTAAAATTTTCATCTATGTTTTTAGTTAATTCAATATATTTTAAATTATATTCATTTAATTTATCACATGCATCATCAATATTTGAACTACCTAGGATCTCTTTTCTTATCTTATCTCTTTTATTAGTATCGTATCCTTGTGACCAGGCAAAATAAGGCCATCCTAAAAATATTTTTCTTCCGGCAATGGAGGCAGGAGTGTATAAATACGAAGAGTTAAGAAAAATACTATCTTTTGGTGTATTTTTTATTATCCAGGATACGTCTTTATTTTTTGGATAATCGGTTAATATAACTTTATTGTCATTATAGATAGGAAAAAAATCAATAATTCCAGAAAATGTTAAGAGAAGGATGAAAAATAAAACAACAGGTTTTAAGAAATTTCTCTTTTTCCAAAGCCAAATTAAAAAGTAAGAAGAAAACATCACTCCTATAATCATGAATAAGTTTATGAATTTATGATTTGCGGCAATTTCCACTGAAAATTGAAATATGTTAGCAATGATAAACAAGATTAAAAACGAAACAAACACTTTTCTTTGAGTTTTTAAAGCAATCAAAAACCCAAATGGGATTAAAAGAATATGAAGGCCCAAATTATAAAACCAATAGTTTAAGAATGAATATAAAGTTAATCTGTCGCTTATTAAATAACCGGGATCAATAAAGAAAGAAGAAGTTGAAAAGCCTGATTGGGTATACATGTAAAAAGGAATTGCGGTTATTAATCCAATAAGCATAAACACAATTAAAGAATAACGGTTTTTTTTAAAAAATATCGATAAGGAAATTGCAATTATTAATGTCATTGCATAAACAGCCATGTTTAAAAGAAAAGAAAAACCTAAGATAACGCCTAATACGATACTAAGCTTTAAAGAAATTTCCTTTTTACTTAAAATCTTTTTAAGAAATAAATAAACTAAAAATAATGACAGGGCATATGACATGCCAAGATGTCTTTGATTTGTGTAAATATTTAAATTCCAGAAAGCAGAAACTATTCCATCTCCATAGTAAGGAGCAAAAGAGGAAAAGCTTTTATTAGATATAATATCAACTAAAATATTATTTGAACTATTAAAATAAGATTTAAAAAAATAAACAAAACTTAAACTACCGTTAAAAAGAAAAAATAAAACACTTAATATTCCTGTTGTTTTTGATTTAAAAATTAATTTAGCGGTTAAATAAATTATTATTAACAATCCGAAAAAACCTATAATAGATGGAATATTTAAAGCGTAATCAATTCTAAGTCCTATTTTTTCTAAAATTCCTGAAATTAAATAAAAAAGAAAATGATAATGAATCGGAGTTCCTGGAAAAAGAGGATATTCAGGCAAGAAATTATTACCTAAAGAAAAAGAGCGAATAAGGGGAATATGGCTGGCAAAATCACTCCATGCCTTAGTGGATATAAGCATACTGCCATTTTCATAAGAAAAAGATGAAAACATTAACCAATAACTAAAAAACAGAGAAAATAATATTAAAGCAACTTCTATTTTATTTTTTTTAATAAGTTTTAGTTTTTTTTTAAAAAATTTATTCACAGCAAATTTTTGCAACTTTTTGTCCTAATTCAACTGCATAGTTTACGCCTCTGTCCCAAGGATAAACTTGATCCATATTTGCTAAAAAAATGTTCTTATGAGGAGTTTTAATATCAGGAATTATTTTAGAATAATTTGTAAAAACAATTGGTTGTGCATAATTACTTTTAAACAATTTGATATCAATAATGTCCTTTTTGTAATCTTTATTAATTTTTTTGAGAAATGGATCAAAAACAGCTAATAGTTCCTTTTTATTTTTAGAAAAATATAAACTATCTACAGGAAAATAATTTCCTATATAAACAATATTTTCATTATTGTAATTTTTTTTGTTTATAAAATTTGTATGTTCTACAATTGCCATAACCGGCGATTTTTTAGAACAAATATTTAGCCAATATGTACCATCTGTTAAAAAACTTTTTTTAAATCTGATAATTAAACTTATTGCTCCGATGCTTTTCAACTTATTTAAATTATTTTTATAAGTTTTGGAAAGATTATCTGTAGTTTTTAAAAATTCAAGAGTTGAAGAGGTAACAATAATTTTGTCGAAGATAAAAACTTTCTTTTTATTTTTATTATTTAAAACTTCAATAATTGTTTTTTCATCATTATTTTTTATTTTTATTATTTTACTTTTGAAAAAAAAATGCCCGTTTAATTTTTTTATTATTTTATAAAGAGAATTTTCAAATTCTAAAAAACCACCGACTGGATAAACAAGAGATGTTGTTCTTTTTTTAACTCTAGCCCAAAACCAAGCAAGAGATATGTCCTTTTTATAATTTTTAAACTTATTTTCAAATAGTGGTTGCCAAATTAATTGATAGCCTTGTTTTCCCATTAGTAAGGGGAGTAGTTTATTGGCTTTTACTTTTTCTAATGGTTTCCAGAAGGGATTATAGCGAAGTAGGGCTAATGACATACCCATTCTTAATCGTTTTATAAGTGATAAAAGCGGAAAATTAATAAGGGTTAAGGGTGAGTCTAGTTGGTAAGTTTTTCCGTTTATAAGGCTTGAAGTTTTAGGTCTTAGTGTAATTAATTGTTGATTAATTTCTTCAGCTAAGTTTTTAACAGCGATATCATTTGTAAATAAATGATGATAATGGTTTTCAATAGACCATTTCCAATCTTTTTCTTTAAAACCTGAAGCAAGCCCTCCTAAGAAATTTTCTTTTTCAAAAATATAAACGTCATGACCTTTTTTTACCAAATCATAAGCAGCAGACAGGCCTGTAAATCCTGCTCCTAAAATTGCAATTTTCATAAGAAAGATAATCTTCCGCGGCTTAATAGAAGTAAAATTATGCCCAGAATTGTAGTTGTTATACCAATAATAAAAAGATTTATCAAGGATGAACTTCCTACAGACGGTGGAGCTTGTATAGCAGAGGGAGTAGCATTTATTACAGTTGGGGTAGGGGTTTGAATAATAACTTGAGTGGGGATAGGAGTTATTGTAGGTGAAAGAGCAATTATTGGAGTAATTGTAATAGTTGGACTAACGGTAACTTCCGGTTCTGTTGTTGGGGTTGGTGTAACAGTGGTAGTTGGTAATGGAGTAATTGTTGGGGTTAGTGTAATTGAGGGTAACCCTGTAGGCGTAGGAGATAAAGAATCGGAAAAGGTGCTACCTGAAGCATAAACTGTAAAAGATTTTGTAATTGTTCTTAAAATTCCTTGTGCGTCTTTTGAGATTATGGTAATTGTATGATCTCCAGGAGATAACTCTTCTTTTGGACGATAATACCAGTTTCCATATTTATCTGCGTTAACTTCATCTTCAATTTGATTTTCGGAATTAATGATTATCTTAACTACCTCATTTGGTATTGCTTTGCCTTTAAATTCGGGTTTTAAATCTGAAAAACTTTGATTTTCTTCTTTAGGCGATGCTATTGAAGGAGAGCTAATGCCATTTTTGCTTGTTGAACTTGCAGGAAATGAGGGAAGCTTTTCAAGCTTACCGGATTCGGAAGCTTTCTTAGCTTCAAGACTAGTTGTAAAGTCATAATTTTTAGAAAGAGTGATTAATGGAACCGGATTTATTTGTTGAAGTGATAATAATATATTTGATGAATAACCATCTCCTACAATAGTCATTTTTATATTTGTATTTTCTGCAAACATGAAATATGAAGATAAATCTTTATTTCTTAGGGAATTAAGAGGAAGAATGTATGATCCATCTTCTTTTACAATAGTTGAAATGACTTGTGCTTCTTCTATAGTTGCATAAATAATTGCTTCTTTTGGTGGTTCCCCGTTTGATAAAAGAATTTTCCCTGTAATCGGTTCTTGCTCATTAGGTTTGCTATTAATTAACGATCCTGTGGTTACTTCGTAGAAAGAGTCGTTATTTAGATAAGTCTCTTCTCCGCTAGTAATTGAAAAATAATATTTTGTTTGAGGTTTTAAGTTTCTTGCGGTAATGCTGTGAATTTTTCTTGGTGTGATGTCGCCTGATGTTTGATCTTTATCATCAAGCACCTTTTGTAAAGAATCTTTATTTTCTCCAATATTTATCGAGCCAATTGCCTCACCATTTGTTGAAAAAGAAATTGTAGTAGTGGAATCTGTAATATTCGTAATTCTTACTTCTTGAGGATTATCAACCGGGGTTGCTCTTGTAATATAAAATACTCCTTGATTCACAAAATATGATGTTAGTCCGATACCAATTGTTATAAGAAACAGTCCCAATATGGTTGGTATTCTTTTATTCCAAAAACTTTTTTTCACGGCAATAATGCTCCTCCCAAAGAAGCTTGATTTTCTTGCGTTTCTGTTTGTAGAGCTGGAGTTGGGATAGCACTTGTTGTCGCACTAGGGGTTGTTGATATTTCATTATGTTTTATATACAAAGGTTCAATTTGATCTCTTTTTTTTATATTCTCAATAGTTTTTAAATCGAAATCAGCTTTTATTGGGGTTACTTTATTAGTAATTTTTTTGGGAATAGTAGATTCTACAGAGCCGTGATAAACATTAAAAATAATCCAGATAAATATTACGAATAATGATGATCCTAGAATAAAAATAATATCTTTTTGTTTCATATTAGCTTTTAAAGTATGCTGTTCCTTTTATGCTTAGCTTTAATATATTTCCTTTTTTTCGATCAGAAACATTATTAATGGTTATTGTTTCAAGCGATAATATTCTTTGCATATTACTTAATGAACTTATAAACTTTACGATATTATTATAATCTCCCTCAATTGATATATTAAAATTGTAACTTGAATATTTTTTAGAAACTTTATTTTCAGATATAGCTTCAACTTGAAGAGTTTGTGCACTAATAATATCCACGCCGTTATTTTTTGCTAATGCTTCAATTTGGCCTATAAGTACTGCGTTTTCCGGTGTCTTAGGAATAGCAGAGTAAACATCAACTAGGTCTCCTTGAAGATTAGCGTATTTTTCCTGAAGAATTGAGAGATTATTAATCTTTTGTTTTAGCTGTTCTTCAATAAGCTGATTATCTTTTAGTTCTTTTTGAAGTTTTGATATAGTTGATAATGTTGGTCCTATTGCAAAAATTCCAAAAAAACAAAGAGTAATTAAAGTTAGAGCTAAGGTAATAAATTTTTTGTTTTTTTCCTCTTTAAAAGAGGGTAAAAGTTGTAAATATTTATTTTTTTGTAAATTATTAAGCCAATCTTTTTTTATGGTTATCATATTATTTCTTTTTAATTTTATTATCCTTAATGCCTGCTGAAATTCCGAAAGTAATAAGTGATGTTGATGGTTTATTTTCAATTTTATCTACACTTAAAGTGTCAATTAAGGAATACTCCTTTAGCTCATTAACAAAAGACCCCAGTGCGGTTATAGAGTCTGTGCTAGCACTAATTCTAATTTGATCCTCATAAAGAGAGAAATTATTAAAAATTATTCCTGATGGTGCAAAGTCTATAATATCACTAAATATTTTTATTTTTTCACTGGATTGACTTGAAAATGTACTCGCAGCCAATAATCGATCCTGAAGGTTAATATACATTTCTTCATTTTCTTTAAAAAAATCTACAATTGCTTGTTCTTGTTTAATTTTTTCATGAAGATCTATTAGTTGTTTGTCCAGGGTAAATCTATATATAAAAGCTGACAATGCGATTATTTCAACAACTATAACTACTATTCTGCCTATATTTACAGACCATTTAATAATTTGATCAATGATATCAGTTTTGCCTGTTTTTAATAAATTTATATCAGCAACGTTTCTTGCCATACTAAATTTAGTCTAGGGTTTTTTAAGATTTTTGTCAAAGGATATTTGAGGTAAAAACTTATTTCTTTGTTTTTGTTTTAGTGGTTTTTTGTTTTGTTTTTTTAGTTACCTTTTTTGTTTTTGTAATTTTTAATTTTCCTGAGGCTATTTTTGCTAATTTTGATTTTAATCTCGCCGCTTTATTTTTGTGAATGATTCTTTTCTTGGAAGATTTATCAATAATTACCGTCGCCTTTCTTATATTTTCAGCTAAAGGATTTTTAACAGCTTTTTTTACTAGCTTTTTATATTCTTTTTTAAGCTTATCGTTTTGGGCTGTTCTTTTTTTGTCTTTTCTTAATTTTTTCTTTGCAGATTTTATTACTGGCATCAGGCTATTTTAGCATGCTATACTGTAAAAAACAATATATGCCCAAGAAATTTTTTCAAAAAGGCCTCAATCTTTTGTTAAGGCGACAGACAAACATTTTATCTGCTGCATTTGTAATTATGGGTACGGTAGTTTTTTCTCAAGTTTTAGGTTTGATAAGACAAAGGCTTTTGGTGTCAATTTTTGGAGCATCGGATACGCTTGGAGTGTATTTGGTGGCATCAAAATTACCTGATTTTTTATTTCAACTAATAATTGCCGGAGCGTTATCTTCGGCATTTATACCAATTTTTTCTGATTATCTAGGTAAGAATAAAAGAAAAGAGGCACATTTTTTAGGATCAACTCTACTTACTTTTAGCTTAATTATTTTTTGTGGTCTTTCAGTTTTTCTTTTAATTTTTGCAGAATATTTTTCAAGGCTTATCGCTCCGGGATTTTCAGAACAACAAATTGTTTTAATGGCAAATTTGATGAGAATAATTATTTTTGGTGAAATTCTTTTTATAGTTGGTAGTTTTTTATCTTCGGTTCTTCAATCTTACAATCATTTTTTTATTCCTGGCTTTGCAGCAGCTCTTTATAATTTAGGAATAATTGCGGGAATATTTTTTCTTTCCCCGTATTTTGGTATTTTTTCAGCAGCTTATGGAGTAATCCTGGGTGCATTCATTTTTATAGTTTTTCAATTACCGCTTATTAAAAAATTAGAATTTAATTTTCAACCTTCTCTTGCAATTAAAAATAGTGGTGTTATTCAAGTTTTAAAACTAATGTGGCCTAGAACGATTTCCATTGCAATTTTTCAGTTAGGAGGAATAATTACAATTACACTTATTTCTTTTTTACCTTCCCCTGGTAGAAATTATGTAATATTTGATTATGCACAAACTCTTTTTTTTGCACCGGTTGTTCTTTTTGGACAAGCAATTGCTCAAGCAGCTTTTCCTGTTTTAGCAAGAGAGAAAGACAGATTGGGAGATTTTAAGGTAACTATAATTACCAGTTTAAAGCAAATGCTTTATCTGGTTTTGCCAATTTCAGTATTGTTGTTAATACTTCGTATACCCATTGTTCGTCTTATTTACGGAGCAGCGCAATTTGATTGGCAGGCAACAGTTTTAACAGCGACAACCCTGGCTTTTTTTAGTGTTTCAATTTTTGCACAATCGTTAAATTATTTACTATCACGTGGTTTTTATGCGCTTCATGATACTAAAACCCCTCTTATTGTAGGAGCATTAACTACCTGCTTAATGATTGTTTTAGGGGTACTATCAATTTTTGTGTTAAATCTTGAGGTCTGGGCTATTGCTGCATCTTTTTCTATTGCCAGTATTGTTAATATTTTAATTTTGTTTATTTGCTTGGATAAAAAAACCGGTGGTTTTGATAAACTTTCCTTAAGTTATTCTTTATTAAAAATTATAGTAGCTACAATTTTTACAGGATTTGCATTGTATGTACCGATTAAATTATTGGATCAGTTGGTTTTTGATACAACCAGAACAATAAATCTTTTGTTCCTAACCGGAATTTCTAGTTTTGCAGGTTTATCGTTATATCTATTTCTTACTTGGCTTTTTAATGTTAAAGAAGCGTCAATGTTTATTTTGCTTTTTAAGAAAATAGGTGATTGGAGACAAATACTTAAAACCAGTGAGGAGACAATAGATACTACCGCAACTAAGGTTTAATTTCTTGAAAAGATACTATAAACTTGACAAAAAGAAAAAAAAGTTTTTATATAGTGTTATACAGTAATTTACTATGGCTGTAAGCATAGTTGAGGCGATAAGAGAACTGGCACCAGGGGTAAAATGTAATATTTATGATAAAAAAGGATATGCTCCTCCTAAAAAGTGTGTATTAGCTTCTGAAAGATTACCAAAGGGAAATTCACCAATTTATACAGTAGTTTGCGAAGGTGTTCTTAAGGGAAATTCACCAAAAGAAATCCCCATAGCAATAGTTAAAGGAAGAGATGAGGAATTAGGTATACCATTTGATGGATTAACAGGAGAAGAAACTATTTTTGTTTCCTCTGGTAAAAGAAAACTTCAGGAAATATTTACAGGGTGATAAAAATAATTTGCTTTTAGCCTCAATTACACGTATACTTCGTAAGTATTATGTTAAACGTAAACATTCGAAACTTTGCAATTATTGCTCATATTGATCATGGAAAATCTACTTTAGCAGATAGATTTTTAGAAATAACCAAAACTATTCCTAAAGATAAATTAAAAGAACAATTTTTAGATCAAAGTCCGATAAGCAGAGAAAGAGGAATTACCATTAAACTTGCTCCGGTTAGAATGAAGTATGAATTTGAGAAAAACGTCTATATCTTAAATCTTATTGATACACCAGGGCATATAGATTTTTCTTATGAAGTATCAAGAACTCTGGCTGCTTGTGAGGGGGCAATATTATTAGTTGATGCAACACAGGGAGTTCAGGCGCAAACAGTAGCTCATTTAAATGTTGCAAAAAAACAAAATCTTAAAATAATACCGGTTATTAATAAAATTGATTTAGCAACAGCAAAACCGGAATTAGTCACTAAAGAACTTGAGAGTTTTTTTGGATTTTCAAGAGAAGATATTATATATATATCTGCAAAAAACGGTGAGAATGTAAAAAGCCTATTAGAAGAAGTCATAAAAAGAATTCCGCCACCCAAAGGTGATGAAAATTTGCCATTAAAAGCATTAATTTTTGATGCAGTTTACGATCAACATAAAGGAGTAATTGCTTTTGTTCGAGTAATTGATGGAAAAATAAAAAAACAGGATAGAATTAAACTTTATCAAAATTCAATCGAATCGGAAGTTGGACAAGTAGGATTTTTTTCTCCTTTTTTAACTCCTCTTGATAAATTAAACGCAGGAGAAATCGGATATGTAATTACAGGTATTAAGGATATAAAGTTATGTCGTGTTGGTGATACTATTACCAATTTAAGTAGAGATATTACACCTTTTCCAGGATATAAACCTCCTAAGCCTATGGTTTTTTTTGGAATATATCCTCACAACAAAAATGAACTTATACACTTAAAAGAGGCACTAAGTAAAATCATTTTAAATGATTCTTCGTTAAGTATTGCAGATGAATATTCGGCTTATTTAGGAAGTGGTTTTAGGATTGGTTTTTTAGGACTTTTACATGCTGAAATTATTAAGGAGAAATTAAAACAAGAGGAAAAAGTAAACCCGATTTTAACCATGCCTAGGGTATTATATAAAGAAATGGAGGAAGGTAAGCTTCTTGAGCCGTATATGAATTTAACAATTTATACACCGGTTAATTTTGTTGGTGGCATTATGTCTTTATGCCAAAAAAGAAAAGGAAAAATAGAAAATGTAATTTATCATGAAGATAATGCAATTTTAAAATATGAAATGCCTTACAGTATGTTTATTAGGGGTCTTGCGTCAGAAATAAAATCAATATCTTCAGGTTTTGCCAGTCTTGATTACGAATTAACTAAATACAAAGAAGCAAACTTGGAAAAATTAGACATTGTTATTAACGATTACGAGGTAGATGTTTTATCGGAATTGGTTTATAAAGAAGAAGCTGATTATGTTGCCAGGGAAAAAACAGAAAAACTTAAAGAGATACTTCCGCGTCAACAATTCAGACAAATAATTCAGGCAAAAATTAACCAAAGAGTATTATCCAGAACAGAAATACCTCCATTTAGAAAAGATGTTTTACAAAAAATGTCAGGAGGGGATAGAACTAGAAAAGATAAATTGCTTGAAAAACAAAAAAAGGGTAAATCTAAACTTTTAGTTAAAGCAAAGGTAATTCTTCCCGAAGATTCATTGATCTCTTTAATTTCGAAGAATTAAAGAGCAAGGAAAAGTAAGATTCCGATAACCGAAAGTATAGCTCCTACTGCTCCGAAAGTCATTATTGCACTTCCAGGTCCTGTTGGAGGCATGGTTGGGATTGGTGTGTTTGTTGGTGCAATTGTAATTACAGCACCACCACCACCGTTAATCGTAATTACTTGTGTGCAAAGTTCGGTACTACTTACTCCACCACTATTATCTGTCATAGCAGCAGTTGCAGTAAAAGTACCAGCAGTACTATATATATGAGATGTTTGAACACTAACGCTTCCGGTATTTACTCCATCAGTGACATCCTGGACTTGTCCGTCCCCAAAATTAAAGGTAACCTTGTTAACTGTGCCATCAGTATCGTTTCCGTTTGCAGTAAGCATTAACGCATAAGGTGCTGTTCCGGTTGAAGAACTATTAAGTGCTAAGCTTGTACAAGAGGGTAGTTGATTTGCAGATGGAGTACCAGTTGGTCCGGGTGTAACAGTTGGAGTTGCTGTTGGGCCAGGAGTTGGACTTGGTGCTGGTGTTGGAGTTGGTTCTGGAGTAACAGTTGGTGTTGCTCCTTCGTCTATAGTGATTACAGCGGGAACAGAAGAAGAGAATACATTTTCGTTAAATGTATCTGTTGCTCCTACAGATAATACTTGAGGCGTTCCAAAATCTATTTTTGTAGTTGCTCCGTTTGTTGAGCCAATTGCAGTAACTGTTAAAGTTCCTGCTTCTTTAGGTGTTTGAATAACCTTGTCTAAGCTTCCGCCAATAGACATTGTTACAGTTACAGATCCTGCAGCATATGTTGGGCCTTGAAGAATTGATGGAAATGTCCCCTCGTTTGGCGTAAAACCATTTGCTTGTACATCCAATTTTGTTGAATCATAGGTTAATGTAAATTTAACAAAAGAAACTTGATTGCTTCCAGGATTTACCACTACTTTAAAGTTTGCGCTTTCTCCAACTGCCATTGTTTTTGAAGAGCTTCCAGTGTCAACATCAACAACAGAAAGAATGGTCGAAGGGGCTGCTTTAATTTCGGTTTTTTGCTGTTGTTGCACTAAATAGACAGTAATAGGTATAGCAACTAAAAGTACAACAATAAAACCGAGTAATAAAAGTTTTTTACCAGAAAACATATAAATGAAATCTAAGTTTTATCGTAAAGAATAAATGTGCTTGTGTCAAGTATTAACACTATATTTATTTTAAAAAAACCTCTTGACAGAAAAAAGCTTTTGTTGTATAAATTTAGCAATCACTTATATCAAGTGATATTTTTTGACTAATTTATTAAATATGAAAGTAAAAAATAATATTAAACCTCTTTTTGATAATGTTTTAATAAAGCCGCTTGAAGCGGAAGAGAAAACAGCCAGTGGAATAATTCTTCCGGATAGTGCAAAAGAAAAACCACAAATAGGAGAGATAATGGCAACAGGAGAAGGAGTTAAGGATAAAAATGGTAAATTAATCTCAATGTCGGTTAAAGTCGGACAAAAAGTAATGTATAAAAAATGGGGCGGGAATGAAGTAAAGGTTGGAAATGAAGAATGGACAATTGTTGAACAAAAAGATATACTCGCAGTTATAAATTAATATGGCAAAACTAATTATATATAAAGAAAAAGCAAGACAAGAGCTCTTGGAAGGAGTAAATCAATTAGCAGATGCTGTTGCAACTACACTTGGACCAAAGGGTAGAAATGTTGCATTAGATAAGAAATGGGGAGCCCCAAATGTAATTCATGATGGAGTATCGGTTGCAAAAGAAATTGAGCTTGAAAAACCCTTTCAAAACATGGGGGCGCAATTAGTAAAAGAAGCAGCTTCCAAAACTTCAGACGTTGCAGGAGACGGAACAACTACGGCTACGGTTTTAGCAAGAGCAATAGTGTCAGAGGGAATAAAAATGATAACAGCAAACGCAAACCCAATGATTATGCGAAGAGGATTAGAAAAAGCAAGTAAGCATGTAGTTGAAGAGCTTAAAAAAATGAAAAAAGAAGTTAAGCCAACGGATTGGGCAAATGTTGCAACAATATCGGCAGGAGATAACGAGCTTGGTAATTTAATAGCAGAAGCATTAAAAAGGGTTGGAAAAGACGGAATAATTACGGTTGAGGAAGGAAGAGGGCTTTCAACAGAAATTGAATATAAAGAAGGAATGGAATTTGATAAAGGATTTGCCTCAGCTTATTTTGTAACAAATCCGGATAAAATGGAAGCAGAGATTGAAGATCCGTATATTTTAATAACAGATAAAAAAATTACTGCTTTAAATGAATTACTTCCGTTTTTAGAAAATCTTGTTAAAACATCCAAGAACTTAGTAATTATTGCAGATGAAATAGAGGGAGAAGCACTAGCAACATTAGTTGTTAATAAATTAAGAGGAACATTTAATGCAATTGCAATAAAGGCACCGGGTTTTGGGGATAGAAGAAAAGAAATGCTTGAAGATATCGCAATTTTAACCGGTGGAACAGTAATTTCAGAAGATACGGGAAGAAAGTTTGATAGCGTAACTTTGGAAGACTGTGGAAGAGCTGATAAGGTTTGGGCAGATAAGGACAACACAAGAATAATTGGAGGAAAAGGAAGCATTCAGGCACTTAAAGCAAGAATAGCACAAATAAAAACAGCAATTGAAAGATCGACATCAGAGTTTGATAAAGAAAAGTTTCAGGAAAGATTGGCAAAGCTTTCAGGAGGAGTTGCGGTTATAAATGTAGGAGCAGCAACAGAGGTTGAATTAAAAGATAAAAAAGAAAGAGTCAATGATGCAGTTGCAGCAACAAAAGCAGCTTTAGAAGAAGGAATTGTTCCAGGTGGAGCAATTGCTCTTTTGGATATTAGTAAAAGGATGGATATTAAAGATCTAGAAAGTGCAAAAGCTGCAAAAGATGAAATAATTGGCTTTGAAATAGTAAAAAACTCACTTGAAGCTCCTTTTAATCAATTGATGAAAAATGCAGGTTTGGATGCAGGGCAATTAATTGCAAAAGCAAGAGATGTTAGTGCTCATGGACAAGGATTTAATGTTTTAAAGCTTGATTCTGTTGAAACAGCAGAGCCGGTGGATATGTATAAAGAAGGAATAATAGACCCTGTAAAGGTAGTAAGAAGTGCTGTACAAAACGCAATATCAATAGCAACTATGATTTTAACTACAGAGGCATTAATTACAGATAAGCCTGAGGAAAAAAATCCTTCGGCTGCTGGCGGACAAATGCCTCCTGGCATGGGTGGAATGGAATACTAAATAACTTCTAAGTCTCTAACTTCGGTAAGTTGTCAAATATTAGTTGTCAGTTGTTTTAAATTTGCGTTATAATCTCAATACACTTTTATGAGAAGATTTCTTTTTATTTTAGGACTTCTAATAACAACAATTGGTATTTTTATTTTAATCGTGTACTTTTTTAACAAAGATTCGGGTAGAGGAGCGCTTTATGTAACTTCAAATCCTAAAAGCAAAGTATATTTAGATGGAAAATTGATTGGGGAAACTCCACTTTGTAAATGCGATGGAGATCAAACAATTCCTGCGGGTTCATATACTATAAAATTAATTCCAACAAAGGGAGATTTTAGAAGCTTTGAGGAAAGAATTACTATTTCCCCATCTGTTTTAACAGTAGTTGATAGAACTTTTGGTGAAGGAGCCTTTTCGTCGGGTAGTATTATAAGTTTAGTTAAATTAAATGAAAAAAACTTAACGGAACTTTCGGTAGTTACTTTTCCTGATAAGGCAATTTTAACGCTGGACAATAGTCAATCTCCTTATGGCGTTAGTCCTCTTTTATTAAAGGATTTAACAGAGTCGGATCACGAATTAAAAATAGCAAAAGAAGGATATGTCGATAAGGTTTTAAGAATCAGGACAATAAAGGGATATAGATTAGAGGCTACGGTAACGCTTTCTGTGTTACCTGATGTTTCATCAAGCTCTGCTTTTCCTGAAGTTACACCGACCAAAGCACCAATTGAAGAGGCAAGTCCATCAGCTAAAATAACAATACTTCAAACCCCAACAGGGTTTTTAAGAGTAAGAGAGGACGCAACCGTTTCATCAACAGAGATTACCAGAGTTAATCCGGGAGAAGAATACGAGTTTTTAGATGAAAAAAACGGGTGGTATAAGATTAAACTAAATGACAGTGAGCAAGGTTGGGTTAGTGGTCAATACGCAAAAAAAGAATAAGTTTTATACCTTTTTAAGGGCCAATAAAATAGATTATAAAGATAACCAGAAATAGCCAAATAATAACAGTTGCTAAAAGCGGTTTATCAGAAAGTAAGACCCTATCAGGACTTTCTCCTTCATTTTTCTCATAAATATCCTGAAGATAGCGCATTATTCCGTAAACAACAGGAATAATAGTTATCATTAGCCACTTTTTTTGAAAGAATACAGGTAAAAAATCAGGAAGTAAAACGCCTAAGGCAATTTTTATCCCTTTTGGGTTTTCAAGAAAAGTAAAAAGTGAATAAGTTATAAAGGTTGAGGTAGCAAACATGGAAGCGTAAATATCTAAAAGTTTTTCTGAGTATCGTGATAATGATTGTCTAACAGTTGTAATATTTGCAATCTTACTATTAGAAAGAAGAGTTAGCTCAGATCTTCTTTTGCCAACAGCTAAAAAGAGAGAAACAGAAATGGTAGTTAACAACATCCATACGGAAATATGATATCCGCTGGCAAATTCCCCTGCATATACCCTTAAAATATAACCCATGGCAATTGTTAAGATATCTAAGGCCGGTACGGTTTTAAATTTAAGTGAATACAAAAATTGAAGCGCAAGATAAACAATTACGATTATAGTAAAGGTTGGAGTAATAGAAAGACTTAAAAGAAAAGACCCCAGCATTAAAATAATAGCAATAATAATAGCTAAGGGAATTGGAACATCGCCTCTTGCTAATGGTCTAAATTTTTTAAAAGGGTGAAGCCTATCTTTTTTAATATCAAATAAGTCGTTAACAATATAAGTAGCAGAAGATAATCCGCAAAAAGCAATAAACGCTAAGAAAACCTTATCAAAGATTGTTTTTTCAAATAATTGGCCGGCGAAAATAATTGCCGTAAAAATTGCCAAGTTTTTAATCCATTGTCTTGGTCTTAAGAGTCTTAGTATGTTATACGCCATTTTCATTTTCGTTGTGTTTTATAGTAAGCTGAAGAAAAATTATTCCTCCACCTACAATAATTATTAACATTATTATGGCAAATATTTTGCCCTTGCTCGACAAAAATAGAGAAATCGCCCCAAGCATAGCAGAAATTAACCAATAAAACAACGCAATTTTTCTTTGTCCCCAATGTTTTTTTAAAAGTAAATGATGAAGATGTTTATTGTCGTGTCTGAAAGGAGATTTACCGTTTAAAATTCTTCTAAGGATAGTAAATAATCCGTCAATCATTGGAATTCCCATAACTAAAATTGCAGTTGCCAATTTTGCAGAAGAAAGAATAGATGCAACTGCAAGTAAAATATAAACAGAGGTTGCTCCGTATCCCGGAAATATTTTTGCAGGATAAAAATTAAAAACTAAAAAACCCAACGATGCACCGGCCACAATAAAGGAAAGTGTAGTACTTATCGTAGTATATTGATCGGTAGCATTAAAGCGAAGACTTAAAAGTCCAATTACAATTGCTGAAATTGCTACGATTCCAGGCATTTGTCCGTCAACTCCCTTACTCCAATTTAACATGTTCATTACCCAGACAATCCAAATAACAGCAACAACATATGAAAATATATCTCCCAAGAATAAAATACCTCCTAAAGGATTGGTAATAAAGGGAATGTTTGCACCTGCATAAACAACAGCAATGGCAACAAGAATATTTATTATAAATCTAAAATAGGGCGATAAATCAAATTTATCATCAAGAACACCAACAACAAGAGAAATAAAGGCGGCAAAAAAAAGGACAATGGTAATTTTAGTTATTGGAAGAAAAATAATTGAAGCTAAAAGACAACCTAAAAATAATGGAATACCACCGCCTCTTGGTATAGGTTTTTTATGTAAAATTGCCGGGTGTTTTCTTTTTTTTGGATCATCAATTAGTTTATATTTTTTAATAAAAATTAAAGATAGCGGTACTAAAATAACAGTTGCTAAAAAAGCGATTGAAAAAGGTAAAAGTATAAAACTTAAAATATTTTGCATTTATAAAATAATTTGAATAGTTCTTATTATAAAAAGAAGCGTTGTAATTGAAATTAATAAATTAGTTAAAGTTAATATTCTTGGAACTAAAGGGTTATTTTTATAAATAAAAGATGAGAAGAAAAAATTAAAAATAGTAATTATTATTGCTATGATAATTGGGATAAAAATTCCAAAGGTAGCAATTAATCTTTGTTCTCCCCAAGGAAGCTGATTGAAAAGAGGAATAAACAATGGCAATTTTGAGTAGTAAAAAAAGACATAAATTATAGTAATTAATAAAAATAAAAAAGTTAGCAAATATCCTCTTGAAATTATGCGGTCGTTTTTTACGTCCTTAAAGAACTCTTTCATAAATATAAACCTTATCTATTACGATACTGGGCTTGTAATGTAAAAGTGGAAAAGGAAAGTTATTCATATAGGACATCATAATAATATATTTAGGTTTAACATTTTCAAGTGCTTCGGCAGTATTAATTAAACCATCTTTATAGTTATTAATATGATAAGCAACTGTATATTTGCCCGGAGGAAGTTTGTTGGTTAATTTATAGAGTTGTGGATTGTTTCCCCAAATAAATATTGAATCTTCTTCTGTAGTGTTTTCATTAATATATTGGGCAATTTGATAATCAATAGGTGTTTTTTTATCGAAAAATCTTTGATATTCGGCAACACTTTTGTTATTTGTTATAAAGTTAATGAAGTTAGCATAATATGGAGTTACTTTTGTGTAAATCCAAAAATATTCAAATGCAATTACTAGTAAGAATAATATAAATAGAATATTAAGTTTTTTAAGTCTTTTTTCTTCAAAGATAAGACCGGCTAAAAGTGAAAAGCTTGGAAGTAAAACTAAAAGATAATGAGTATAGGGGCGTTGAGAAAACATCGCATTGAAAACCGAAAAACCAAGCCATATCCAAATCAAAATTGTTTGTGTAGTTAGTTTATGTCTTTTTAGATAAATAAAAGCAATAAAAATAATTAATAAAATTAATTTTAATATCAAAAAGCCTTGTGGAATTATTAGTTTATTATGATAACCCACATAATTAATATTTGATAAAAAAGTTGCAGTTATAAAGTCTTGAAATGCTCCTTGTGTAAAAAAGAAAATAACAGTTGTTAGAATTGGAATTAAAAAACCGACAATAAGCCAACAGAGATCTTTTAATCCACTAGCGAGTTTTTTATAAAGTTTTCCGGAAAAATTATCGGGAGTTTTAATAATTATTAAAAATACAATAAGTGCAGCTAAATCAAATATAGCTATAATTTTAAAAAGAAAAGCAATTCCCAATACCAATCCGGACCAAAAAAACATTTTGTTTTCCCATTTTGCTTTAAAATGGTCAATTGCCAGATAAAATGCCGAAAGAATAAAAAACAACATAAAATTTTCGGCATTAGCAATATTACCCTCAATTATCGGAAGACCAAAAAATACCGTAAAAACAAAAGTAGAAACGTAAATTGCCACCCTTTTCTTAAATAATTTTTTAGCAAGGTAGAAAAAAGTTATTATTGCTAATATTCCAAAAATTATTGAAGCCAATCTTAGTAAAAATTGGTCTCCGTTAAAAATGCCATAAAAAACATATAAGAGAGGAGGTTTATTATCAAAAATTCCTTGATATAAAAGGCGACCTTTATTTATTCCCATTCCCAATGTTTGATAAACACCCTCATCTCCGTACCAGTAAGGTTCAAAAAGAGAAGGGAGTCTTAAAAAGAAGAATAAAACAAGACTGCTTAAAAGAAACCAAAAGCTTTTGCTTTTTTCAATAACCCTTAAGGTTTTCATATTTTTTCCGTTACTTTATATTCTAACCTTTTTCCGAGTAAAAGTTGAGTATGAGAAACAAGAGCCGGAAGAGATGAAAGGAAAAAGCCTACGATAGGAAGCAAAACAAACTCTATTGGAAACAAAGCTTGAGTCTTTTTACTGGGGCCTGGAAGATTTTTTGGCCTGTTTTTAATATCAACAATAAGCATTGCTAAAAGAGAAATCATGCAGGATGTAAGAATAAATCCGGCAAGTTTAGGCAGGTTATAGCCAAGAGTTGTTCTTGAGAAAACAGGATTAATTAATGGCATAATATTTGCTGCTATAGTTATTATAAACCAATTTGTTGGCCATAGAAAATGATCTCTTACAACAGGAAAAATCATCAAAGTTTTTCTGATAAATGGTACGTTTGGTACAGTAAGCCACCATTTAATAAATAAGTAGTCATCACTTGCTCCCCAAGCCCAGCGTTTTTCTTGCTCATATTTATTTTTTAAACTACTAATATATCCCGGAGATTGTGCAGCATCCATAGATGTTCTTAAAAATATTGGTTCAGCCCAAACATTGCCACTTTTTTTATAAAATGCCTTAAAGAAAATTCGATAATCTTCAGGAATTACATCCGTATCCCAAAATCCAATCTCTTTCATAAGCGTTAAGGAAGTTGAATAAGTAGCATTTGTAATTAGCCGGTTTTTATGAATTAAAACGGCGGTGTTCCAAAGGCTGCCAAAAAAAGACACAACTCTTGTAGGAGCGGGAACTTTCCAGATATTTGAATAATAAACTGTTGCCGATTGCCAAAATTTATTATGTCTTTTTTCATCAGATAAAAATTTATTTGAGAGATAAGCAAAGTATTGTTTATCAAAAATTGAATCAGCGTCAACAGAGGATATTGTTGCAAAATCAGGATCAATAATTTTGCCATCCACTAATTTTTTATAAGCTAATTTTCCAGCATATGCTTCATTAGATGATTTTCCTTTAACCTCGCCATCAATATCTGGATGATAAGCTGCAAAAATTCCGCCAAAAACATCTTTAAATTCATTAATTAATTCATTTGCTTTTTTCTTTGCATCTTTTTCTCGTTTTTCCATCGCTAAAACAACGAAGATCTTTTTAGCAGGAAAAGTTTGTTTAGCTAGGGAGTCAATGGTAATTTTTAATTTTTCTACTTTTTCTGTGTAGTTTGGAAGGATTGCAATGTGGCTCATTTTTTCATAATTTTTAAGTTCTTTTGCTTTTTTATTCCAATCAATTTTTTCTGCTTTATTTATTTTTCTTGAAGAAATATATGATGTTATGGCTAGGGAAAAAGATTTATAAAACCAGTAGATATCAAAAAATAAAATAAAATAAGCAAGTTGGTAGGGAATTAAAAAAGATCCCCATACAGGAAATGTGATTAAAGACCAGGAAAAAAGTCCAGGTAAAATCTCCAAGGCTCTTCTGGTTTTAACGGGATAACGTGTAAAAATTTTATCTAAAAACTTTTGCATAAAATCTTCCTTGATAAAAAAATAAAATTAAGAACTAGAAGTTAAAAACAGTATGAGCATTTTTAGTAGTTTTTTCAATAACTGTTTCTATTTTTTCTTTCTTAATTTTAGCAATGAATTCGGCCACAATTATAACATAAGAAGGCTCATTTCGACTACCCCTATGAGGAATGGGAGTTAGATAAGGAGCGTCAGTTTCCAATAAGATTCTATCCAGCGGGGCATATTTAACTAAATCAGAAAGTGGTGTGTTTTCACCTTTGGCAATTCCTTTGTAAGAAATATTGCCATCAAAACCGATGAAAAAACCAAGCTCTAGCACTTTTTTTAAGAAATCAATATCTCCGGAAAAACAATGAAAAAGACCGGGGATGTTTTTTAATAAATTTTTATTCGCAACTAAAATATTTAGAATTTCTTCTCCAGCTTGTCGATTATGGATTTGTAAAGGAAGGTCTAACTTATTTGCAATTTCTATTTGTTTTATAA
>CAYWVK010000002.1:0-39306 GCA_964461865.1 uncultured Gammaproteobacteria bacterium
AACGGAGGTCAAACCACATTTACAATTGCGGTAAATTACTCTAACGTAACTGGACCCATCACCATTACCGACCCAATACCCGACAACGCTGATTTTGTATCCTGTGACAGTTGCACAAGAGAAAAAGACTCTAGCGGAAAAGATATTGCTAAATGGATTATTAGTCCAAGCACATCACAAGACACAACATCTAACTCTTCTTTTGATCAAGAAAAATTTACAAATTATGGTTTTCCCGAGCCCGATAATTCAATTACTATGGATACCACATCTTTGGAAAGATGGAAAAAAGTGATGCCTCAAGCCGTTTTAGCAGCTCAGAAAACAGGAGTTGATGTAGGAATATTGGGTTGGTGGGCGTGGAAAGAAAGCGGTGGATTAGATTATTGTTTTGAAAATTGTGTTAACGGAACAAATACAGTAAATAATAGCTGTTATTGTTCGCTTAACGCTGGTGATGAGTGCCTTTGGCAAGTTGGAATTTTTGGAAACCATCCTCAATATACAATTGGCTTTTTAGAAAGCGCCATGAACGAAATGCATCCCGGACTTACCCCGCAACAAGTAGGACAAGCTGTAATTGATCAGTCAAAAAATAGGTGCTTAAACAGTAGAGCCATCACAAGCCCCAATGCTTTCCCTAACTACAGCCTTAGCGAAATTGTAGAAGGAGCAACCAATGACAACAGCCCAAAAAATAAAGAAATGAAATCTCTCATCGCAACTCTTTACAAGGATGATGGAATAGGAGCGTATTTACTGGCTAAACATTTCGATGAAATAATAAAAAACAACAAAAAACTAGCTCAGCATATGTACGATAATTGGGGATCCTATTATGAACCGCAAAAAGTTATCAATCATATTAAGGCAATATACAATGCGGGAATTTCTGGCTCTATATCAAGTGGGGCATCTGGTACTACCTCTCTTAAAATAACATTAAAGTTAAAAGACGGTATTGAAAACGCGTATGTTGTTAATCAAGCTTTTGCTGAAACTACGGGATCAACAATTACCACAAACAAAGGGGGTTCGGGATCAACAATTGTCATTGATCCAGGTCATAGTGGAGGAAATCTCACGCTAACTGATCCTACAACTAACATAAAAGATGTCCAATATCATAACGTCCCCGAAACAGAAGACGTGTTTGATGTTGCAGTCATTCTTAAAAACAAACTTGAAACAGCAGGATATAAAGTTATCATGACAAAAAATAATGCAAGCGATACGGTTTCTCACCGAAAAAGAGCAGACATAGCCAACAATGCCAATGCTTCGCTTGCGGTTAGTATTCACACGGACTCTGGAGCCGGCTATTTTGGAACATGGGGACAAGTCTATCCACAAAAAGTTAATCTTTACAGAGAAGATATTAATGGCAACAAGGCATCGTTTACAAATAATGAAGTTGCAGCCCTTAGTCAAACATATGCCGCAACCATTGCTCAAACAAGGTCAACAGCCGAGGGGACCAATGTCTCAAATACGATTGTTAGTTTTGACAGCAGGGATGGTCTTGCCGGTGGAAACATTCCCTTGGTACAACTATGGGCAAATGTTCCCTGGGTTTACAACGAAGCTGGTGGCCCTTTAACAGAGGCTCAAAAAAATACATATGCAGAGGGCATATTTAATGGAATTTTAAAAGTTTTACCAATCAATAACGATAATAAAACTAGCCCTAATTTGATATTATAAAAAATATGTTAAATAAATCTAAACTGCTTTTTTGCACAGCAGCAATTATTTGTATTTCATTATTAGTGCCAAATTCTACATTTTCGGTTTCGTTTCCAAGCAATTGTTCTGTAGTAGAAGTGGGCGATCCATCAGGTGAGCCTGATCTCTCCAAATGCTACTCTGTTACAACTAGTGACTACGCAACTAAGGTTATACAAATGGCTCAAAGCCAACTAGGAAAACCATATAGCCAAGAATTAAGATGTGAACCAAGCGATTGGGACAGTTATCCTCCGCCACAAGAAGGACGCGGATGCACATATTTCGACTGCTCTAGTCTTGCTGGTTGGGCATGGTATTGGGCAACTAATAAGTCGTTTAAAATGTGTGGTCAAACATGTTGTGATTTTGGAGACTGTCAAAGCAAGGGCGGTTTTCACTATAATTTTAATCCTGAAAAATTCGAAAAATTTTTCCCCACCAATCTTACCTCCGATTTAAACCGATTACAACCAGGAGACCTGATATACTGGGGCGATAAACTTAAAGACGGAAGTATTCAAACATCACACGTGGCAATATTTGAAGGCTCTCTTGGAAAAAACTGTAAAGGAAACGATTGCATGATTGAAGCATGGCATGGCGTAGAAGAAAACAATTTTTCTGGTCGCTACAATCGTTTCATTGGTTTTTTAAGACCAAAACTAAACTATGGTTTATAATACACTCATGAACGCAATTCTGTTTTTTAAAAACAAAAAAATATTAATCGGCATCGCCATTATTCTCGTCTTTGCACTTAGCATTCTCATTAGCAATATAAGCAACCAAAGGGATGAAGAAAAGAACAATAACATAAACACTACAACCACCGAAAACAACAGAATAAAAACAACAACAACATTAAACCCCACACCAAGTCCAATGATATATCTAAAAAACGATGAATTATTAAAAAATAATGACAAAAACGAAATAGAAGATCTTTTATATAATGTTACTGGATTTAAAAAAGAAGATATATTTTTTTCCGGATATTACCTGTTGGAAGAGTGGGCAATAGTTTCTATCGAGCCCAAAGAGAAACTAATAGATGCAACAAATACTGTTCTAAAAAAAGAAAATGGAAAATGGACCATCGTTGAAGGACCAGCTACTTATTTTGACAAAAACGAATTAATAAAAAAAGGTGCACCAGCAGAGATTTCCGAAAAAGCAGAAATCGTACCCATATCGATAATTTTTGAAATTATTCCTGAACCCTGATTGGCATTATTAAGTGAAGATATGTATTGTCCCCTTTTATTTTAAATACTCCTGGATTTAATGGGCCGGACATTTCAAAAACCATTGTCTCCGCATCTATATTTGACAAAAGCTCTAATAAATATCTTGCATTAAAAGCAATTTCGTTTTCTTCTCCCTGAATGGTAGAGTCAATTTCAACAGAGTTTTCTCCAACAGAAGGGGTATTTGCGGACACTCTTATCTTGTCTTTTTCAATTGCCATTTTTATAATATTGGCTGTTTCCCTGGCAAAAACCGAACATCTTCTTACTGCTGCTAACAACTCTTCTTTATCAAACTCTGCTTTTGTTGAAAAATCAACAGGAAGAATTTTTTCATACTCCGGATATTCTGCCTCTATAAGTCTTCCAACCAGTATTGTCTTGCCCCTTGAAAAAATCACTTGGTTGCTTTCTTGTGAAACGAAAAGTTCGATCTTTTCACTCTCGTCTATCATTGCCAGTAATTCCTTTATAACTCTGGAAGGGATCAAAAGCTCTTTTTCGGTTTTTGTTTTTATGTCTACTCCGATGTTTTTCTTTAATGAAAGCCTAAATCCATCTGTTGCAACCGCAATTACGCCTCCCCCTTCTTTTTCTAAAAGTACGCCTGAAAGAGCAGGTCTTCCACTGTCTTGGCTTGCCGAAAAAACAACTCCCTTTAATTCTTCTTTTATTTTTTCTGCGCTTGTTTCTGTTAGTTTTTCTCCTTTTTTGTCATATATCCTTGGGAAGTCCTCTTTTGGCATTGTCTGAAAAACCGCTTTTGTTTTTTCTCCTTTTAAATAAAGATTTGTTTCTTTTAGTTCAAGTGTTATTTTTTCTTTTTCAAAGCTTGAAAGAAGATCAAAAAATGTCTTTGCTAAAACCGTTGCTTCCCCTTCTTTTTCTACAACGGCAGGAACGGATGTTGTTATTCCTATTTCAAGGTCCGTTGCGCTTATGTGTAGTTCTCCTTTTTTTGCTTCTAGGAGAAAATTTGAAAGTATGGGTAATTGTGTTTTTGTAGAAACAGCATGGTTAACAAAACCAAGTTTTTCTTTTATGTTTTCTGTTAAAAAAGTTACTTTCATTTAAGTATATATACACTAATAGTTGTAGTAGTTTATAGGGAAAAGTGGAAAAAAGCAACAAGGCAAGAGTAAAAAAATGTTGATATCCTGTTGATAACTTTGTGGATTTTCTGTTGAAAACCCAAAAAGCAATTTAATCCACAATTTTTCCCTTATTAAACTGTGTTATCCCCATTATTTCTTGTTGAAAAATTTTATTTTTTAACATAGCTTCTATTTTTTCAACACCATGTATTACGGTTGTGTGGTCTCTTCCCCCAAGCAGGTTTCCTATTTCAACGTAGGTAAGCTTCATTTCTTTTTTTAACAGAAACATGGCAATTTGGCGCGCTTTAACCAAAAAGGCATCTCTTTTCTCTCCCTTTATCTGTGTTGTTTTAATTTTATAAAAAGAACAAACAGCTTTAATTATTTCTTCCGGATGAAAACTGGCCCCCTCTTCCTCCTCGTTTAAAAACAGGGCTTTTTTTATAGCCTCATCAATGTCGCCTCTTGTTTTTGCATCTGTAATAACTCGTAAGAGTATGCCCTCCAGTTCCCTTGCGTCTCTTTCTTTTTCCGCTATTTTTTTTGCTGCCTCTATTGGAAGATTAAAGCCTCTTTTTTCCGCTTTTATTAAAAGAATTGCTGTTCTTAATTCAAAATCAGGTGATTCAATGTCAACCGTTAATCCCCCGGCGAACCTTGAAAGTAGTCTTTTTTCAACTTTTTTCATTTCGTTTGGCGGTCTATCTGACGAAAGGACAATTTGAGCCCCTCTGTCCACCAAAACATTAAAGGTGTGAAAAAGCTCTTCTTGCACTTTTTCTTTTCCGGCAACAAATTGGATGTCATCAATGATAAGTAGGTCTAAGTTTCTAAATTTTTTCTTTAAATATCCGGTTGCATTTGTCCTTATTGCTTCAACTACTTCATTGGTAAACTCCTCGCTGGTTATGTAGATGATTTTTTTATTAGGCTCATTTTTGTATAAGTCATTGGCAATTGCTTGCATTAAATGGGTTTTTCCTACTCCGACTGGTCCATAGATAAACAATGGGTTGTATGCTTTTCCTATTTTTTTGGCAACAGTAGATGCGCTTACAAAGGCAAGTTGGTTGCTTGATGAAACAGCTAGGCTTTCAAAGGTATAATCCGGTCTTACTCTTGGAAGATGGCCGATTGTTTTTTTTATAATTTCCGGTTCTGAAAAAAGAGGCCCCACTTTTGTATCCTTTTTTTCTTCGATTATTGTCTTTGGCACAAAGACAAGTTTTGTATCAAGGTTAGTGTGCTTGTCGGTAATTTTTTTTATGATGTCATAAAATCTTCGCTGTAGAAGATCTATGATCATTCCTGATGGGGCTGCAATTGTTGCAACATTATCCTGAAGGGAGATTAACGAGGTTCTTTTAAATAGGGTTAGAAAGTTAGCCCTTGATACCTCTATCTCAGCCTCTCCTAAGATTTTGTCCCACAGCTTTTTTGTGTCATCCATAGTATAGTGGAGTTTAATAATGTGGATAACTTTTTGTCAAGTAGAAGAAGTGGATAAAACTAGGTCTTTTTTAAATATATAATTATTCTGCTTTTAAAAAGGAATAAAGTTTGCTATACTTGAAACTTGTTATGGAGAGATTAACAAAACCTAAAAAGGTTAAAAGAAAAAGAAAACACGGCTTTTTAAAAAGATCAACAACAAGAAGCGGAAGACATGTTCTTAAAAGAAGAAGAGACAGTAAGAGAAAGAAACTGACTGTCTAATAAGTAATGCTTAAAAAAGAACATCGGCTGTCTATTAAAGGGAAGCTTAAGACAATTAAGACAATACATACCCCCTACTTTATTTTAAAAACAGCAAAAAGTGAAAACGGGGTAAAATTTGGAATAATTGTAGGAAAAAAAGTAGACAAAAGAGCAGTTGTTAGAAATAGGATTAAAAGGCAATTAAATGAAGCGATTAGCAAATGTATTCCATGGGTAATACCGGGAAATGATTTTTTAATAATAGTAAAAAAAGAAGCATTACAAAAAGAAACAGAGAAACTAACAACAGAGCTTAAAAAAGTACTTAGTAAAGAGGGTTATTTAAATGAAGAAAATTTTGATTAATTTAATTTCAATATATCAATTGATAATAAATGGTGTTTTAAAAAACGTAATTGGCGTTAATAAATTCTGTCGTTTTGAAGTTAGCTGTTCCGAATACGCAAAACAAAAAATAAATGAAAAAGGAGCACTTAGGGGATTAGGATTTGCACTGATAAGAGTTTTAAGGTGTCATCCTTTTACAAAAACAGTATAATAAGAAAATATGAATTTTGATACATTAATAATTAATCCAATAACAAATATCTTGGTTATTGTTTACTATTTTTTAAACCTTATTAATTTTCCTTATGCGCTTGGTTTTTCGATTATTGCCTTAACGGTAATAATTAGGCTTGTTCTTTATCCCCTAATGTCATCGCAGCTTAAAGCTTCAAAAAAAATGCAAGAAGTAGGGCCTCATTTAAAGAAAATAAAAGAAAAACACAAAGGAAATCCACAAATGCTTCAACAGGAAACAATGAAATTGTATAAAGAGTTTGGCATTAATCCGGCTGCAGGATGTTTGCCGGTGATAATACAAATTCCAATTATTTGGGGATTATATGCAGTTCTTCAAAAAGTCATAACACTAGAGCCGGATGTCATCAATAAGGTAATTTATTTTGATGTTTTTAAATTAACTAAGGTATGGGATCAGTATTTTCTTGGTCTCCCGCTTGCCCAAAGCCCTTCTCAGTTAATCTCAACACTTGGGCCAATGATATTAGTGGTTCCTGTTTTAACCGGGTTATTCCAGTATATTCAATCAAAAATGCTTATACCTGAAGCAAAAAAGGGAGAGATTGTGCAAAAAGACAAAAAAGAAGACTTTGCAACTTCGTTTCAAAAACAAACAATGTATCTTTTCCCATTAATGATTGGATTTTTCTCTTATACATTTTCAATAGGATTGTCTTTGTATTGGAATACTTTTACGGTTTTTGGTATTATACAGCAGTATAAAATCTCTGGGCTAGGTGGTCTTAAGGCATGGAGGGATAAATTATATGGCAAAAAAGGATAATAAAGAAAAAATAGAAAAAGTTGTTAAAAAACTACTGGATGGACTCGAGCTTAATGCAAAATTTGAAATAGAAGAAAAAGAAGAAGAAATCGCAATAGCTTTAGAAACAGAAGACACAGGAATGGTTATTGGCTACCACGGAGATACCCTTGAATCGTTACAGTTAATATTGTCATTGTGTATAGCAAAAGAATTAGGTGAATTTAAAAGAGTATCAATTGAAGCAGGCGGATATAAAAAACAAAGAGAAGAATGGCTAAGTAATTTGGCAATGGAAAGTAAAGACAGGGCAATTAATGAGAATAGGGAAATATTTTTAAGAAATCTTAAATCATGGGAAAGAAGAATAGTTCATATAGCATTAAAAGACGATGAAAGTGTTATGTCAGAATCCGTAGGCGAAGGAAACGAGAGAATGCTTGTTATAAGACCGCGATAAATGTGTCAAATAAATTAAAGAAATTTGAACAGACAATTTTTTACCTCTTAATATTGTTTTTGCCCACACAATTAGGATTTCATTTCTGGCCGGATTTTTCTTATGTTTATGGTTTAAGAATTGATTATCTTTCTCCAACTATTTATTTAACAGACATTTTAATTTTACTTTTATTAATTACGTTTCTTATTAAATGGTTTTTGTATAAGAAAAAAATTAATTTTAATAGTTTTAAAAAAAATAACTGGCTTTTTGTTTGGTTGTTTTTAATTATATCCGGAATAATTATCTCAAGGACTCCCCTGTTGGGTGCATATGGTTTACTTAAGCTTTTGGAGTTTATTTTTTTCGGAATATATACGGCTAAAATTTTAAGCAATAAAAATGTTTTTAAAAAAACCGTATTGTTTTTAGCAATAGGGGTAATTTTTGAGGGATTATTGTCAGTTGGCCAATTTTATAATCAGAGTTCGTTAAATGGACTATTTTATTTTTTAGGAGAAAGAACATTTAGTGGACAAACAATAGGAATTGCCAATGCCTCTTTAAATGGTCAATTAGTGCTTCGCCCTTACGCTACTTTTTCTCACCCTAATGTTTTGGCTTCATTTTTACTTTTATCCTTAGTATTTATTTATTTTGCCCCAAAATATAAAAGAAAAATTATTTATTATTTAGCTTTTGTTATTGGTTTAATTTCATTGATGCTAACAATGAGTAGGATAGCGATTATTCTTTGCTTACTGTTAATATTTTTATTCGTAATAAAAAAAAGTTTAAAAAAAGAAACATTAATTTTATTACTTATCATTTTTTTAGTGATAATTACTTCTCCTTTAAGATTTCGTTTTATAGGTATTGGTTTTGATGATTTAGCAATTACACAAAGATATGAATTAATGCAGGCTTCATTATTAATAATAAAAAATAATTTTATTATTGGTACAGGAATTAATAATTACTTTATTCATTTAGCTGATTGCCTAACGGTTCAAAAAGAATTTTTCCTTCAACCTGTACACAACATCTTTTTATTAATAGCAATGCAAACAGGATTTTTTGGTCTTGTTTTTTTTATGTGGTATTTAAAAAAAACCATTTATTTTATAAAAGAAAAAACAAAAGATAAAAAAGTTGTATTAGCTAAAACAATTTTATTTTGTTTAATTTTAACGCTTGGATTTTTTGATCATTACTTTTTAACTATTCAACAAGGACAATTATTATTTTCCCTTACCTTCGGTTTCCTCTGGTCAGAGGTTAAGTCTTTCAGTTAGAATTAAATTATGTATTTATTTAAAATAGCTAAAAATACTTTTTTTCAAGCCGTTGCTAAACTATTTTCCTCTTTTGTCGGATTTTTAATAACCATAATTATTGCTCGTTCTTTTGGGGTATTAGGATATGGTGATTTTATAAAAATTACTGCATTTGTTGCTCCGTTTTATTTATTTGTAGATTTTGGCTTAAATGCTTTTTATCTTCAGCTAAAAAAAGAAGATGAAAATTATTCTCATTTTTTTTCATTAAGAATATTATTAGCTCTTATCGTTTTTATTTTATTAAACATCATAAATTTATTTCTTCCGTATGATCAGATTAGTAATATTGGTTACTCCCCCATTGTAAAGTTTGGAATATTTATTTTTTCAATTTCAATATTTAGTCAGGCAATTATTTATTCATCATTAGCTATTTTTCAAAAAAAATTAAAGTATTTGTACTACATGTTCTCAATAGTTTTGGGATCATTAATAAATTTAATACTTGTTTATTTTTTTACAATTACCCAAAGACCAATTATTTATATAATCATTGCCTTTGTAATAAGCAGTATTTTAACGGGAGCTTTAACTATTTTTTTTGCTAAGGAAAAAATAAAAAATTTAAGTATTAATTTTAATTTTTCAAAAAAAATCTTAAGACTATCTTTTCCGCTAGCATTAATGTTAATTTTTAATTTAGTTTATTTTAGAATAGACGCTATTATTTTAGCTTTTTTAAAATCAACAGCAGATGTTGGGATATATGGGTTATCATATAAGTTCTTTGATTTTCTAATTGCGCTACCGTTATTTTTATCAAATTCTCTTTATCCGATTTTACTTGAAAATCAAAAAAATTTACGAAAATTTAAATCGATAGTTAAGAACTATAGCTTTGTTTTTGTAATTTCCGGTTTTGTTTTAATTTTACCTTTCTGGTATTTATCACCGCTTTTTTCTATTATTAATAAAGATTTTGTGATGTCGGTTTTGCCGTTTAGGATTTTACTTTTATCTCTTCCCTTCTTTTTCATCAGTAGTCTTTTGCAATGGGTGTTAATTGTTTTAAAAAAACAAAAATTTTTAATGTATTTGTATTTATCGGTTACAATTTTAAATATTATTTTAAATTTAATTTTTATTCCTAAATATTCATACATCGCATCTGCTACAATAACAATTGTTTCAGAAGCATTAATTGTTGTTATATTATTAATAAAATTTTTTGATACCAAAAAATTATTAGAAAGGGGAATGTAAACATGAATGAATTATTTATCTATACAGACGGTGGATCAAGAGGAAACCCAGGGCCATCAGCGGTCGGTGTTTATATTACTGATGAGAAAAAAGTAGAAATTGCTGCGATTGGTAAAAAAATAGGACATGCCACAAATAATATTGCAGAATACAAAGCAGTAATTACTGCTTTAGATTGGCTAATTGAAAAAAAAGATGAATTAACTAAAATAACAAAAATACATTTTTATTTAGATTCTAAATTAGCATGTTCCCAGATAACAGGAGTTTATAAAATTAAAAATGCAGCATTAAGAGATTGTTTATTTTTAGTTAGAGAAAAAGAAGCGCAAATTAAAAAACCAATTATTTATACATTTATTCCACGAGAAAAAAATGAAATGGCAGATCTTCTGGTTAATAAAGCGCTAGACAACACCCTCTAATCTAAACTAAAATAAAGTTGTGAATAAACCTGCCTTAATTAGTGAAAAAATTCATGAAACCCTAGATCAGCCGATTTTAGTAATAGATAAAAAGGGTGTTATTGGCACCGAGTTGATAAGGCAATTAAAAAACGAAGGTTTAGTAATATACGTTAGCGAAAAAACCCCGGACATAGAAGAAATTAATAGCAATAATATAATTCATATTCCGTTTCAAAAAAAAATTCCCACAATCCCGGAGAATAATTATTCATACATTTTTGTTGTTGATGATAACGATGTTTTAAGGGAAGCAACATCTTCTATTTTAAAAAAAGCAGAAGGCGATCATTCAACGTTAATTTTTATCTCTTCTCTTTTAAATTACGATGAAAAACTAATTACGGAAATTAAAAACTATAATAGGCTAACAAAAGTTATAATTTACGGAGATTTATTCAGTAACGTTTTAATAGAGAGCAGAAGTTCAACCGTAAACAAATTAATTTATGAAGCAAAAACCTACGGAAAAATAGAAATAGAAGGGGATGGAACAAGAACTCTTTACCCGATTTTTATTAACGATTTAATTAGGGGGATATTAGAGTCGGTATTCGGTTCACATAGGGAGGAAAAAATATTTTATCTTTACCACCAGCATGGGATAACTCATTTAAGCTTTGCCCATATGTTACAGAAAAAATATCCTTGGATAAAAACAGATTTTATCAAGGAAAAAAATAAAAATTGCATAATACACCCGTCTTGGGAGGGAAATTATTCAATTGCCAAAAATTTCGATTTAGAAAAAAACATTAATGAAATAAGTTTTGAAGAAAATCAAATTTTATCCGAGAGAAAAAAGATAAAAATAGACAAAAAGAAAACAGAAAAAAGGGGTAAAAAATTTCCGATTCTAACATTAGTATTTTTTCTTGTTTTATTTATTTTGCTTCCTTTAGTAAGTACGCTTTCTTTGTCTTTTTTGGGCGTAAACCTTTTAAAAAGTGCAAAAGAAAATTTTGTAAAAGGAGATATTGAGAAAGCATTAAAGCAAGCTGAGATTTCAAAAAAAACATTTTCCTATGCAAGCAGTTCATTAAAACCGCTTGAATATGAACTAGCTTTTATTAAACAAAAAGAACGTGTTGAGTTTTTAGGAAAAGATATAGAAACAGGGAAAAATATTTCTTCTGCAGCAATATCTTTTTTTAAAGCTTCAAAAATTTTCCTAGATGTTTTAAATGGGAAAGCAAAAAATCCAAAAGACGAATTTATTAATGGTACCAATTTAATAAAAGATGCAATTACTATTTTGCAGAAAGAAAAAAACAAAAACAATTTAATTGAAGAATTTGATAAAACAATTGAAGAGTCTTTAAATTTTGCCTCCTTAACAATTGATATGTGGCCAACGTTAATGGGATTTGATGATAAAAAAACATATCTTGTTTTGCTGCAAAATAACATGGAATTAAGACCGGGAGGAGGTTTTATCGGTTCTTATGCTACTTTAACCCTTGATGAAGGCAGGGTAACTAATTTTCAAATAAACGATGTGTACAATGCAGACGGACAATTAAAGGCGCACATAGAACCACAATACGCAATAAGAAGATATCTAAAAGAGAAACATTTATATTTAAGAGATAGCAATTTTGACTTAGACTTTAGAAATGTTGCATCTGTTTCTGCTTTGCTTTTTAATCTTGAAACAGGTGAAAAGGTAAATGGAGTAATAGGAGTAGATTTAAGTTTTGTTAAAAATCTTTTAAACACAATAGGGGAAGTAGAGGTTATAGATTATAACGAAAAGGTTAATTCGGAAAATCTCTTTTATGTTACCGAATCACATGTTGAAAAAGGCTTTTTCCCGGGATCTACTCAAAAAAAAGATTTCTTAGGCTCTTTATATAATTCTATACTTTCAAAATTTACTCAAGAAAAAGAAATTTCATATTTTAAATTACTATCAGGAATAGTAAAGTCAGTCGAAGAAAAACACCTGCTTTTTGCTTTTAGTAACCCAAGCATACAAAACCTTTTTACTGTTAATGGTTGGTCATCATCGCTTTGGGATGAAAGAAAAGATGCCCCTCAAGTTATAAATGATTTTATTGGTATTAATGAATCAAATTTTGGTGCAAATAAGGTTAATTATTTTATTTCAAGAAGTGTTTCGCAAAGAGTAGAAATTACAAACGAGGGGAAAATAATTGAGGAAATTACTCTTTCGTATAAAAATACAAGTGATGGTAAATGGCCGGGAGGGGATTATAAAAACTATTTAAGAGTAATTCTTCCATATAAAGCAGAAATTGAATCAATAACCATAAATGATGAGAAACAAAAAATAATAGATGCCATAACTGATCCATCAATGTATGAAAAAACAGATTTTAAAGAACCAGTTGGTTTAGAAGTGGAGAAAACAACAGAACAAGAAAAAGATGTTTTCGGATTTTTAATAACAGTTCCTAAAGGGGAGCTTTTGAAGGTATCAATTAAATATTCTTTAATAAAAGAGATAGATGTAAAAAAATCATCTTTTACTTATGATTTAAGATTAATTAAACAATCCGGAATAGATAGTTTTCCCTACGACTTATTGGTTAAGTACCCAAAAGATTACCAAGTTTTAAAAGAGTCAAAAGGAATGGTTAGTACAAATAGTCAATCGTTATATGAAACAAGTATCACTAAAGATGAAGATGTGTCAATCTCATTTAGAAAAAAATAATAAATTTTTAACAAAGCTATGATAGAATAGAAAAATTAAAATGGATAAAGTTTATAAAAATCAAGAAGTTGAGGAAGAAATATATAAAGAATGGGAGCAGAAAGGTTTTTTCAAGCCGGAGATAAACCCAAAGGGAAAACCATATTCAATTATTCTCCCTCCGCCAAATGCTAATGCGCCACTTCATTTCGGACACGCAATGTGTGTAATTGAGGATATCTTAATTAGGTTTTCCAGAATGAAAGGAGATAGGGCACTTTGGCTTCCGGGAGCAGACCACGCAGGGTTTGAAACACAGTTTGTTTTTGAAAAATATCTTCATACACTGGGTAAGACAAGGTTTGATTATAAAAGAGAAGAGTTATACTCAGAGATTTTAAACTTTGTGCAAAAAAACCGCCCGATCATGGAAAATCAATTAAAAAAACTTGGTTTTTCACTTGATTGGGAAAGAAAAAAGTTTACCCTGGATAAAGATATTATTGAGGTTGTTTATGGGACATTTAAAAAATTATTCGATGAGAACCTGGTTTATAGAGAAAAAAGATTAGTTAATTATTGTACGTTTGATGGTACATCATTTTCGGATTTAGAAGTTATTTATGAAGAAAAAAAAGATCCGCTTTATTACATAAAATATGGACCGCTTGTTTTAGCTACGACAAGGCCTGAGACAAGATTTGGAGACACGGCACTTGCAGTAAATCCAAAGGATAAGCGTTATCAGAAATATATCGATAAAGAAATAGAAATTGAAACTCTTTTGGGAAAAGAAAAGATTAAGGTAATTGCGGATAAAATGGTTGATCCAGCCTTTGGTACAGGCGTTGTAAAAATTACCCCTGCGCATGATTTTGATGATTTTGAAGTTGGAAAAAGACACAATTTACCAATGGTTCAGGTAATAAATCATGATGGAAAAATGAATGAAAAAGCCGGTAAATATGTTGGTCTTTACGCAAGACAAGCAAGAAAGGCAGTGGTTGAGGAAATGCAAAAAAAGGGATTGATAGAAAAAATAGATGAAAATTATCGACACAGAGTAGGACTTTGTTATAAATGTAAAAATCCAATTGAGCCACTTCCTTTAGAACAGTGGTTTATTAAAACAAAACCTTTAGCAAAGCCGGCTATAGAAGCAGTAAAAAGCGGAGAAATAAAAATATATCCTAAAAGTTTTGAAAAACTATATCTTCAGTTTTTAGAAAACATTCATGATTGGAATATATCAAGACAAATTGTTTGGGGGATTAGGATTCCGGCATGGAAATGTAATAAGTGCAATGAATGGATGGTAACAAATGGTAATAAGCCTAAATTTTGTAAAAATTGTAACTCAACTGAATTAAAACAAGACGATGATACGTTTGACACTTGGTTTTCATCCGGTCAGTGGCCATATGCAACTTTAAAAACAACTGACAGCCTTGATTTTTATCCAACTACGGTTATGGAAACAGGATATGACATTTTACGCTGGTGGGTAGCAAGAATGGTAATGCTTGGACTATATATTAATCCTGAAAAAGTGCCTTTTGAAAATGTTGTCTTGCATGGATTAGTAAATGACCCGCTTGGTAAAAAAATGAGCAAAAGCAAGGGTAATGTAGTTGACCCATTGGAAACGGTTGATAAATATGGAGCAGATGCGGTAAGGCTGGCCTTGGTTTTTGGAGCAGCACTGGGGAATAATCAATCTCTTTCTTACCCAAAACTTTCGGCAATGAGAAATTTTACCAATAAATTATGGAATATCGGTCGTTTTATTGAAATGAAAAGATTAACAAAGGAAATTACGCTTAAGTCTAGCTTTGAAGACTTACTTAAAAGTGTAAAACATAAAAATGATAAAGATATGATTTTAAAAACTAAAGAGCTAACAGAAAAGATAACTAAATTGAATGAAAATTACGACTTTAACCACGCAGCCCAAACATTATATGATTTTATCTGGCATGAATTTGCAGATATTTATATTGAAGACATAAAGTTAAGATTGGATAAAGATTCAGGAATTATCCTAAATAGTCTTTTTCATATTCTTTTAAAACTTTTACATCCCTTTGCTCCTTTTATTACAGAAGAGATTAATAAAAGGTTATTTGATAAAAATAATTATTTAATTATCTCTAAGTGGCCAGAGGCAAAAAATGAAGAAAAAAGCTAATAAATTCCCGAATATATCCCGATTTTTTACCGAAAACTTAAAAAAAAACCTTTTAAAAAATAAACAAAAAAATACGTTGTTAAAAAGACTTTTTTTAAGCATATTAATTATTGTTTTATTTTTATTTATTGTATTTATGGTAATTGATTTAAGACAAAAAACATTTATTGCTCAAGATCTTGATTATAAACATGAGGAAATCTTAAAAGACATAAAGGAATGGGAAAAAGTGGTTAATAAATATCCTGATTATAAAGATGGGTATTTACAATTAGCGATATTGGAGCTTAAAAGAAAAAATTTTAATATGTCTAAATTATATTTAGAAAAAGTATTTAATCTTGATCCTAATTCAAAAGAGGGAAGACAGCTTGAGAGCTATTTAAATAAGTATTAACTTTCCTTTTCTTCGTTTTGTGGTTTTTCCGCTTCAGTTTGTTCTTCTTTTTGTTCACCAGCTTCGCCTTCTTTTGCTTCTCCCTCTGCTGTTTCTGCCTTGGCTTCTTCTGCTTTAGCAGCTTCTTCCGCTGCTTGTTCCTGAGCTTCTTTACTGACTAATTCGGCAATTTTTACTACTACTTGTGTAGGATCGGTTAATACCTCAACGCCTTCAATTGTTTTTAACTCACTAACTGTTAATTGTTGATTTATTTCTGCTAGATTTTCAACGTTTAATTCAATATTTTCAGGTAGGGCTTCTGGTAATGCTTCAACTTCAACTTCAGCTAAAACTTGCATTAAGATACCAATTTTTTCAGTTACTGCTTTTGCTTCACCTGTTAATACGATTGGAATCATTGCTTTAACTTTTTCCTTAAGATCAACTTTGTAAAAATCAGCGTGTAAAATATTTCGTTTGTAATCTGAGGCAATATTATGAATAAGAACAGGAAGTATTTTATCTTTTAATTGAAGATCAACTAAGCCTGTTTCTCCGACTTCTTTATATACTTTATCAAAGTCTTTTTTTGCAACTTGTACAGCAGTTGATTTAATATCTTTCCCGTAAATATTTCCCGGTAAGATATCGTTTTTTCTTAAAGCTTTAATTTTCTTGCCAAAAATCTTTCTCTCTTCAACAATTAATTTCGGATGTTTCATAACCTTTGTATTTTACGATAAATTGTTAAAATTAACAAGATTAATTATAATGAGTTAAATTTCATATGAAAATACTAGGAATTGATCCAGGCATTGGACGAATGGGATTTGGAATAATTGAGACACAAAAAGGTACGGCAACAATGCTTAATTGTGGTTGCTTGGAAACAAGCAGCAAAAAAGAAACTCCGCAAAGATTGGTTGAGATACATAGTAAAATTCTAAATCTAATTGATAAATATAAACCGGAGGTATTGGCAATAGAGGAATTGTTTTTTAATAAGAATTCAAAAACAGCTTTTGTTGTCGGTCAGGCAAGGGGAGTAATATTGCTTGCAGCTTGTCAAAAAAAACTAAAAATACATATCTATACTCCGCTTCAGGTAAAAATTTCAGTTACCGGTTATGGAAGAGCGGAAAAACAGCAAGTCGGTAGAATGGTTAAAGCAATTTTAAAACTAAAAGAAGTACCAAGGCTTGATGACACCTCAGACGCCCTGGCAGTAGCTCTAACTTGTGCATTCTATAGAAAATAGTCAAAAGGCAAAACTTCTTATGTTATAATCAAAAAGATTTAAATCTATGATTGGTTTTTTAAACGGTAATGTAGAGCTTTTAGATATCCCCTATGTCATTGTAAACGTAAACGGAGTAGGTTATAGAGTACTTGTGCCAAATACTGTGTTGGAGAAGTTAATTATAAATCAAAAAACAAAGCTATACACATATACCTATGTTAGAGAAGATGCATTAGAATTATTTGGTTTTTTAGAATCTGAAGACTTAAAACTTTTTGAAGGCTTAATTTCGGTTTCTGGAGTTGGTCCAAAAACAGCTTTAAATATATTTTCTTTTGGTAAAAGAGAAGAGATTGTAGAGGCAATTATTAAAGGGGATGTGTTATTTTTCTCAAATGTGCCAAGACTAGGTAAAAAAAACGCACAAAAAATAATAATTGAGTTAAAAAATAAACTTGGAAGTATCAACGATTTGGATTTATCAGGAAAAGATTTAATTGAAAATACGGAGGTTATACAAGCTTTAAAAAGCTTTGGGTTTACATCAGCTGAAGCTACAAAAGCCTTAAGGGAAATTGATAAAAGAGGTAAAACTACAGAGGAAAAAGTAAGATTATCGCTTAAATATTTAGGAAGTAGATAAAATGAAAAAAGAAGAGAATAAAAAAAAGAAAGTTAAGCAAGATCTTCCGGAAGAAGAAGTTTTAATAACCTCCTTAAGGGTAAAAAATTGGGATGAATTTGCCGGACAAAAAAACATTAAAGAAGCATTAAGAATTGCCATAAGTGCTGCTAAAAAAAGAAAAGAACCCTTAGAGCATATTCTTCTTTATGGTCCCCCCGGACTTGGCAAAACTACCCTTTCTCATATCATTGCTAAGGAAATGAAAAGTAATATTAGAATTACTTCAGGACCGGCAATAGAAAGAGCAGGAGATTTGGCTTCGATTTTAACTAATCTTGAGGAAAAAGACGTATTGTTTATCGATGAAGTTCATCGCTTAAATAAGGTAGTTGAGGAAACTCTTTATCCGGCAATGGAGGATTATGCACTGGATATTGTTATGGGAAAAGGCCCGTCTGCCAGAACACTAAGGTTGGATCTTCCTCATTTTACAATTATTGGCGCAACAACCAGGGCAGGTCTTTTATCAGCTCCTTTAAGAGATAGATTTGGAGTTATTCATAGGTTAAATTTTTATAATCCGGAAGAACTAAAAGCGATAATTAAAAATGCAGCGGAAAAACTAAAAATTGCAATTGAAAAGGATGGAGTTGAAGAAATCGCCAGGCGTGCAAGGGGAACTCCTAGAATTGCTCTAAAACTTTTAAAAAGAGTAAGAGATTTTGTTCAGGTAAAAAACGAAGAAAGGATTAATAAGAGCTTAGTTGGTCAAGCTTTAAGCATGCTTGAAATTGATGAGATAGGACTTGATGGAATTGATAAAAGATTACTTAAGGCAATTATTGAAAAACATTCAGGTGGTCCGGTTGGAATTGAGACAATTGCTTCAACAATTGCAGAAGATATAGGAACAATAGAGGAGGTAATTGAGCCGTATTTATTACAAATTGGTTTTCTTAAAAAAACACCAAGAGGAAGAGTGGCTACGAAACATGCTTATAAGCATTTCGGAATAAAAACTAAAAAAGATACCCAATAAAAATTATTCTTATTTAAATCCCCAAATGAAAAATTTCTTTAAATGGAGAAACAGTAGTGATAATAATTTGAGAAACAACAGTAAAAATTAAGGCAAGTACCAAAAGCTTATTATATTTAAAGGCATTTTTACCTCTAATTATAAATATGATTAAAATATGGGAGAATATTAAAAGATTAAAAACAATGGTTCTGGCAAAAGTTTCTCCTTGAAAAAGAGTTTGTTTAAAAACAAAGCCACAAATTACAGCCAAAATAATTCCGGTAAAAATAATAAAGAGTAGGTGGTTTTTAGTTAAAAAATTAGCTCTTGGGTCCCTTGGTTTTTGTTTTAAAACTCCAATATCTTTGTTGTCACTTGCTAGGCTTAAAGCAGGAAGACCATCGGTTACAAGATTAATCCATAAAATTTGAGTAGGAATAAGAGGGGATGGAAGCCCCAAAAGCATAGCTAAGATAATAAGGGAAATTTCGGCTAGGTTTCCGGATAAAAGATAAGTAATGGATTTTAAGATGTTATTATAAATTGTTCTGCCTTCAAATATCGCAGAAATCAAGGTTGAATAATTATCATCGGATAAGACAATATCCGATGCTTCTTTTGCTACTTCTGTTCCGCTTTTACCCATTGCAACCCCAACATCGCTTTTTTTAAGAGCTAAAGCGTCATTTACTCCGTCTCCTGTAACACCAACAATAAGTCCCTGACTTTTATAAAGAGTTACTATTCTTAATTTATCCTCCGGTTTTGTCCTGGCAAAAATTCTTACTTTTGGTAAAAGTTTAATTAATTCTTCATCCGATAACTTTTCTAAATTTTCTCCGGTTAATACTTCTTCACCTTTTTCAATTAAGCCTAATTCTTCAGCAATGGTTAAGGCAGTTAATTCATTATCGCCTGTTACCATAACTGTTTTAATACCGGCTTGCCTTGCTTGTGAAATTGCCTCCTTAGCTTCATCTCTTGGGGGATCATAAATTCCTACAAATCCTAAAAAGTCTAAGTTTTGCTCAATTGTTTCTCGATTTTTATTTTTAAAATCTTTTTCCTCTTTTTGGGCAAATCCAATAACTCTTAAGCCCTGCTTTGCAAATGCCTCGAATTCTTTTCTGATTTTTTCCTTTTCATTTTCACTTAGAAAAGCTTTTTCAAGAATTGTTTCAGGAGCGCCTCTTACAAATACAAATTTTTTATTATCTTCCTCCCAAACAGTAGTGATTAATTTAGTTTTTGGGTCAAAAACAAATTCATCAATTATTTTTCCACCATCTTTAATTTTCTCAAAGTCTAATTTTTGCTCCTTAAGCCACAAAAGAAGAGATCCGTCTGTTTTATCTCCGATTACTTCAAATTCTTCCTTTTTTAAACCTCCTTCTTTTTCAACAAGTGAGGCGGTATTTCCCAAAAGACAAGCTCTGTATATTGAAGAAAGTTTGCCCTCGTTTCTTAACCAGAATTTTTTAACAGTCATTTGATTTTTGGTTAACGTACCTGTTTTATCGGATAAAATTACTTGAACAGCTCCTAGTGTTTCAACTGAAGCCATTTTTCTTACCACTGCATTTTTCTTGGCCATTCTTTTTGTTCCGATAGCCAAAGCTATTGTAATAACAGCAGGGAGTCCTTCCGGAATTGCGGCAACACCAATGCTTATTGCTAAAAGAATTAAGGGGATTAGTTCTTTTTGTTGCATTAATCCGATTGGAATAATTGATGCAGCAGCAATAATTACTAAAATTGAGAGAAATTTTCCTAAAGTTCCCAGTCTTTTTTGAAGTGGAGTTTTACCAACACTTATTGAGGATAACTCTTTGGCAATTTCTCCAAATTTTGTATTCATCCCGGTTTTTTCAACTAAAACTTGTGCTCTTCCTTTTGAAACTAAGCTGCCTGAAAATACAAAGTCTGAAACCTCTTTTGCTACAGGCAGCGATTCTCCGGTTAATGTTGACTCATCAACTTCTAGATGGTGGCAGATAATAATTTTTCCATCAGCAGGAATATATGATCCTTCATCAATAACAATTAAGTCTTGAGGAACAATTTCTGTGGTCGGAACCTCAATTTCTTTACCGTCTCTTGTTACTTTTGTAAAAGGGATGATATACCCTTTTAATTTTTCTATTGCTTTTTCAGCTTGGTATTCCTGAATAAATCCAAATACCGCGGTTAAAAAAACAATTGCTAAAATTAAAGATCCGTCAACAATATCTTTTATAAAAAAAGAAAAAGCAGCTGCTAAAACAAGAATTAAATTAAGAAATGAAAACAATTGGGAAATAAAGATTTTAACTGCAACAAATCTTTTTTTTATTTTAATCTCGTTTTTACCAAAAGTTTTTAAAGCCAGTGCTGCTTCACTTGCTGTTAAACCTTTTATCATTATTAATCTATTCTAACAAAGATTTCATATAAGAAAAACCTTGGTGAAAGTGCTAAAATAAGCCTTAATCATGGATCAGGTTAATCAAGTAAGAGAAAAGATAGATATTGTAGCGTTAATTTCAGAATATTTAACACTTAAAAAAGCAGGCAGAAATTTTAAGGCAGTATGTCCTTTTCATAATGAAAAAACTCCCTCATTTGTAATTTCTCCGGAAAGGCAAATTTGGCATTGTTTCGGGTGCAACAAGGGAGGAGATGTCTTTACCTTTTTAATGGAGTATGAAAATTTAGAATTTGTTGAAGCCTTAAGAATTTTAGCTAAAAGAGCAGGTATTGAACTTAAGGATTACACATACAATAAGGGTGCTCAAAGTATAAAAGAAAAAATTTTTAACTTAAATGAAAAAACAGCTAAATTTTATTCCTATCTTTTAACAAACCATACAATCGGTAAAAAAGCACTTGATTATCTTTTAGAGGAGAGAAAAATCCCTAAAGGTTTAATTGAAGCATTTCAAATCGGTTATTCACCATCCCTTGGCAGCAGTCTTACTAACTATTTAATAAAAAAAGGTTTTAAAAAAGAAGATTTAAGAGAAGCAGGGCTTTGTTTTGATTTAAGAGGAAATGTAGTTGATTTTTTTAAGGGTAGATTAATGTTTCCCTTAAAAGATCACAGGGGAAATATTAACGGGTTTTCAGCCAGGCTTTTAACGGATTCAAAAACAATTGACGGACCAAAATATATAAACACCAAAGATACTCCTGCATATCACAAAGGAGAGTTGTTTTTTGGACTTGATAAAGCAAAAGAGGAGATTAAAAAACTGGATAGGGCAATCATAGTTGAGGGAGAATTTGATGTTATCTCCTTAGTTAAAGAGAATATAAAAAATGTTGTTGCCATTAAAGGAACTGCTTTAACGGAAAACCAGGTAATTCTTTTATCAAGATTTTGTCAAAAAGTAACTCTTTGTTTAGATCAAGATGAAGCTGGTTTTGAAGCAATGAAGAGAAGTCTTGTCTTTTTGGAAAAAAGAGGATTAACAACAAGTGTAATAGACATCAAAAATGGAAAAGATCCGGACGAAGCAATTAAAAAAGATCCGATAGCTTTTAAAAAGGCATTAAAAAATGATATTGGGGTTTATGATTATTTAATTGAAAAAATAATTTCTAAAAATGATAAAACAAAAGCAGAAGGAAAGAAAAAAATCACCGACGAATTACTTTTATTAATTTCACAAATTTCAAATGAAATCGTTAAAGAACACTATCTTAAACTTTTAGGAAAAGAAATTGATGTTTCTTTAGAGACTCTTCAAAAACAGCTTGATAAAGTGCAAGCAGGAGCAAAGGAAGAGGAAGTAAAAATTGTAAGAAAGAATAAAAAATCAAGAAGAGAAACAATGGAGGAGTATTTACTGTCTATTATTATTCAGCAAGAAAACACAAAAGAGCTGTTTTTAAAAGCAAAGGAAGAGCTTAAGGATTATCAGTTTGAAGTTTTATCAATTAAAAAGATAATTGATCAATTGGAAGTATATTTTAAGAATATAAATGAATTTGATCAGAAGAAATTTGCTAATGGTTTACCAAAAGAGTTAGTTCAAATTTTTGACGCTTGTTTTATTTTACCTCTTTTCTCATCGCTTCCAGCGGAGAAAAACGAGAGTGAAGTAATAAAAATAGCAAAAGAACTGTACGCCCTTTTTATAAAAGAGGAGATTCAAAAAATCAGCGATAGTTTAAAAAAAGCAAAACAGGATAAAAAGGAGGAGTTAATAAAAGACTTAGAAGATAAATTAGGAAATTTTATTAAAAAACTTCCCGGAGGTAATTAAACAGGTTTTAATTTCAGCCTCATCGTGTTAAAATGTGAATATATATGAAGCAAAAAGAACCAAGTATTTTAAAAGACATTGTAGTTTCTGCTAAGAAAAGAGGCTATATAACTCAGGATGAGATCTTATCTATTTTTCCAAAGCCCGAAGAACATATCCTAGAATTAGATAAACTTTACGATAAGCTTATATCTTCGGATATCGATGTTTTTGAATCGGTTGTATCGGAAAAAGACACACAAAAACCAATTGCGGATTTGGAAAAAGAACTTGAAGCTTTAACGGTTTTAACCGAAGGGACAGTTTCAGATCCTGTTAGAATGTATTTAAAAGAAATCGGAAGAATTCCACTTTTAACTTTCGATCAGGAAATTTCTCTTGCTAAAAGAGTTGAAAAAGGAGATAAGAAAGCAAAAGCAGTTTTAGTTAATTCTAATTTAAGATTAGTTGTTTCAATTGCAAAAAAATATGTCGGAAGAGGATTAACGCTTCTTGATTTAATCCAGGAGGGAAATCAAGGATTAATCAGGGCAGTTGAAAAATACGATTGGCAAAGAGGTTTTAAATTTTCAACCTATGCAACCTGGTGGATAAGGCAATCTATTACCAGAGCCATTGCCGATCAGGCAAGAACAATTAGAATTCCTGTTCATATGGTTGAAAATATTAACCGGTTTTTAAGAACTTCAAGAAAATTAATGCAGGAATTAGGAAGAGAGCCAACTCCTGAAGAGGTTGCCAAAACCTTAGGAATAGAACCTGAAAAAGCATTGGAAATTATTAAAATTTCTCAAGAACCGGCAAGCCTAGAGTCACCTGTTGGAGATGAAGAGGACTCAAGACTTGGTGATTTTATTCACGATTCAACAGCACCAACACTTTTTGATACAGCCTCAAGAGAATTATTAAAGGAACAAGTAGAACAGGTTTTATTAACACTTTCTGATAGGGAAAAAAGAGTACTTGAAGAGCGTTTTGGCTTAAAAGATGGAAGGCCAAAAACTCTAGAAGAAGTTGGAAAAATGTTTGCTGTAACAAGAGAGAGAATTAGGCAAATTGAAGCAAAAGCTTTAAGAAAATTAAGACATCCGTCCCGTGGAAACAAACTTAAAGATTATTTAGGTTAACGTGGTAATTCCTCTGCTCCTATTAATACAGAGCCTGCAACCAGAGAATTTCTTGAATTATTTTTTTCAACTTCCGCTTTGTCCTTACCCTTATTGGTAATTATCAAAGGCTTAATTCCCGAAATATCGCAATTAAAAAAAACAAAACCTTTTTTATCACTATCTTCAGCAGACACAATTGTCCTAGGACTAGGTTGTTCCTTACTCATGCGCTATTTTATAGCATGCTTGATTATGTTTTGCAAGCTGGAGAGTAATAAGTATTATTTTTTGTTAACAAAATTCCAAACTGTTGCAAAAACCCAACCAAAAACATATCCAAGAATAAAGTAAACAATAATTAAAACAATTGCCGTAACTAAATCGAAAGGTTGGTATTGTAATGGGTTACTTATAAAGTGTAGTCCCATTAGCCAGGTCATTACAGGCTCAAGCCAGTTAAGTCCTGCTAAAATTGCCCAAGCTAAATGAAAAAGGGCAATAAAACTTCCAAGACCTAAGGCTACTTTTTCTCTTTTCATTTTCTCACCCCCTTTATTCTAAGATTACATATTTTTATCCCCAAAAGCAAACTGTGGAATAATATCCTTTTTCATGCTAAAATCTTAGGTGCTTTCCCCTGTAGCTCAACGGTAGAGCAGGAAGCTGTTAACTTCAAGGTTCGAGGTTCGAATCCTCGCGGGGGAGCAAGCTAGTGCATGGTCAACTGACCGAGGTCTCTATTTAGCCTATCAAGGCTTTCTAAAGACCTCATTTTTTTGTCAAACTCTCGGACCGGATTTTACGCTCAAATGCCACCCAGTGCCAGGATTCGGTCTGTAGTCTCACGCATTGACATTAAAAATTTAAAAGAATAAAATCCTGATGCATAGCCTGTCCAAAATAGGCTTTATGGATATAAGTAAATTTTTAGATTTTAAAGAAAAACGGCAATTAATAAAAGATATTGTCATTTAGTTTGTCTCTGGCTTTGCCCTTCTTTTTTTAGGTAAGTTGCTTGAAAATTTGCTGGGAAAACAGTTAAACCTAGTCTCTCGATATATTATTACTCCTCCAGACGCTGTCTCAGTCGCTGCCTTTTTCTTACTGCTAGTCTTATTTTTTGTTCCAATCTTTTTTTCTTTTCTTCGAAATAATCTTTTTTCATACCCTTGAATTCAAGTTTTATCCAAGCGTATTGTATATAATTTTGCTTACCAAAGAAATATAAAATTTAATTTTTGAATTTTGTATAATACTTCCGATGGATAGAATATCAAAAGAAAAAAGAAGCTGGAACATGTCCAGAATTATGTCTGAAAATACTAAACCAGAGCTTATTATTTTTTCCGCTCTTGATAAGTTAAATATAAAATATAAAAAACACTATAATATTTCAGGTAAGCCTGATATTGCATTTCCGAAAAATAAAATTGCGGTATTTATTAACGGTGAGTTTTGGCATGGCAGGAGATTTGCAAAAGAAAAAAATAGTTATCCAGAATTTTGGGTAAACAAAATTTCGGAAAACATAAAAAGAGACAGAAAAAACTATAAATTACTTAAAGAAAAGGGGTGGAAAATTATCAAAATTTGGGATAAGGATTTGAAAAAACACATAAATAGAGAATTCAATAAAATTATGCGGGCTATCAACATTGAAACTATTTAGCCTGAAGGGTTTTAATTATTTGTGAGGCTATTGCCTGAATTACCGGAACGGCAACGCTGTTGCCCAGTTGTTTCATTCTCTGAGAACTGCTTACAATCCCTTCGGGAAACTTAAAATCGTAAGGGTATCCCATAATCGCCTTTGCCTCATCAACTGAAATAGTATGCGGTTTTTTCCTTCTACTGCCGTCTTTGTCAGCTTCAAAAAACATATATGAGTCCCATGTCCTTTTGTCGTTTACCCACACTTTATTTTCGCTGACTTTGATATATGATTCGGGTGTCTTTTTACCTTTTGCAACCCAGTTCATACTTTTGTATGCCGAGCCGACACCTCCGACCCTGAGTGTTCGACCGATACGATCCGGCCATCCGTCTCTGGAAATTTCACATTTATCCCAATTCTTATTTAAACTCTTAAAATACTTATTAAGAGTAATCCCTCCGTCATGGGTAGGTTTGGGGAATTTGAATTTAGAAGCATTAGCGACATTTGTTTCAAACGCTACCATATAGAATCTCTGCCTGTGTGTCGGCAGTCCGAAATCACTGGCTTTTAATATATTCCAAGAATCGTCTCTTTCTCTATTCACATGATAACCGGCTTTGTCCAACTTACTCAGGATATAGTTAAACGTCCTTCCTTCGTTATGTGTCAGAATATTCCTTACATTCTCCAAAAAAACAACTTTAGGTTTCCTGGCAATTATTATCCTTTCAATATCGTTAAATAACGTCCCCCTGCTGTCTTCAAACCCGTGCTTTTTCCCGATATTGCTGAACGGTTGACACGGAAATCCTGCGCACAATATGTCGAACTCAGGTATTATGCTTAAAATGTTCTTCTTCCAAACTGATTCGGGCAGCATAGTATCTGACAACGTAATTTCTTTAATGCTTTTCCAAAAAAACGGCTCCCTTTTTTTATCTGAAAACAGTTTTTTATCTTTTTTAACAAAATTATTTTCATAAGTTTTTCGGGCATTTGAATCAAACTCATTAACAAAAGCGCATTCCGCTCCAAGATTACTGAACGCAATATGAAATCCACCTATGCCCGCAAATAAATCGATAAAGGTGATCTTTTTCTTTGTTTTCATTTAGCTATTATATACTGAAATCCTTTGAAAGTATTATTATTTAATATTATCATAAAAAATCACATATTGACAATATGTAGTCATATAAGGTATAATAACATATATTATGTCAAAGAAAAAATACAATAACTCAAGAGAAAGATTTTTGGATGTTGCAGAGGCACGAACAAATGCTGTCTTAGATAGGATCAGAATTCTCGGCAATTGTTCTAATAAAAGTCTCTATAGTTATTCTCCGGATGAAATTAATAAAATTTTTAAAACCATCCAGGATGATTTAGATCATAATAAAGCAAGGTTTAAACTAGAAGAATCAAGAAAAAGAAAATTTAAGCTTTAAAAATGAATAATAATCTTACAAGGTCCCAAAAAATTTTAATTGTCCTTTATAATCTTGCTGATGGTACAACAAAAAAAATACGTTTTGAAGACATAGCAGTCAGTGCATTCCAAACATATAAAGCAGACTTTCAGCTTCGAGGTTATCCTCAATATCCCGATACGGGAGACATAGTACATAAACCTCTTTACAGTGATTTAAAAAAACACGGATATATTTTATCCGGCAATAAATATTTTTCATTAACACCTAAGGGTATCGAATATGCAAAAAAGGTATTAAATTTAAATGCAGATTCATCAAAAAAGGACGATTCATATGTTAAATTTACAATGGATCAACAGAAAGAAATAGAGCGCATAAAAGATTCGGCAGCGTTTAAACTTTTTTATGAAGGAAAACAGGAAGAAATTTTAGATATTGATTTTTATTCATATTTGGGTGTTACCGTAAGAACAAATAAATTTGATTTTCTCGGCAGATTGGCAGCTGTTGAAGATGCAATTGAAGCCACAAAAAATAAAAGTAGACTACTGTATAAGGAACTAATAAACTGTCACGCTTTTCTTAAAAAGAAATTTAAAGATAATTTGGAATTTATAAAAAACAGTAAAGGAGGGAAAAGATGATAAAGCCTGATGAGATGAAAATTAATGAAGAAGCTAATGTTTATCATGATGCAACTTTGGATAATTGGGGTAACGCATTTAACTTCAGCCACGAAAAAGGATTAGCAGAATGGTTAAAAAATTCAATTGATGCTTACTTACGCATTAAGTTTGCTGATAAAGATCAGCATGTTATTTTTAGATTCGCTGAAGGAAATAGCTCCAATCCTTCAACGATTGAATGCATTGATTTTGTCGGAATGACACACACGGATATTCAAAAGGCTGTTAAATGGTGGGGAGATCCAAATGCAGCAAGCAGAGGCTTAAACGTAAGAGTTTATGGTGGTCATGGAAACGGTGGTAAATTTTACATGCGCCAAATGTTTCGTTCTTCAAGGTTTATAACCTATAGAGACGGAAAGCTAAATATATTCGGTTTCAATGAAAATAAAAAATATGGCTTTGCAGACGGTTTTGAAGACAAATCAGTCTCCTTGGAAGACGCGCTTAAAATTGCAAATATTGATATCTCAATTATTCCCCAAAATTTATTAGTTATAATGCAAGCTGGTAAAATAGGTTTTACTTTAGTCAGAGGTATTCAACCCAAGCGAATTGTCGGTCACGCATTGCCTGTCAATCAGCTTTGCGAGAAACTGAAATACCATCCTCAATCCAGAAGGCCTCTTAAATACTGTAACGTATCTGTTATTTATAACGGAAACTTAATATTTAAGAATCTTAGAATGGAAGAAATTGAACCTTTAAAAGAGTTTAAGGATCCTTTTGTTTTTGAAATACCTGAATTCCTTATCGATAGCGATAATCATAATAAAAAAATTGAACTCGCGAATAAAAAATATCAAAAAGGTCAATTAATTTTACGAACTTCTTCATTGCCTTTCGGTCGCGGAGGAAGAAAGCCAGAGTTAAATTGCGTGGATATTATTGGAGAAATAGGTGTTATTGCTTCATATAAGATGAGCGAAATAGGTCCGTTAAGATATTATCCTCAGGCACAATCAATATATGGAGAATGCAAATGCCCGATTTTAGAAGATCCTGAATATGATTCTGTTCAAAACGACAGAGATAAGTTGGCTGAAAATGATAGAACACTGGTTTTACGCAAATGGATAGCCAGTAAAATCGATGAGGTAGGGTTTAAGATAGCGGATTTGGAAGAAAAAGAGGAGCAGAAAAAAATTAATCAGACAACGGATGAATTCAATCAAATGTTAAATAAGTGGAAGGATCAATTTATGTCCAAATTGTTTACGGAGATATTGGGCGGTCCCGGAAAGGGCAGATCTACGGGTGGAATCGGAGATGAAGGTTCAGGAGGAGGAAAAAATGAAAATTCAGAGACTAAAGGAGGATTGGGTTCTGGAAAAGGAGAAGGAGGAGGAGAGGGGGATGAAAAGAAAAAAGGATCTGCGATGCCGAGGGTTTTACTATCCGAAAGTGAGGATCCTGATTTTCCAGGCGTAATTGTGACATTCGCAGAAAGACATTTTGCTGTTGAACAAAGACCGCAGGATGTATCAAGGGGTATATTTTGGATAAATCGTAATAAACCCATGGCTAAAAAGATACTTGATAAATACGGTGTTGATTCAGTTCAATGGAGAAATTACCTCTTTCAGAGATACGTAGACATTTTTATAATTTCCGCCATAGATAGAAAGGCTAAGTTAGAAGGCGGAAGTTTAACACCCGATATAATTGATACTGAAATCTTTAAAGTCGTCTCAGTAGTTAACGACAAAGCAATTGTTGATTTGGAGCAATTTTTAGTAGGAGAAAAATTTAAAACTACTAACAGCTCTGAAAATGAAGAATAATCCGATTACAAATTTGGTTAACTTATTTTTTAACCAATCCCCAAAAGAAACAAACACAAATAATAATATGAAAAGCATAATGACCGATGATAAATATTATTCAGAAAATGATCCCATTGAGGTTCTTTCATTAAATTCCCAGATAGAATTTATATTGAAGGGAAGAAAAATAGATACAGTGGGTAAATTATATAAATGCAAAAGAAAAAGATTAAATAAAATAAAATTTATCGGTCCAAAATCCCTTAAATATTTAATGCGAGTTAAAAGAGAGATCCATATTAATAAATTAGATTCGGATGATAACGGTCAAAAACAACATTTGAACGAAAATGATAAGTTATCTAAACAAGAGAAAACATCTCAAAATTTATCTTATATAGACTTAAGCAACATAGATTTACTCCCATCAATTTCCAGAGATGATGACATCAGTGCCTTGGGATTACCAACCAGACTGGAAAATAGCTTGCGAAACGTAGCCTTATTCACCATAGGAGATTTTTATGATTACAACGACGAAGCATTATTTAAAGTCAGAAATATAGGTTATAAAACGTATCCTTATTTATTAAAAATTAAAAAAGAATTAGAATCAAAGTTTGATTTAAAAGCTCCTGAAAAACCAGAGAGGGAAGACAAAAATAAAGATAAATTGAGAGATGATAATCCTGAAGAAACATTAGAAAAACTTCTAAATAAAGTTAATTTGTCTGGGGGCGATCCGATAGAAACACTCGGTTTGCCAACAAGAGTGGAGAATGCCTTAAAAGCTGCAGGAATAAAAACTCTTAATTTATTATTCTCGTTATCAGATAAAGAAATAATTGAAGGTAAAAACTTAGGATATAAGTCTCTTGAATTAATTAAGTATTACAAAAATTCAATTGAGAAAGGAGTTGTTTCGGGTATTAACGACGAAGAGTTAGTCGATTTAACTCTTAACAGATGTAGGGATGATAGAGACAAGACAATAATAATAAAAAGATACGGTTTTTATACGGGTGAGAGAGATACTCTTGAGGAAATAGGGAAAAGCTTAAATATAACCAGAGAAAGAGTGAGGCAAATTCAAAATAAAATGCTATCCAGAATGAGACATCCTAGCACGAAGTCACGCGAGCGTTTAAAAGAATTAATGATTAAGGCCTGTTTTGATAATGGCGGAATGATAACGGACAGAGAAGCGGATAAATTAATTCCGCCTCTGATTAGAAATTCTTCGATTGACGGAAGTTCTTTTCTTGATCTTCTCGCTGATATAGGATGGATTCAAAAACATGGAGCTGGTGATGTATTTTTCTATTCACCGAATAGCACAGACTATGTATTGTCAGAACTAATGGAAAAGATTATATCCGTCCTTAAAGTAGCAAAACAATTATTAAGCTTAGATGAAGTTTTAGAGCGGTTATATTATACGGGTGATAAGAATTCAATAATGCGAGACATTGTGGCTAAGTGTTGTGTTTCCGATCCTAGAATCGAGCAGGCGGGAGAAAAATACACTCTATACTCGATTCCAGGTCATAAGCAAGATAAATGGGCTCATTATATGTCTAAAGTACTAGAGCAATCAGGCGAGCCCTTGCACTTTACAGAAATAGCAGGAAGAGTTAATGATCTAATAAGTAGCTCAGATCAGAAGATTGAACAAAGAAGAGTCCACGCAATTTTAATACAGAATCACCAGTTTGCGCATACGGGAACATGGGGTATGTATGGATTGACTAAATGGGGACTTAGAAAGGAATCTACGTTGGATCTCGCAGAAGAATATATAAAAAAAGCAGGCTTCCCAGTTCATTTGGATCAAATTTATAATTATGTAAGTAAATATAAATATACTAAGCCCAATAACATTGCGAGTATTCTAAATAACGACAGATTTATAAAGATGGAAAGAGGCATGTATTGGCTAAAGAATGTAAAAACAAATTAAATAAAAGCATCCAAAATTTAATAAACATGATGAATAACGACTGGAGGTGAAAACACGATGACAATAGATTTTTTTAAAATAATAGAGTTAATAAAGGACCCGGATCTTAGAATGAAAATAACGCAACTCTATGGAGAAAATATTACGTTAAAAGAAGAAAATTCTAAATTAAGACAGAAAATAGAAAAGTTTAATAAAAATGAAGAAATAAGAAGTAAATTGCAACATAAAGACAATCATTATCTCATTGAAGAAGACGGACCTTTTTGTACTAAATGCTGGGATGTTGATGAAAAACTAGTAAGGCTCCATGGAAACGCTTCTGATGAAGGAGTACAGCATTTTACTTGTCCAAACTGCAAAACGTACACTCAAATAGGAGAATATCCAAGAACTCGCGTAGAAGACATTAATCTGTATTGATTATTAATCCTCTAGTCGTATAATCAGCTTAATGGAAAAAACCCGCCTAAATAAGTCAGTTAATTATAAAGCGGTTATAATAGTTTTAATTCTTTACTACTTTATCAGACCTTATTCCTCTGACGCTTTTACCCCTTTTTTATCGGACTTATTATTTCTAATAATTATTTTAAAAATGTTCAAGGTAAATCTTAACTTAAAAAAATTAGTTTTTTTGTTTTTTACTTTCCTTGAACTATTGGTAACTTATGTAATAAGACAAAGAAAGTATTCTGTACCGCTTGGGATCTGTATTATTCTTGTTTTTTTTATTTTTTATCAAAACAGTGAAATTAATAAAATAAACAACAAGCTTGTTTTGATTGAAAATAAGCTAGGGGGTAATAAAGAAATTAATTGTAATATCAATGAATCAGTTAAGAAAATAAAACAATCGGTAGTCAGAGTAGTTGGAGGGGAAGCGGAAGGATCGGGTTTTGCAGTAACTTACGATGGTTTAATAATTACCAATTTTCATGTTATAGAATTTGAACCAAGTCCTAAAATTGTCTTTTCCGACAATACATTTGAAACAGCAACTATAGAGATGGCTGACAAGCAAGCAGATTTGGCTGTATTAAGAGTTGAGAGAAAATTGCCCATGATTAACTTCGGTTACTATCTGGACTTAACCCCAACCCAGGATCTTTACGCGATAGGATATCCGTTAGGTGGAGATATTCCCGGGGACGCAACTATAAGTAAGGGAATATTATCAGCAATAAGAGAACCCAAAGATTCAGGTTTAACAATTCTTCAAACTGATATTGATTTAAATCAGGGTGTTTCAGGAGGTCCGATGATTGATACTTGCGGAGACGTATATGGAATAAATACTGCCGGAATGTCCGGCATGGGATGGGCAATTTCATCCGATACTATTTTACAAAAATTAAACAAGATGTCACTGGATGAGGATCCCTTAAAAGATGTTAAAAAAATAACTATTGATCCGGATTTAAGCCCAACGGAAGCAGTTAAGGCTTTTTATAATTATTTAAAACTTAGAAAACTACCCGAAGCATTTAGTCTTTTATCGGATAATTTTAAAGAAGGACATGGTTATGATTATTGGAAAAAAGGCTACGAAACAATGCTTGATACAAGTATTATCAGTTCTTCTCAGGATGGAGCAGTAAACTCAGGTAAAAATATCGTAAAAGTTAAATTAACAACAACAAATTTAGTAGATGGTGAATTTGTTTATAAGGCGTTTGAGGGAACATGGGAAGTAAGAGAACTAAAAGGAATGTGGCAGCTTTGGGAAGCTAATGTAAAAGAAGTTAAAAATCCGGATTATTTCTGGTTTTATGAATGATAAGTCGCTTCGAAAATTAGCAATTAAAACAGGAGATAAAATAACAAGGGAAATCTTTTTAAACAAAAGAAAAAGAAAGAAACACAAAGAACTCTTCCTAATTGCCCAGAAATATGTTCTTAAAAATGCAGATTTTTCAGTTAAGCCTGTCTTAAAACAGGAATACGAAGAAAGGATGCTTCATACATCAATACTAAGCTTTAGCGTAAAAGGGTTGGAGATGGTAAAAAATGCAGAACAACGAGATAAAGAAACACATCTTACTAATTGTAAATTTGTTCTTTTTAAAAAAGGAAAATCATTAGTATTTAAATCAACATTTCTAAAACCCCTTTTGGATAATAAAAAAAGAACAAGTTATTTTTATTTTCCGCATGGCTTTCCAAAGAATACAAAAAAGAAAGCTTATATTTACAAAGGAATAGATAAATTTAAAAGTAAGGAATACAGGAATGTTGACAAGGGAATTTTCAAACAGAAAATATTGGATTTTAAAACATTCACCATAAAACATAAGGGAGAAAAAGAAGATTATAATTTTAAATTAACCATTCTTAATAAAGAGAAACAATCATACTGGGCAGAAAATTATGAGTAAAAATAAAAATGAAGAAATAATAAAAAAGAGATAGAAGAAGACTAAAAAGATAAAGATGTTTATATTTTGGAGAATGAAGGAGTGATTAAAATTTTAATATCAAGAGAGTAAAATATAAAAGATACGAAATGCTTATAAGTAAAAAATTATTAATTTTAGAAGATGATTTTTTGACAGTCTCGAAGATTTTAGATAGGCTAGAAAGTTTTGAGCAAATTGAGCCATATGACTTCAGTATCGTAGTATTGTCTGATTATATTCAGGTCCAAGATTATATCAACAATAATCCTAAGGCAGAATTTGATGTAATTCTTTTAGATCGGGATTGTAAGATGGGAGGGTCATTTCACGTTTTAGACATTGAGAGATTCGGGCCCGAGAAGGTAATATCCATCTCTTCGGTTCCAAAAAATAACGAGGCCGCTAAGAAAAGAGGAGTAAAAAAGGTTGTAGAAAAGGACTTTCTTAATTTAGACGAGTTTGCAGACAAGGTAATCTTAGAAATAGAAAAAATGGTAAAAGGAAAAAATTTAAATAGATTAAAAAATATATTTAAAAAATTGTAATTGCCTAAAACGGATACTTAGGGAATATATTGATGTTTAGTAAGCCCTTCATCGTTACATGAGTAAAATAAGTCAAGAATGCGAAAACTATGGTAAATATTTAGGAACAGGAAATTACCATTTGTGCACTCGTTGTGAAAATGGTTCAGAAAATGGCTGTGGTAACTTAAAGATAAAAGGTCAAAGATTCAGTGAATGGATAGCCAAATGTCCTGTTGGAGATACCCTCTATGTTTTTCATCAAAGATCGGAAAGAGTTAATAAAGAAAAATAAGTTCCAACATCATTCATTCCGTGGAGCAAATTAGCCTCAAAAACTTAATATTTCTATTACCTTTGCTATACTAATTTTATTGTGAAGAAATTTTATATTGTAATTATTTTATTTTTAGCTGTTATTTCATTTTATTTCCTTCCTGGAATTTTTAATATACCAAGAATGATTGAATGCGTTTCAAATAGCGAGTCTTTTCTCCTTACGCCGTGTGATCCCTTTAACAGTTGGTTTCTTTGCAGAAGACATGCTTATTGTACGATTTCATATAAAGATGGAGGAAAGGGATGTAACTCTGGGAGTAAATGTTCCTCTGGTATATGCGTGTTTAAAAAAGAGGACATTGTAAGGTTTAACAAAAAATTAATTGATGAGATATGGAGTATGCCAATGTTAACAGGTGAGAAAAGATTACAATTGCCCGATAATTTTGGTTTTTGTAAAAAGTACGAAAATGACCAAAATTGCATATCTCGTAAATATGTTGAAATTAACTATGATCAAAAAATAGTGGATGTTGGATGTATGTAATAGATTCTAACATCGCTTATTCCTCGGAGCCAAGTTTTTAGACTCTGGTTGACAGGACAATAATTTAATCCCTACACTAATATTAGTGGTAACTCAAGAATTAATTAGTTTTGTTAATCAGCAAAGACAAAATGGGGTAAAAGATGTTGATATTGAGGCAATACTTGTTAAAAATGGTTGGACACAAGCAGATGTAGCTCAGGTATTAAATCCACAGAATATCGATCAAAATAATTTGGATAATGTAAATCAAGGACCAACGCATAAATATAAATATAATGTTTTAGTAAAAATACTAAATATACTAATTACATTATATTTATTTATTACTGCACTTATATTTTCATTTATGGCTGTTTTATCTTTTCCAGTTTTGCTTGTTCAAAATAAGATTGGTTTTGGCTGGTATCAAACCGCAATGTTTTCTATTCTTCACATTTCTGCATTTGTAATTTTTATTGTAAGCAAAAAAAGATATTCTATAGTTCCATGGATTCTTACTGCAATTATCACTTGGTCTATAGGAATATGGATTTATTACCGCAGCTTTGAAATAGGTAATTTAATCACTATCCTTATTTATGGAATACCGATAATATTACTTTTTATAATAAAACACATAAAGAAAGAAGGACAGACTATTGAGCCAGAGAAGCAAGGAGACCTATCTTCGAAAACGATATTAGAAACTCAAGCTTCATCTTTACCATTTACTAATTCAGCAGTTAAACAGTCATTTTGGAAAAAAGAATCTTATATTATCCTTTTCATTCTATTGATTCAGCCATTAGGAGTATTTTTAATGTGGAAATACACCCACTGGAGAAGGTGGGTTAAAGAGGTTATTACAGCATGGTTTGTCTTAAGTATAATTCCCACATTGTTTTTGTGGTCAACATTGGGAGTCGTTAATGGCCTTAGTTTTTATAATGATATTTTTAATCCTAAAACAGTAAATAAATCTCAAGAATACAACTGTAACCCAATTAATACTGAATGGTCGAAATGCGTAAACATAAAATATGGATTTAGCTTTGAATATCCCAGTAAATGGAATTATGTAGATGAAGGATCAGATTATCTAGTTTTCAGTCCATACGAAAAAGCTTCAGAAAAGTGGCTTATTTCTTTTTCTTTTCATAATGATTGGGATGACGAAGCTCAGGCAAAAAGTTTTACGGATGGAATTATACCCTCGGAAAACATAGAAAAAATAAAGGTTGATGGATTATATGCCACAAGAGAGAAAACTATACTTGATGGAGATGTGCGTTTACACGCAGTTATCTTAAATAAAAAAAATACTTATCAATTTGATACGACTTTTGACCTAAAAGGCTTTATAAAAGATACAGGACTATCAATAGGAGATGAAGAACTTGAGAAGATTTTTGATCATATGACAAATAGTTTCACAGTAGGAAATAAAACTTCAGTGGTAAGTCCGACCTCTACACCAGAACTTACTATAACTCCATCCCTGGGCTCAACCCCGACAGCAAATTGGAAAACATACATAAATACTGATTATAGTTTTCAATTAACCTTTACAGATAAATTTGAAGGATATACCGTTAAAAAACTACCTAACCCCGATAATTCTATGGGGGCATCCGGGTCTCCGCTGGCTGAGTATACGTTCAGCTTGCCTACTACGGATCGACAATATATTAATTATGGAAATAATCCAGCTCAAGTGTTTAATATTGCTGTTTATAGCCAAGATAAATGGGATTGGGTTACGAATCAGGGAGGTTCAAAGCCAACCATTATTATCTCTTCTAATGATAAAGTATTTACCTATTCTTTAGCTTCTCAATGGCCTTCTGATTGGGAGTTGCAAGGAGGCCAAAATAACGATGTTAAGCCCATCATTGATTCTTTTAAGTTTGTAAACTAGGTCTCCACAAGATAGGTTTTTTTGATTAACATAGTAATTATGAGTCAGATAAGCATAGAGTGCGAAAATTACGGTAAGCATTTGGGGACGGGACATTATCATATGTGCACACGCTGTGAAAATGGTTTGGAAAATGGTTGTGCCGATTTAAAGATAAGGGGTCAAAGATTCAGTGAATGGATATCCAAGTGTCCTGTCGCTCGTGAGCTCTATGTTTTCCAAGCTCGGGCGGAAAGAGCTAAAAGCTAAAATAAGTTCTAACATCGTCTATCCCTCGGAGCCATTTTTTTAGCTTCAGAAAATCTCTTTAACTATATCAACCACTAGTAGGATTAGAACTTTTGATATAATCTATATGTGGAAGAAACAGTAAAATTAGTAGTATTTGTCCCGGAGACCCATGCAGATGTTGTTAGAAAAGCAATGGGAGAATCAGGTGCTGGTTTGATCGGAGACTACAAATTCTGTACTTTTTCAGTAAAAGGTGTTGGAAGGTTTATTCCCCTAGAAACTGCTCATCCTGCAATCGGAGAAATAGGAAAACTAGAGCAGGTAAATGAAGAACGAATAGAAACTGTTTGTTACAAAAAAGACTTAGAGAAAATAATTAAGGCAATAAAAGATGTGCATCCTTATGAAGAGATCGCTCTTGATGTATATCCACTCGTTTTAAATCCTCACGATACTACATATAAAAAATAGGTTCTAACATCATCCATTCCTCGGAGCAGCTGATATTGTTTGATATATTTTCTTTTAGATTAGTATTTTAATACTAATCAACATATATTGACATTATTAATTAATCAGATTATTATCATTTTAAATGAACGCAGAGCACTTAATGGTTCCTCCAAAGGATAAAATTGAAAAGCCAAGTCAAGAATTGCTATGGACACTTTTGGAAACAGTTCCAGGAAATCCCACTAATGCAACAATAGTGTTCTCAGGTGGCGAGGAAGGGTCAATTCCTATGGAAGCAGTGATGGGAATATATTTGCCTGGCGATGAAAAGAAATTTGCAATTAGAGTTGGTGAACTAGATAGAAGTTCAGGATTAGAAAACCATGAAGAGACCAGAGAAGCGACAGCGAGGTTTTTAACAAATAAGCCATATAAGAAGTTGACTGTATTGACGGGCTCTGATTATTCCGAGAACGGATATCTGGCTTTTAGAAGAAATCTGGATGGATTTAAGGACTTAGGTTACGAAATAACAGGAATTGATTTTGAATTTATTACCTATCATACGCCTTCTTTAAAGGAATTTTCACCTGATCGACCTGAATATCAAGAAACAGTTCATTATTCAAAGCTCGACAGAGACGTTATTTCGCTTAACCGATACAATCCTTTAGCTGGAATTAGTGAAGACGCTCTTAAAACCATGCCACGGGAATATGCTATTCATACGAAAATTGAAAGTTCTCGAAGAGTAGCAAGGCGGAAGGAAAGAAACAGTGAATGGTTCCAAAAATTATGGGAATTATCTGGGACTCTAACCCGAGAGGAAGTTAGAGCTCTGCTAAAAAAAGGGGATGCTCTCTGAAAAAGCTTTAGGGATCAATACGATTCAAGTCGGGCAGTTACCCCAGAAGTCATGAGATAAGTATATGATTCTACGAAATAGGTTCTAACATCGTCCCCTTCAAAAACTTCAGGATTTCGCTAACGCTCAACATTCTTCGGAGCCAAGTAGTGCACCCATGACTGACCGAGGTCTCTGTTTAGCCTATTAAGGCATATTAAGTTCTTTGCTGATTTACAACGTAATAGTCAATAAGCCTTCTGATCATTGCTTGATAAGAGGCATTATGTTTTTTAGCAGAAGCCTTAAAGAAATCAAGACTAGCTTGAGTAAGCGTTAATGTAACCTTTGTTTTTTTATCAGTTAAGCTTAATTCTTCAGGATTAGGTAAGAAATCATTAATTACCCTTGCTTCTATTGGTTCATTGCTATATTTTATTTTGTTTTTCATATATATCCTTTCCTTTTCTCCAGAAGCCCGCACCAATTATTCTGATGTGGCTTTTTCTATACGTAAAGCGAACTGTTAATACACCTCCTTTCACTTTTCCGAAACAATAATACCTTTCTTCGGTTTTACTATGTGTTA
>CAYWVK010000003.1:0-36318 GCA_964461865.1 uncultured Gammaproteobacteria bacterium
AATTGCCGTGTAATTCGGCAACAGTGCCGCTACTGTTAAAGTCAGAAAACTATACGCACCCGCTTTTTATGAAGTGGAGCAATTTCCCGAGCAGGATTTTTTTTATAAATAAAACCTTCTTGGGAACAAGAGGGATTTTTTTATGGGAAAAATATATACAAAAAAAGGAGACAAAGGATTTACTCATCTTTTAAGTGGCAAAAAAACAGCTAAAGATGCTTTGAAAATACAAACCCTAGGAAGTATTGATGAGCTAAATACTACGATAGGACTTTCGATTTCTTTTTTGAACAATAAACAATTAAGAAAAGAGTTAACTAAGATTCAAAAAGATCTATTTTTACTTGGTGGATATTTAGCAGGAGATAAAAAAGAAGAGATTAAAATACTTGAGAAAAGAACAAGGGAAATAGAGTTATTGATAGATGACTTATCAATAAAGCTTCCGAAACTAACCTCGTTTATACTCCCCGGTGGTGCAAAAGAAGCCTCTTTTTTGCATCTTGCAAGAGCGGTTTGTAGAAGATGTGAAAGAGTGATGGTGTCACTTTTGAGAAAAGAAAGAATTAATAAAGATACAATAGCTTATTTAAATAGATTATCAGATCTTCTTTTTGTAATGGCAAGATTTATTAATATTAAGGCCAAGAAGAAAGAAGTAGTCTTTGAAAAATGAAAGAAACTATTGGTTCAAATGCATTTAAAATAGAATACCAACCAGCAGTATTAGATAAAGAAATTAAAGAAGATGTTGTTTCTTATCTTTGGGAATATCGGTTTTGTGGACAAAAATATAATTACACGCTAAATTTTTCAAATGGACAAATATGCGATTGTCACAGAAGTGAGCCAATGGGAATTAAAGCAAAAAGAGCAATAGAGGACAGGGGTAAAAGAGGATTGTCTACTAAAAGAGAAGAAGCAGAAGCGCTAGGAATTAAAAGATTGGAAGAACAACTAGAACTTAGTGAAAATGGTTCATCAATTATTTGGGTAAGCCCTCCCGGATTAAAAGAGGAGGGTTATGGTGATTATGGTTTTGTCTATTTTGGAAAAGTAAAAAAGGAAAAAGAGGAAAAAACGATAGAAATGACAGCAATAAGAGTAGAGGATCCCTCAATGGATGGATTTAATAGCTTTATTAATGAAACATTAGACGGAAATGTTGGTTTTAAAAATGCAGAGGATTTTTTATCTTCTCCCGTGGTAATTAATGAAGAAATTAGTCAGGAATCAATAGAAAATACTTTAACAAAAATCTTTTTGTATCAAGAAAAAAAAGGAGAAGGAGAATATTTTTCTAAAATAAAAATAAAACTTAATCCATTAATAGAACAATTTATTAATTTACAAGGAGAAGAAAAAATAAAAGCATTTTATGCATTAGAAAATTATTCAATAGCACTTAAAAAAGAGTATGAAGAAGCATTTGAAAAAATAATTTATTTAAAAAGAGCAGAAAATGTAGATATTAAACAATTAATGTTGGTTCATGGACATAAACCACCTGTTATTAACGGAAGTTGTGGGAGCACAGCAAGTATTGAAAGCAATAATATTTTTAATATTAATTCAAGTATAGATTCATTAGAAAACGATAAGTATGGAGCAAGAAGCTTTACTTGTCCTAATTGCGGAATGGTTAATATTCGGCCGCAAAATGAACTTATTTCTTGTTGTCAATATTGTGGAAGTAATGAAGTGTCTTGTTCTCATGCTTAGGTTTGTTTAAGCCCCTTTTTAATGCTATTATGTTTATATATGGACGATCAACAAAAAAAAGTATTAGATGAAAATCAAGAAATGATTTCCGTGCCTAATAAAGAGGTAGAGCCAGTTCCTGTTAGTGAGTATGTAAGGCCTTCAGAAACGGAGATTAGGATAGATAAAGAGTTGGAGGAAGCAGGACTTAAAAAAACAGAGGAAACACCAAAGCTTACAAATGAACATAAAGATTTAGGTATTGAACATACGCAGCAAATTGAAACACAACAAAAAAAGATAAACTTGCCAATTCCTGAAGATGAAGTAGAGCAAATAGAGAAAAAGGAAAAATCATCAAGCTCTATAAAATGGTTAGCCTCACTTGTAATTAAAACTTTAAAGAAAATAAAGGGAGGAGAAAAGAAATGAGTTTAACAGAGGCCTTAACTACAAGTAATTTATTAATGGGAATGTTAACGTTTGTTGCTTACCTGGTTTTAATAGCAGTGGTAATTCTTGTTTTATATTTATTTTTTTACACACTTTTTCTTTTTTATAAAAATAGAAACAGAGAAAAAGCATCTTTAGATTCTATTCTTCTTCAAGTTGCGCTTCCAAGGGATAATGAAATAAAAATTGATGCAGCGGAACAGTTATTTTCCTCGCTTGCTTCAGTTAAAAAAAGCGGGTTTTCAAAAGTTCAACCGCATATTTCCTTTGAAATAGTTGGACTTCCGGGAGATATTCGTTTTTATATTCATGTTCCAAGTAATTTAAAAGATTTAGTAGAAAAACAGATTAACGGAGCGTACCCGGATGCTGAAATAAAAATAGTAGATGAGCAAACCTTAAAAGAAGGATTTGTAATTGGTAATGAATATAATATTTTTTCCAAACAGGGAAAAGTGGCTTTTGCCTCATTGAAGCTTAAGACCTCAAGTTATTATCCGATAAAAGTTTTTAAAGATTTACCGGTTGATCCATTATCTTCAATAACCTCTGTTCTTGCCAAAATGACCCAAGGCGAAGGAGCTGCAATTCAAGTAATAATTAGCCCGGCAAAAGACAAATGGAAAAAAATGGGGAGAGGTTATATATCAAAGATTAAAAAAGGAGAAGCAAATCCGGAAACTGCGAAATACTCCGCTGATTCAAAAGAACTTGAGGCGGTAGAGGGAAAAATATCAAAGCCCGGATTTAACACTGTTGTTAGAATAGTAGTTTCTTCAAGTACTGTTGAATCTGCAAACGCTCATCTAAGTAATATTACTACTTGTTTTGCTCAGTTTAGCGGAATAAATTCTTTTACTAAAAATAAGCATTTTTTCAAAGGATTATTTATGAACGATTTTATATACCGTTTTATGCCAATGAGAGGACAAAGCTCTATATTAAACAGCGAAGAGTTAGCAACTATTTATCATTTTCCAAATAAATCTATAACCACTCCTCATATTCATTGGCTTAATTCAAAAAGAGCTCCTGCTCCGGCAAAAATTTCAGATTCAGGGCTTTTTCTTGGTAAAAGTACCTATAGAGGTTTATCAAAAAATGTATACATGCAACAGGATGATAGAAGAAGACACATGTATGTTATTGGAAAAACAGGTGTTGGTAAATCAGAGTTTTTAAAAGACATGATTTTACAAGATATTAGAAACGGAGAAGGAGTTTGTTTTATTGATCCGCACGATACTATAGATAAATTACTTCCCCTTATTCCACCTGAAAGGGCAGAGGACGTAATTCTTTTTGAACCATCTGATACCGAAAGGCCAATGGGACTAAATATGTTAGAAGCACAAACAGAAGATCAAAAACACTATGTTGTTTCTTCAATAATAGGTTTAATGTATAAGCTTTATGATCCGAATAAAACAGGAATTATTGGCCCAAGATTTGAACACGCTATAAGAAATGCAATGTTAACGGTTATGTCAGAGCCCGGAAACACTTTTGTTGAGGTAGTAAGAGCATTAACCGATTCAAGCTTTGTTGAAGAATTGTTACCAAAAGTACAGGACCCAATGGTTAGAAGGTATTGGACAGATCAGATTGCTCAAACTAGTGATTTTCATAAATCCGAAGTTTTAGACTATATTGTTTCTAAGTTTAGTAGATTCGTAAGCAATAAAATGATGAGAAATATTATTGGGCAATCAGATTCTGCTTTTAATTTTAGAAAGGCAATGGATGAGGGTAAAATTCTTTTAGTTTCTTTATCTAAAGGGCGAATCGGAGAAGAAAATTCAAGCTTTTTAGGACTTGTTTTGGTACCAAAAATTTTAGTTGCAGCAATGAGTAGGCAAGATACCCCAGAGGAGAAGAGAAGAGATTTTTATTTATACGTTGATGAGTTTCAAAATTTTGCTACTCCGGATTTTGCCCAAATTTTATCGGAGGCCAGAAAATACAGACTTAATTTAACAGTTGCGAATCAGTTTACCGGACAAATGGACGAAGATGTTAAAAATGCAATTTTTGGAAACGTTGGAACTTTAGTTTCTTTTAGAGTTGGTGTAACAGATGCAAATTATCTTCAGCATGAATATCAGCCGGTATTTACAGAAGCAGACCTTATTAATGTTGACAGGTTTAATGCATATATAAAAACAGTAGTTAACGGGGAACCTGTTCCTCCGTTTTCTATGGATTTAACAAGAGATTTAGTAAAAGAAAAACAACAGGAAAATCAAAGAGTGGCGGAGTTAATTAGAGAACTTTCAAGGCTAAAATACGGAAGAGATGCTCAGACTGTTGAGAAAGAAATTTCCAAAAGAGCAAGACTTTAACCCATCCATTGACTTCTTGACAGTAAAATCGTACTATTGATCAATATAATAATTGATATTTAATGTCTGTTCGGTTATGGCAAGAGTTTTAGATAGACAAAATGCAATTAATCTTAGAAAACAAGGAAAAACATATAGTGAAATAAGGCAGGAACTGGGAATTTCTAAGAGCACTCTTTCTGATTGGTTATCCGATCTTCCTCTAAATAAAGAACAAATGGCAAAACTTAACGAAACAAAAAGTAAAAGCAGATTATTGGCCATTGAAAAAACGAGAATTACTAAAAAACAAAAGCGAGAAAAAAGACTTCAATTAATATATAACACAGAAAAACAATATTGGATTTTACTAACAAAGAGAGAGTTAGAGTTAGCAGGATTATGTCTTTACTGGGGAGAAGGTACAAAGCTTATTAATGGACCCATATCCATAAATAATACAGATCCAGGAGTAATGAAGTTTGTTTTACATTGGATGATAAAAGGTCTGGGTATTTCTAAAAAATCCATAAAAGTCAGACTACAATTATATAATGACATGAATATTAAAAAAGAAATTAATTATTGGCACCGCGAGCTAAAAATTCCATTATCACAATTTGCAAAACCATATGTTAAGAAAAGTCTTAGAATAAATATAGATCACAAGGGTTTTGGTCATGGAACATGCGGATTGCTTACGAGTAATATTTTACTAAAGGAGAAAATAATGATGGCAATAAGGGCGATTTCAGAAAGTTGTAAGGATTAATATTGAAGCTGTGGTATAATAATTTGCCGGGGTCAGTAACTCAGCGGTTAGAGTGCCATCCTTATAAGATGGAAGTTCGATGGTTCGAATCCATCCTGACCCACAATTTGGTTCAACTCCAAGCGGGAGCACTTCTTGTTGCTTTTTAAGCACTTACGTGATATAAACCCACTTATGAATGAGCAAAAGCATTGGTCTCTTCTTCCTCCTTCTCCGGAAACGGAAATGTCCAAAGCCTGTAAAAGATTAAGCAATGCTTGTCGTAAGCAAGTATCCGATGCCAGAGAAAGTTTTTTAGGCTTGAACATAGCACAGGTATTTTTAAAAGAAGAAGATTGTGAAAAATTATCAGATTTAGGCTTGTTTGAAGAAAGCGATTATGGATTGCCACTTTTGGATATAGTAGAAATATTAGATGATTTTGATAAAACATATGTAATTGGTATATGTAATAGAGGGGACAATACTAGATGGCTTGAGGTCAAAAAATATGGTAGGGTTACCGGAAAAGTTCGTGGTTTGCGAGAAATTAGAGAAAGTAATTTAACAACTTCAGAAATAAATAATATTTCAGGAATTATTGAACGAGGAGCGCCCCCTTTTAAAGATTAAAGTTCAGTAAGAACTGAAGATTCTTTTCCTCTTTCAGGAATATATTGAAGATAACGCTCAGTTGTAGATAGTCTCTTGTGTCCTAATACTTTTGATAACATTACTAAAGATATTCCATGTTTTAGATGATGAGCAACAAAGGTGTGTCTTAAGTCATTAACCTTTGCTCCTTTGATTTCAGCTAATCTAAAATATCTTTCAACTGCAGTTCTAATGTTTCTTATTAAAAATGGTTTTCCGGACTTTGTAATAAATAAAGTTTCTTCAGTTGTTTTTGGTCTTATTTCTAAATACTTATCTAAAGCATCTTTTGCCCTTTTGTTTAAGGGTACCGTTCTTTCTTCGTGTTTTTCAAAAGGTGCAACATAAAGACTGTCTTTTCTAATATCTAAAAGTTTTAATGCTGCTAATTCTCCGATTCTAATACCGGTTTGAAGTAATAGTTCAATAATGGCATACATTCTGGCATCATTTCTTGCAGCATCTCTTAACGCTCTGTACTCTGTTGGAGTAAGGATTCTGGGCGGTGCAAGTTGATAAGTAGGGTGGGCGACTAAAAGTGATGGGTCATCTGTGATATATTCACTTATTTTTAAAAACCTATAAAAAGTTCTGGTTGAATTTATTTTTCGAGAAACTGATTTTGGGGTATAACCCTCTTTGTTCATTTTTGCCAAAAATGCTTCTAAATCTTCCTTGGCCACATCGTGAACATGAGCTTTTTTAAGTTCCTCAAGAAAGACAACGAGCTGTTCAATATCCTTACCGTAGGCAACTACGGTTGAATTTGAGTGCTTGTTATCTTTTAAATATTTTTTAAATAGCTCGTGGGCATCCCGAAGCTTAACAGGCATCATAGTTATATCCTATAATATCACTATTGATACCTATAGTCAAGAAGATTATTGGTTTGAATATATAAAAACATGTTATTATAGATAGGAATACTCATGAAAAAATTAGCGTTTATAGTGATTGTTATTGTTTTACTTTTGGTAATTAATAATCTTTCACGCTCAATCTATGATTTATGGCATAAGCAAGATCTTTTAACCAGTGCTCAAAAAGAACTTTTAAAAGAACAGCAATTAAATCAAAAGCTTAAAGCAGAATTGTCTTTTGCAAAAACCAGACAATTTATTGAAGAAGAAGCAAGAAACAAGTTGTTTCTGGTAAAACCAGGGGAGCAGCCTGTTTTGATTCCGGAGGAGTTACTTAAGCCATATTTATCACCAAAACCAACACCGGCAGTTCCAAATTATCAGAAGTGGTTAAACTTGTTTGTTAACTAATATTTCTAAGAAGTTCTAGGGTTCCTTCACCGTAGCGGTTTTTAGTAAAAATTGGTTTCTTTTTAAGCTTACTAGAATCAAGTTTTTCTGAATTCCCAACAAAAACAAAATCTAATAAATACTCATTTTGTAATTCTTCTGCCATTTCCGTGTCTGATTGGCTATCCCCAACAGCGATTATATGTTCCGGTTTTATACCTTTTTCTTTTAGCCAATTAGCAATTCTTCTTGCTCCAAGGTGTTTTCCAGCATGATTAGCTTGTATGTCAGTTGCAATAATGGTTGGATCAATTTTAAGATCAAGTTTCTTAAATTCGTTTTGTTCTAGGATTTCTTTCATTTTTTCAACTAAAACACGTTGCTTTTCTGTATATTCAGCAATAGAGTGTCCATCAACCATTTCTGTTGAAATCATAGTTAATTTACTTTCGTCATAAAACATACAGTCATTAAATTCAGTATTAATTAGGTTTCTGATGGTGTCTTGAAGACCTTCAGGGACACTAACATTTTTATCAACTTCAGTTATCCATTCTCCACTCCTAAATAAAAGCCATGATCCTCCTTTTTCTCCAACAGCCAAGAAATTATCAAGATTTTTCTTGTCTTTAACAACGTCTTCTATTGGTTTAATAACTCTATCCATCATCCACGATAGGGAGCGGCCGGTATTTAAAGTAACGATATCTCCTTTATCCAATTTTTGAGCAATTGTCTCAATTAAGCCCTTTTCCGTAACTTTTTTCTCAGCGGGGTTGGTTATGACTCCATCAACATCAAAAATAAAGCAATATTTGGGGGTTTTCATATTAATAAACAGATAAAATCTTTGTTGCGGGACTAGGAAGAAATACGTAATTTTTTCCTTTCCCAAACAACGTCTATATTTATACCAGAATTAGATTGGTTTATCAATTTTTATAGCATAGGTTAAAGATGTCCAAGTTTGCCTGATGGGTTTTATAATAAACTGTACTTTAAACATTATATTGACTTTTGAAGTCTATATCGTTATAGTTGTGCACAATATTTATATCCAAAATAAATAGCTTCATGAAACCGTTTTTTTTAATAATACGTACCAATGTTAAACAAAATAACGCAAGAAAAAGACTTTGCATGGCTTATTTATTTTTGTAACCTTGTATAGTATTTCGATTGAAAAACCTAAAACTATGAATGTGGAAAGTTTGAGAAGAAGAAATCACGAATTGAGATTTAAAGCTAATATTAGCAATTTACTTATATCTTGTGGTATTGAGCCTGATAAAGTAAACCCAAGACTTTTAGGAAAAGGAGGAAACCATAAGGTGTATAGATTTAAAAATGGAGAACAAATTGTTAAAATTCCCATAAATCCTCATATAGGAACAGTTGGTTCAGCAGAGGAAGAAAAAAATAACATAGATCTTTATTTACAATACTTTCCTAATTTTTCGGTTCCAACATATTTTTTAGAATCATCAGTAGGCTGCTGCGTAGTGATGGATTATGTGAAGGGAAGGTTAATGACAAAGGATGACGTTTTTGAAATAGATAGTACAGGAAGCAAGCGATTAACTCCTGTTGGAGAACAACTAGGAACAATAATTCAAGCAAATAAGAGACTTATTGATGAAAAAGGGAAAATGATCGATTTAGTAGGTTTAGAGGGATTAATTGGTGCCGTTAGGAGTTTGGGTTCAAATAGTAAACCTGCTCAATTAACAAATGTTCGCATTAAGGATGGAAAATTACGAATTGTTGATTATGATTTAGTCTCTTTAAGAAATTTTAAGCGTCCGCTAGCTAAAACACAAGCTATATTTGTTTTTCAACTAAATCAACAAGTACTTTCCCATCATTTTAAATTAGATTATGCAAGAAAAAGATGAATATAAAATAAGTAAAAAACCAGAAAGAAGTATAATAAATGTACTTCGATCCAAGTTTATAATTTCACCTGAGAATATTGCACATTCTGTTTATCCAATCGTAGAAGCAATTCACGAGATTAAACCAGACTATATTCTTGCTCTAGACAGGGGAGGACGTATTGTTGGTTTGGCAACACATATGTTATATCGAAAGTTGTATGGAAGGCTACCCACTCAAGATCATGCGATACACTTTACAAAAGTTTCTCGAAGGCTCCCCTCAGAAATTAATTACCAGCATCTTAAACCTGTTGCTGAAAATTTAATGAGGATAAGTTGTGATCCAAAAGTGTTGATTATTGACGATTGGATGAATACAGGAAAAACAAAAAAAAGGATAATGGAAGTTTTATCAGAGATTTCTGATAACCACATTTCCGTATATTTCGGCATGCTACGTGGGCGAGGGGAAAACGTTACAGCAGATAGATTTAGCGTAGTAATTTGTTCGTGGGTTAATAATAGTAATTTAATCGGTGTTGAATATTCTGAAGAAACGGGAAGACCTAAATCGCTACATTCACAAAGTGCAATCATTTTTAGACGAAAAATTTCTCAAAATATTAAAAAATTTGTTGAGCGAGAGAAGGCTTTTGATAGAAGTTAGTTGCATGTAAAGAATTATGCTTCTTCCCAAACTTTAGTTATTATTTTCTTTCCCTCTGAATAAGAAGTCATCCAAGCATATCTAAGTTTAGAAAAGTTTTTAGCTACATGATCAAGGTCAAAGGTTTGATTGTGTTGCTTTAGATACCTAAACATTGCTGTATAAGCAAGTATTTCTTCTTTAAGGCGAAAATCTTTAGATAAAAGATACTTTGATAGTTTAAACAAGCCTGTATTTTTTGCGTGGATTTCTTGATGTTTCAACACAGCAATGCTTAATGGCTTAGGGTTTTGTGTTTTCAAATCAACATAAATGTCCTTGCTTACATAAATAGTTTTTGTCACTAAAGGATTAAACCCATGATTACTTATTGGAAGATATTTAAAAAATTTTGGATAAGGTTTAATATGATTTGGCAAATTCATTAATGGAATTATATCATTTCTAAAAATATTTTTTTCATAACGTGAGTTTTAGGGTCGATTATCGCTTTTAAGACAATATTGTTCGACTAGCTAGCTATTAAATTAATTATGTTCTTGTTACAAATGCAGGGGGGTGGAAGAAACACGGGTTTCTATTGCAGACCTTAAGATTGTTTTCTAAGAAATAGCTTGGGAATTAATTGGATGCTATATGTATCAAGGAAAAAAAGTAGGCGCAATGATAGAAATATTGCGTGAAATTTACGATTTGTTAGGATTTAATTTTGCTATAGGATAGAGTATAATATTAACACGAAAATAATTATCGGATGAAAAAAAAATATGGAACGGTCGCATAATTTACATATTGAACTAGAACCTTTGAGGGTAATCAAAAGCTCAGGCGGAGATAATAAAAGATTAAATCAGCGAATAAAAATTGAATACTTAAGCTTGAGTCTTGCTAATTCATATTTACCAGATAAAGTACCAGAAGTTTTTGATTTTATTAGCGATAAAGATGGTACAAAAATCGTTATGGAAAGAATGAAACCAGCTAAGAATGTTTCTTTTGATAAAGTAGCAGGCTTAATAGAAGAATTACAGACTTTGCCAATAGACGCTTGTATTCCTACATATAAATCTCACGATTATTTAAAAAATGCTGATATTAAGCTTAAGTTTTTAATGCAGCAGGGGTCTTTTATTGGATTAAGCAAAAGAGAGGTTGATAGATTAAAACAGGTATATGTTATGTTTTTGCCATACCTAGAACCTTATAAAACAGTTTTTGTACACGGAGATGTTCAAGCTCGTCATTTTGCAGTAAAAACAGGTGGGTTAGCAATTTTTGATTTTGATCAAGCTCATTTTGGTAATGAGCTTGAAGACTGGGCGTTTCTATCAATTAGGCACCCATCTTTTTCAGGAAAAATACTTTCTTATTTGAGGGAGAAATTTAAGGATAATCCAGAACAGTTAGCGTATTTTAAGCCAGCTTTTCTTTTAATGCAAGTTGACAAGACGCTCCATGGTTATTTTTCGAGAACTTATCAATGGAGAGGTAAGCCTTTTGATATAGGTGCAAAAATATATGCAAGAAATAAACTACGTAGTCTTGTGTCAAAAGCAGAAGTAGTTAGTTGATGTGTGTGTTGTTTAGGGTTTTCATATTAATAAACAGATAAAATCTTTGTTGCGGGGCTAGGAGTTGCGCCTAGCCTATGAGATTATGCTTACAGTTTCTCCAGTTACCTAGAGTGTCGGACTATATCATCATCCTTTTTCTGGATGCCTGGCGTATAGTCTCTACGGGATCATTTAAGACTTCCCTCGGTATTGTCCTGTTTAAACAGGATTTCACCGATATAGCCAAGTTCTCTTTTAATCATTACTGATAAAAAGGGCCCATTTTGAGCCTCATGTGCACTGTACACTACCCCGCACGTGAGGCTATTATATCAAGTTGGGTGAGATAGATCAACTGATAATTGACAGTAAATAGAACAAGCAGTATAGTAGTTGTACTACCAGTTTTTATTGGTCCAAAAATGGCGAAATTTAAGCAAAGATTGCATGCCCGAGACTTAAGAAAAAAAGGACTGAGCGTAGGAGAAATTGCTAATAAGATTAATGCTTCAAAAAGTTCGGTAAGTGTTTGGACGAGAGATGTTGTTTTGACAAGAGAGCAATTGGAAAGCTTAAGAAAATCAATGCTAAGGGGCTCAGAGATAGGAAGATTTAAAAGCGCACAACTCAAAAGAGAGAAAAGATTAGCAACGATAGAAAGATTAAGAGATGAAGGCATAAAATTATTAGCGAAAATAAATAAACGAGAGCTATTAATTGCTGGGTTAGGGCTGTATTGGGGGGAGGGTAGTAAAAAAGGTAGAGAATTTTGTTTTTGCAATTCTGATCCTGAAATGGCAAAATTTTTTTTAGTTTGGTTAAAAAATTGTTTTGGAGTAAGTGCAAAAGATTTAAGATGTTCAATAGGGATTAACGCGATGCACATAAATAGGGAGGAAAAAGTTAAAAACTTTTGGATGAAGACTTTAGGCCTTGAAGCAGACCAATTCACAAAAACTATTTTTAAGAAAACAAAAAATAGCAAAATTTACGAGAATTTTAATGATCATTATGGTACAATTAGGATTCGAATTAGGAAGCCGGGAGAGTTATATTATAAGGTTATAGGATTAATAGAAGGGCTTAAATATAATATGCCAGGGTAGCTCAGTCGGTAAGAGCGCCACATTCATAACGTGGAGGTTCGTGGGTTCGATCCCCACCCCTGGTACAAAATGAAATAAATAAACATGCCTTCATTTATGCAATTAAACTTCAAAAATAAAAAAATAGCGATTATTGGAAAGGGAGTAGAGGGAGAGTCAAGCTTTAATTATTTTAAAAAGCTTGGTGTAGACGTTGATGTTTTGGACGAAAATCAAGGAGAAGACTATCTTAGTGGATTAGACAAATATGATTTAATTATTCGAAGTCCCGGAGTTAAACTTGCAACAATTAAAAAAGCGGTAGGGAAAAACGAAGCCGCGTTTGACGCGGTTACTTCTCAAACAAAACTTTTTTTTGATCTTTGTCCCTGCGAAATAATTGGAGTTACCGGAACAAAAGGAAAGGGAACAACAGCTTCTTTAATTTATGAAATTCTAAAAAAACAAGGAATAGATGTATATTTAGTTGGAAATATTGGGAAACCCCCTCTTGAAATATTGAATAAATTAACTCCTCAATCAAAAGTAGTAATTGAATTGTCTAGTTTCCAGCTTTTGGACTTAGATAAAAGCCCCCATGCTGCTGTTTTGTTAATGGTTACAAAGGAACACTTGGATTATCATAAAAACTTAGAGGAATATATAGAAGCAAAAAGAAATATTTTAAGATTTCAAAGCAAAAAAGACTTTGCGATAATAAACAGAGATTATCCATCAGCTAATGAGGCAGATGTCTTAACTAACGGTAAGGTTTTTCAGGTATCAACAGAACAGGATGTTTTAAATAACGGAGCATTTATTAAAGATAGTGCTATCTGGTTTAAGAGAGATAATGAAGATGAATTTATTTGTGAAACCTCTCAAGTTTTACTTCCCGGAAAACACAACTTAGAAAATGTTTTACCGGCAATAACAGTAGCTAAAATATATGATATTCCTAATGAGACAATAGGCTTAGTTCTTGAAAGTTTTAAAGGACTTGAACATAGGTTGGAATTAGTAAGGGAAATAAATGGAGTTAAATATTTTGATGATTCTTTTTCGACTACTCCGGAAACAGCAATAGCAGCCATAAAAGCGTTTGATTCTTCAAAAATATTAATTTTAGGAGGATCAAGCAAAAAAAGTGATTTTAAAGAATTAGGAAAGATAATATCAGAAGATAAAAATATCAAGGCAATTATTGGCATTGGAGAAGAGTGGAAAAGAATAAAACAAGAGATTTCTGATCCAAATCATAGAATGATTTTGATTGAAGGAGCAAAAAATATGCAGCAAGTAGTTTTAGCAGCTTCAAAAATTGCAAAAACAGGAGATGTGGTACTTCTTAGTCCTGCTTGCGCCAGTTTTGATATGTTTAAAAACTATAAAGAAAGAGGAGAAAAGTTTAAAGAAGAAGTAAAAAAACTTCAAGATAACTTCTAAAAATGTTTAAATTTGAAATTCTTCATAAAGACAAAAAAACTAAAGCAAGAGTTGGGAAAATTCATACCCAGCATGGTGTAATTGATACTCCGATGTTTGTACCGGTTGGAACAAAAGCAACGATTAAGTCGTTAACGCCGGATGATTTAAAAGAAATAGGAGTGCAGTTATTTTTTGGAAATACCTATCATTTACATCTTCAACCGGGTGAAAATTTAATTAGTAAATTTGGTGGTATTGGAAAATTCATGGGTTGGAAAGGCTCTGTAATTACCGATAGTGGAGGATTTCAAGTTTTCTCCTTAGCTAGGACTAAAAAATTTAGAGGCCCAAATAATAAAGAAACTCCGGCATTGGTTAAAATAACTAATGATAAAGTAGAGTTTCGCTCACACCTAGACGGAAGTTTACATGTTTTTTCTCCTGAAGAGTCTATAAGAATTCAACATAAATTAGGAGCTGATTTAATTTTATGTTTTGACGATTGTCCACCATTTCCTTTAGAGGAGGAAAAAGTAAGACTTGCGGTTAATAGAACTCATAAGTGGGCAAAAAGATGCCTTGATTATCATAAAAAGAATAATAAAAAAGGACAAGCACTATATGGTATTACTCAAGGAGGGGTGTATAAAAAATTAAGAGAAGAATCGGCAAGATATATTAGCAGTTTACCATTTGATGGAATTGCTATTGGTGGAGTTGCAGTTGGGGAAAGCAAAATCGAAATGAAAAATGTTTTAGATTGGTCAATGCCATATTTACCCCAAGGTAAACCAAAGCATCTTTTAGGAGTGGGGGAAGTAGATGATTTCTTTGAAATTATCGAGCGGGGAATTGATACCTTTGATTGTGTTATTCCAACTAGGCTTGGTAGAACAGGTTTTATTTTTGTTTCTCCAAATGAGGGAAATGTTAAAAACAGATTTAGAATTGATATTCAAAAAGCTAAATGGCAAAATTCTAAATTGCCACTTGATAAGAATTGTGATTGCTATGTATGCAAGAATTTTACCAGAGGATATATTCATCATTTATTTAAGGCAAAAGAGCTTTTAGCATATAGACTTGCAACTTATCACAATGTTTATTTTTTAATCAAGCTTACAAAATTAATTAGAGAAGCAATTTTAAAGGATAAGTTCTTAGAGCTTAAAAAAGAATGGATGGTGTGATAAACTAAAAATAATGAAAACAGTTTTTTCAGGACTTCAGCCCTCCGGCAGTATACATATCGGAAACTATCTTGGTGCAATACAGCAGTGGGTTAAGCTTCAGCAAGATAGAGATGCAATCTATTGCGTTGTGGATTTACATGCAATAACAGTAAATCAGGATCCAAAAGTTTTAAAAGAAAAAATCCTAGATACAGTAGCTTTGTATATTGCTTGCGGTTTAGATCCAAAAAAAGCGAATATTTTCGTCCAATCGGAAAATTCGGATCATCCATATTTAGCTTGGATTTTAAACTGCATCACCTCTTTTGGTCAATTAGAGCGCATGACTCAATTTAAAGATAAGAGTCAAAAGCAAAAAGAAGGAACAACAGCAGGACTTTTTGACTATCCTGTTTTAATGGCAGCCGATATTTTGCTGTATAAAACAGATGAGGTGCCGGTTGGAGAAGACCAAAAGCAGCATATTGAATTAGCAAGAGATTTAGCGCAAAAGTTTAATTCCAGATTTGGAGAAACCTTTAAACTTCCCAACCCAATAATTTTACAAAATGCAGCAAGAATTATGAGTCTTCAAAATCCAGGTAATAAGATGAGCAAATCTGATATTGATCCATTAGGCACAATCAATTTATTAGATAGCGAAGATAAGATAAGAGAAAAAATAAAAAAGGCAGTAACAGATTCTAATTCACAAATCTCAAAAGATAAAAGTTCAGAGGGGTTATCAAATTTGTTAACAATCTATTCTGCTTTTAAAGAGCAAGACTTAAAAAAAACATACGATGAAGTAGAAGGAAAAGCCTATGGAGAATTTAAAAACATACTCGCAGATCTTTTAGTTGAAAAATTAACACCAATTCAAAAAAATTATTACGATTTAAGAAGTAATGAAAGTTATCTTAGGGAAGTATTATCTCAAGGTTTAAAAAACGTTAAAGAAAAATCTTCAAAAACAATAGAAGAAGTAAAAGAAAAAGTCGGACTTGGCTAGAAAACTAGCCTCTTCTGTGCTATACTGACCACCATGTCAAACAGCAGAAAACAAAAGATTAAAATGATAAAGCCAAGGGTTGGTTTTTCTTGGAAAAACCTAATCGTCTACGGATTTTTAGCAGTTTTTTTATGGTTTATAATTTTAGGAATTACCCAACCAACAGGAGACACAAAAGATATTAAACAAGTTCCTCTTTCCCAGGTAATAAATGAGGTAAAACAGGACAAGGTTAAACAAATTGAAGTATCCGGAAATAAAATAACAGCTATTCAAAAAGATGGAAAAACGCTTGAATCATATAAAGAACCGGGAGCAAATCTTTATCAAATATTTAAAGACTCAGCAGTGTCTTTAGATAAAACAAAAGTTGAAGTAAAAGATGATACGGCAATGAACAACTGGGTAAATATTCTTTCCTCTGTTTTACCAATATTATTAATGGTTGCCTTTTTTTACTTTATCTTTCGTCAGGCAAGGGGAGCACAGGAAAGTGTGTTTTCTTTTGGACAATCAAAAGCAAAACTGTTTAATAAAGGAATTCAAAGAATTACTTTTGCCGATGTTGCAGGAGTAGATGAAGCAAAGCAAGAATTATCTGAAATTGTTGATTTTCTAAAAAATCCAGGGAAATATAAAGCAATTGGAGCAAGAACACCAAAGGGAGTTTTAATGATTGGCCCATCAGGTACAGGAAAAACATTACTTGCAAGAGCAACGGCCGGAGAAGCAAATGTGCCTTTTTTCTCAATGGCAGGTTCGGAGTTTATGGAAATGTTAGTTGGAGTTGGAGCTTCAAGAGTTAGAGATTTATTTAATACTGCTAAAAAATCACAACCGGCAATAATTTTTATTGATGAAATAGATGCTATTGGAAGACAAAGAGGCGCAGGACTTATGGGTGGACATGATGAGCGTGAGCAAACTCTAAACCAAATATTAGTAGAGATGGATGGTTTTTCTCCGACAGAGCAATTAATTGTTATCGCTGCAACTAATAGGCCTGATGTTTTAGACCCTGCTTTAGTTAGACCGGGCAGATTTGACAGAAGGGTTGCCCTGGATATGCCTGATGTTGAAGGAAGAAAGTCAATTCTACAGATTCATGCAAAAGGAAAACCTTTTACAACGGATGTTGATTGGTCAAAAATTGCCAGAAGAACAGTCGGTTTTTCCGGAGCAGATATAGAAAATATGTTAAATGAAGCAGCAATTTTAGCTGCAAGACTTTCTAAAAAAGCAATTGACACTAAGGATATAGAAGAAGCTGCAACAAAAGTAAAACTTGGTCCGGAGAAAAAAAGACTACAAACAGAAGAGGACAGAAGAATGACAGCTTATCATGAAGCAGGACATGCTTTAGTTTCTTGGCATATGCCCCATACAGATCCTGTACATAGAATTTCAATTGTTTCAAGAGGAATGTCTTTAGGGCATACCATGCTTGAGCCAACAGAGCATATTCATCAAACAAAAACATACCTTTTGGAACAAATTGCCGTAATGCTAGGAGGAAGAGCAGCAGAGGGATTGATCTTTAAAGAAATGACTACCGGTGCAGCTGATGATATCTCTAAGGCAACTCAAGTAGCCAGAACAATGGTTGTTGAGTTTGGAATGAGTGACTTGGGGCCAATTAATTTGGATGGTGAAAGAAAACTAATATATGAACAAAGTTCAGTTTCCCCTGATATGGCTTCAAAAATAGACACAGAAGTTAAAAAAATAATTGATGCCGCATATAAAAATGCAGCCATTGTTTTGTCTAAATTAAAACCAAAACTGGATAAACTAGCAGAAGAATTGCTTAAAAAGGAAACAATTGAATCAGAAGAGTTTGAATCGATTGTTGGGGTGAAGCCACATGATAAAAAATCTGCTACACTTAAAAAAACCGCAAAAAAATAATTATGAAAAAAGGAATCAGGTTAATGTTTCTTGGCCTTATTTTATTCTTTTTTTCAGTCTCTCCTGTTTTTGCTTCGTCTGAATCAATTCAGAATTTTTATACGGAAATTACAGCACATAAAGATGGAAGCTTAAGTGTAGTTGAGAATATAAAATATGATTTTTCAACAAATGAAAAACATGGAATTTTTAGAACCATACCTTTAACAAATTTGATTGAGAATGTAAAAAGAAAAATTGATATACAAATAGTTGGTGTTTTAAGAAATGGAAATGAGGAAAGATTTGATGTTTCAAAAGAAAACAGCGTTTTAAATTTAAAAATAGGTAAGGCAGAGCAGACAATTTCAGGAGTACAAGATTACACAATTTCATATAAAGCAACAAATACTATTGGTAATTATGATGATCATGATGAAATTTATTGGAATGTTACCGGGACAGAATGGGGTGTTCCCATTAATAATGCAATTGCATCAATAAAACCGGACTTTGATACATCAATAACTAAAGTTACTTGTTTTACCGGAATACTAGATAGTAAGGATAAAAACTGCAGTTTTGATAAAAAAAATAATACACAGTTTTTTCAAGCAACTAAGGCATTAAATGCAAAGGAGGGGTTAACCATAGTTGCAGCTTTTAATCCAAATACTTTTCCTAAAAGTGAAATTGAAATTGTCTCGCCAGGAATTTCCTCAGCATCTTTTTACATCTTTTTGATAATCATTCTTGTATTATCGTTTTCTTATTACATCGTCCTTCCGTTTTTTGTGCTTCGTTGGTACTTAAAAAGAAGACATAAGTCACGCTTTAAAAAACCATTTGTTAATTTTGATATTCCAAAAGACAACAATAAGAATAGGCTTTTGCCCGCAGAAGCAGGCGTTATGGATACTGCAAAACTTGATAGAGATGATGTAATCGCTACTATTTTTGATTTGGCAATTAGAAAATATCTTATCATTGAGCAAACGGAAAAAAAGAAAAATTTCCTAGGACTTGGTAAAGGAAAGGAGTTTGTATTAAGAAAGAAGAAAGATGGTCAAGATTTAACAACCTTTGAAAAAACCTTATTTACAAGACTTTTTAAAAATGGAGATTTTGTAAATTTAAATTCTTTATCTAAGGATTTTTATACAACTTTTAATACATTGCAAACAAACATTTTTTCAATATTGGTTAAAAAAGGATTTTATAAAGAAAACCCGCAAGGTAAAAAGACTCTTTATTTAGCCTTGGGGCTTTTTACTATTGTTTTTTTCTTAAATTTTTTGTTGGCTCTTGTTCTTTTCTGGATGTTTAAAACATATAACGGAAGAACTGATTTGGGAGATGAAGCAGATTTTAGAATTGACGGACTTAAACTTTTTCTTGAGAGTATGAGTAGGGAACATAAATGGTATGCAAATGAGCTTGCTTTGGTTGAGAAAATGATTCCATATTCAATTGCGCTTGGGTATATTGATAAATTTATGGAACAGTTGAAAATTTCTTACCCGGATTATAATCCAAGTTGGTATAAAGGAAACTTAGCTTTTTATGCCATTTCTAGTAATATGTTTAATTCAATGAATAGCGGCATTAGCGTAAATGCTCCATCAAGTTCAAGCGGATTCTCGGGAGGTGGGGGATTTTCAGGCGGAGGATCAGGCGGTGGTGGAGGTGGAAGTTGGTAGTAATCATTGACAAAAAAGTGATTAAATAAGAGAATAATCTCATGCATAAATTTTCAATTAAAGAAGCAGTAAAGCTTGGATTTAAGGTTGCTAAGAAGAATATCCTCTTTTTCTTGGGAATATTCGTAATAACAATTTTTATTTCTTCAATAGGAAATTCCTTACAGTCCAATTTAGAAGAACAAATGCTTCTTTTTACCTTAGTCTCCTTAATTTTTTGGGTAATATCGATAATACTTGATATGGGAATATTAAGAATTAATCTTAAGTTTATCGATAGTAAGAAACCTAAATATAAAGATCTTTTTGTTCTTAATTGGAAAGCAATTCTTAATTATATCCTTTCCTCAATTTTAGTCGGATTAATAGTGCTTATTGGTTTTATTCTTTTAATAGTTCCCGGAATAATTTTGGCTATAAGGCTTCAGTATTCTGGTTATTTAATCGTTGACAAAAACCTTGGGGCAATTGAGGCAATTAAAAAAAGCTGGAAAATAACAAAGGGAAACGCTTGGCATTTATTTGCATTTTCTTTAGCAATAATCGGAATAAACATAATAGGGTTATTGGCTTTAGTTATAGGATTATTAGTTACAGTTCCTTTGTCAATGGTTGCATCAGCTTTTGTTTTCAGAAAACTACTGGCATTAAAATAAGGCTAAAAATGCTATAATCTCCTTATGCAAAAATTCGTTCTTATTGATGGAAATGCAATACTTCACCGTGCTTTTCATGCTTTACCCCCGCTTAATAATAAACAAGGACAGCAAACAAATGCCGTATATGGATTTTTTAGCATGCTTTTTAAGATAATTACAGACATAAGACCGGAATTTTTAGCTATTTGCTTTGATCGTCCTAAGCCAACCTTTAGAAAAGAATTATTTATTGGCTACCAGGCTAAAAGGCCGAAAATGGATAGCGATTTAATTCCTCAAATAGGCCTTGTTCATAAGGGTTTAGAAAAATCTAAAATTCCAATTTTTGAAATTGACGGTTATGAAGCAGACGATTTAATAGGAACCATATCAAAGAAAGTAGTAGATAAAAAAGAAAATATCAGAGTTATTATTGTTTCAGGAGATAGAGATCTTTTGCAATTAGTTAACTCACATGTAAGTGTTTTAGCACCTATAATTGGAATTACGAAAATGATCTTATTTGATGAAGAGAAAGTAAAAGAGAGATACCAACTTTTGCCTAATCAAATTGTTGACTATAAAGCATTGGTAGGTGATTCATCAGATAATTATCCAGGAGTAATGGGAATTGGGCCAAAGACAGCTAGTAGTCTTTTGCAAAAGTATGAAACATTTGAAAATTTATATAATCACTTAAATGAGCTTGAGGAAAAAGTTGCAACACGTCTTGCCCAAGATGCGGAGCAGGCAGCTTTATGTTTAAAGCTGGCAACCATTGTAAATGACGTGCCGTTAACACTAAAGCTTAAAGATGCACAAGCCTCAAAATTTAACATAGAAAGCCTTATTGATTTTTTTCAAGAAATGGGTTTTCAAAGCTTAATTAACCGCCTTGAAAATAACAGAAAAGAAGTAGTTAAGGTAATAGAAAAAAAGGAAGAAAAAAAAGACAATGAGCAATTAGGATTAATATGAAAATAGCGATAGTTCATGACTATATAAAAGAGTACGGTGGAGCAGAGAGGGTTTTGGAAGCCTTGCATGAAATATATCCTCAAGCTCCAATATATACCTCTTTGTACTTACCTGATTTTTTAGGTCCGCACAGGAAACGCTTTGAGAAAATGGATATTAGAACTTCATTTGCGCAACAACTCCCAATTAAAAGTAAGCTTATCAGTCCGTTAAGGCTAGTTACCTCCTTAATTTTTAAAAGTTTTGATTTTTCTAAGTTTGATTTAATCATTGTTTCTGCAACGGGAGCATATATGCCTAATTTAATAAAAAAGAAAAATGCAGTTCAAGTTTGTTATTGTCATACTCCGCCAAGATATCTTTATGGTTTTGCAACAGCAAGGGAATGGAAGAAAAATATTTTATTTAGGTTATTGGGAGAAACGGCAAATAATTTTTTAAGACCAGTAGATTATAAATCAGCTCAAAATGTAGATTATTTTATTTCAAATTCAAAAAACGTTAAGGAAAGAATTAAGAAATTTTATAAAAAAGAAGCAGTAGTAATTTATCCGCCGGTAGATATTTTGAATAATAAAACATTAAAAAAAGAGGATTATTATCTTGCGGGTGGAAGATTGGCAAGACCAAAGCATATAGATTTAATAATTAAAACATTTACAAAAAACAAACTACCACTTAAGGTATTTGGAAAAGCATTTGCAGGATATGGAGAGGAGTTAAGAGCAATTGCCGGAAAAAATATTCAATTTTTAGGAGAAGTAACAGATTTAGAAAAAGAAGATTTAATGAGTAGAGCGAAAGCTTTTGTTTTTGCTTCGGAAGATGAAGACTTTGGTATTACTCCTGTTGAAGCAATGTCTTTTGCAACTCCGGTTATTACTTATAGATCAGGAGGGGTTATAGAATCTGTAATTGAGGGGAAAACTGGTATATTTTTTGACAAATTAACAGTTGAAAGTTTAGATGAAGCTATTAAAAAACTTAAGCAAATAAAATTTAATAAAGATGAAATTCTAAATCATGCCAAAAAGTTTTCTAAAAATCGCTTTAAAAAAGAAATAAAAGAATTCGTTGAAAAAATAATGTAATATGCCGGAGCTTCCAGAAGTAGAGACATTAAAACTTGGTCTTCAAAAATATGTTGTAGGGCATAATATTTTAAATATTGAAGTAAGAGTCCCCAAGCTTTTTACGGGAGAGAAAAAGAAAATAATTGGAGCAAAAATAACAGGAGTGAAAAGAATAGGTAAGGGATTAATAATTGAGCTTAATAATAATTTTTGTCTTGCAGTTCATTTAAAAATGACAGGTCAAATGATTTATCAGGGGAAAGAAACAAAAGGATTTAAGCTCTCTGAGAAAACAGGAGGAGGATTGCCCTCGAAATATAGCCATGTAATTTTTACGCTTAATGATAATGCTAAGTTGTATTTTAATGATTTGCGAAGATTTGGCTGGATTAAGGTATTTAAAAGAATTGACGTTGAGAGCTTGCCTTTATTTAGTAAAATGGGACCTGAGCCATACGAAAAAACAGATCTAAAAAGAGAAAAATTAACTCTTGAAAATTTTAAAAAAATACTTAACAAGAGTAATTTGGCAATAAAAGTGTTCATAATGGATCAAAAGAGAATTGGAGGAATTGGAAATATTTATGCTAACGAAGCGTTATTTAAAGCAGGGATTAGTCCTGAAAGAAAAGCAAAAGAGCTAAGTGAGCTAGAGGTAAAAAAACTTTTTAGCTCAATTATTGACGTAATTAAGGATGGTTTAAAATATGGTGGATCATCAGATGAAAATTTTATTAACGTTTTAGGACAAGAAGGGAAATATCAACAGCATTTTTTAGTATATGATAGAAAGGATCAAAAATGTACTCGATGTGGTAAGAAAATATTAAGAATAAAGCTTGGTGGAAGAGGCACATTTTACTGTAAAAACTGCCAAAAATAACATTTGCTTTCTTTAATTAACTGTGTTAACATCAAAACCTAGCAACCTAAAAAATTGCTGGTTTTTTTTGCTTATATGGCTAACGGATATACAGAAAAAATAGTAATATCAGTTGGAGGATCTTTAATTGTTCCTAATGGAGGAATTGATACTAAGTTTTTAAAAAATCTAAATAGATTTGTGAGAAAGCAACTGGCGAAAAATAAACATCGCCAGTTTTTTTTAATTACAGGAGGAGGGAAAATCGCCAGGCATTATCGTGATGCAGGAAAAGCAGTTTTAGGACATGATTTGTCTAATGAAGACATGGATTGGCTAGCGATACATACAACAAGGCTTAATGCCCATCTCGTAAGAACAATATTTAGAGATATTGCTCATCCATATTTAATTGATGATTATGATTATATTCGAAAAGCAAATGAGCCGGTGGTTGTTGGAGCAGGATGGAAGCCTGGATGGTCAACGGATTTTGATGCTGTTTTAGTTTGTGAAGATTACGGCGCAAAAGAAATAATTAATTTAAGTAATGTTTCAAAGATATATAATAAAGATCCTAAGAAATATAAGGATGCTATGCCGCTTGATAAAATTTCCTGGAAAGATTTTAGGAAATTAGTTGGTGATAAATGGAGTCCCGGGATGAATGCTCCCTTTGATCCGATTGCTTCAAAAAAAGCGCAAGAGTTAAACTTAAGGGTGGCTTTTATGGAAGGAAATAACTTTTCTAATTTAGAAAACTATATTGAGGGCAAGAAATTTATTGGCACAATTATTGAATAGTTTAAATTGAAAAAAAACTCTTAAAACTGTAAAATGCTTCTTAATGTATTTAAAAAACCTCAAGCTTACCAATTTTAGAAGTTACGAAAAATTTGAAATTGAGTTTAATCCTAAATCAACAGTAATTATTGGTAGAAATACTTTTGGAAAAACCAATCTTTTGGAAAGTATTTATCTTTTATCTACCGGAAAAAGTTTCAGAGCAGAAAAAGACATTCAGATGATAAGATTTGGTGAAGATTTAGCAAGAATTACGGGAGAATTAAAAGATATAAATCTGGAGGTAGTATTAAGTAACGGTTTGGTAAGTAGTAAGAATGGATTCTTAAAAAAATTATTAGTCAATGGAATATCTAAGAGAAGGGTTGATTTTGCAGCAAATCTTTCTGCAGTTTTATTTTCTCCGGAGGATTTAGATATTATTGTTGATTCACCATCGCTTAGAAGAAGATTTTTAGATGATGTTTTAGAACAAGTAGACAGAAATTATAGATTATCTTTAATCTCATTTACAAAAGCTTTAAGGCAAAGAAATGCTCTTTTAGAAAGAGCAAGAGAAGAAGGGGCAAGAAACGAAAGGCAATTTGAATATTGGGATAATATCTTAATTGAAAGCGGTAATAAGATAACTGAAAAACGACAAAATTTTATTGAGTTTGTTAATAAAGAGGAAAGAGAGATATTTGACTTTGTAATGTATTACGATAAAAGTGTAATCTCAAAGCAAAGATTATTGCAATACAAAGAGGCTGAGCTAGCTTCAGGACTAACTTTAGTTGGTCCGCATCGTGATGATTTTTCACTTTCAATGTTTGATGATAAGAAAAGAACAATGCATGATATAAAATTATTTGGCTCAAGAGGTCAACAGCGCTTAGCTATACTTCAGCTTAAGCTTTTGGAGTTATTATATATCGAAAAGAATTTAGGTTTTCGTCCTGTCTTGCTTCTTGATGATATTTTCTCAGAGCTTGATGAAGAGCATATTAATTTAGTATTAGAAATTATAACTAAGCAGGAAACAATTATTACAACAACGCACAAGGAGTTTATTCCAAAAAAGATTTTAGCTAAAATGCAAGTATTAAGACTTTAATATGATAAGTTTTGACATTAAAGATTTAAGAAAAATATATAAACCTATGTCTAATTCTCATAAGGGACAAAACGGAAAATTAATGATAATTGGCGGATCGATGCTTTTTCATGCAGCATCGTTATGGTCATTAGAAGTTGCTTCAAGAATTGTTGATATGGTTTTTTATTCTTCAGTTAAAGAAAACAATGAGATTATCAAGCGAGAAAAAGAGAAATTCAGAAACGGAATTATTGTTCCAAGAGGAAAAATTGATAACTACATTAGCGAAGCTGATTGTATTTTAATTGGACCTGGTTTACCAAGAAGAGAGGGGGAGGAACAAGGAGACGATGATACAAAGACTTTAACAGAAAAACTTCTAAAAAAGTATCCTAATAAAAAATGGGTTATAGATGGCGGTAGTCTTCAGGTAATTACGCCTGAAATTATTCCTAGTTTAGCTATACTTACGCCTCATAAAAAAGAATTTGAAACACTTTTTAATCTTGAACCAACAATTATAAATGTTAAGAAAATGGCCAAAAAATATGGTTTTACGATTTTACTAAAGGGAGAAAAGGATATTATATGCAGTAGTAACAAATGCGTTTGCGTTAAAGGAGGAAACCCTGGTATGACAAAGGGTGGAACAGGAGATGTTTTAGCAGGATTAGTTGCAGCGCTTTATTGCAGAAACAATGCTTTTTTATCTTCTTGTTTGGCAAGTTTTATAAATAAAAAAGCAGGAGAAAAGCTTTTTGAAACAGTAGGTGTTTATTTTAACGCTTCAGATTTAGTAAGTAATATTCCTCTTGTAATGAAAGAATATTTATTTGACAAATAAAATATTTTTCATATAATAACCATTCTATGAAAGAGAAGGAAAACAGAATACGAGTTATTCAATCACCTAGGGTGTTTAATGTTGAAAACTTAGAATTAGATGATGCAAGGTTAAGAATACACTTAGATTTATACAGAATAATTATGAGTGAGGCTCCTAATGATGCAGGATTAGTAGCAAAAAAAGGCTTTAGTCTTAAAAAGAAATAGCTTGCATTTTTTCGGGAAATATGCGTTAATTAGTATCTGATGTTTCAGCCTAAATTTACGATCACCAATAAAGTTCTTAAAAATATTGGTCAAATTGAAGCTTCTAAAGAAATAATTGACCATGCTCCGCTTCTTCCTTACTTTGAAAAAGAATTTCAAAAAGACGCAATGGTTAGAACAGTTCATTTTGGAACCCATATTGAGGGGAATGAATTGAATTTATCTCAAGCAGAAAAAGTATTATCAGGTCAGGATATTTCGGCCAGAGAAAGAGACATCCAAGAAATTATTAATTACAGAAAAGTAATTGAATATATTGGTAAAATTCAAAAACTTGAGGAAAAAGAAAGCAAACTTGAATTAACAGAAGATGTGGTAAAAGAAATGCATAGCATAACGGTAGAAAAAATTTTAGATGAAGACAAAAGGGGAGGTTATAGAAAGACACAGGTTGTCGTTAAAAATAGCTTAACCGGAGAGGTTACCTTTCGTCCACCAAGAGCAGTTGCTGTTCAGTTTCAAATAAAAGACCTTCTTGATTTTATAAATGAGACAAGTGATATTCATCCTGTTTTAAAAAGCGGTATTGTTCATTATGAGTTAGTTAGAATACATCCATTTATAGATGGTAATGGTAGAGTGGCAAGAGCCTTATCAACGCTTATTTTATACCTTGAGGATTATGATATCAGAAGATTTTTTTCTTTAGAAGAATATTTTGACTCAAGTGCTACAGATTATTACGACGCACTCCAAAGTGTTGAAAAAGGAAGCGGAGATTTAACTAAGTGGCTTGAATATTTTACCCTAGGCTTAGCCATTGAGTTATCAAAAATAAAAGACAAAATAGAAAATATTTCGGTAGATATTAAATTAAGGGAAAAGCTAGGTGGAAAACCAATAATGTTATCTGAAAGGCAACTTAAAATTATTGAATATATTCAAAAAACAGGATATTTGCAAAATAAAGCCTTTGAACAACTTTTTCCAATGGTTTCTGAAGATACTGTTTTAAACGAATTAAAACTTCTTTTAAAAAATAAGATTATTAAAAAACAAGGAATAACTAAATCAGCAAGATATATAATGGGGTAATTATTATGCTTTTTAAAGAACTAGTTACATATTTTCAAAAAATGGAAGAAACATCATCAAGGCTTGCTTTAATTGATATATTATCTAATCTTTTTGAAAAAGCAAAAACAGAAGAAATAGATAAAATTGTGTATTTAACACAAGGTAGAATAGCTCCTTTTTTTGAAAACACCGAAATTGGTATGGCTGAAAAAACAGTTGCCTCGTCTATTGCCATGGCTTTTGATTCTAAAAAAGAAGAGGTTATAAAACAGTTTAACAAGCTTGGTGATATGGGTAAGGCTGTTGAAAAATTTTCCCATAAAAACAATAACTCTAGCCTAACAGTAGAAAGAGTATTTAATGTTCTTTTGCAAATTGCTAACACTAAAGGGGAGGGAACAGTTGAGAAAAGACAAGAATTATTATCAGATCTTTTAAAAGAAGCAGATGAGTTGTCTTTAAAATATATTGTCAGAATTCCTCTTGGTAATTTAAGGCTTGGGATAGGAGATCCGACGGTTTTAGACGGACTTTCTAAGGCAGTTTTAAAAGATAAAAGCAAAAGAAAGCTTTTAGAAGGAGCATATAACAGAACTTCAGACCTTGGTTTAATTGCCAAAACCCTAAAAGAAAAGGGATTAAAAGCAGTTGAAAAATTAGATATTCAAGTTGGAAAACCAATTAGATCAGAGCTTTGTGAAAGACTTCCAAATCCTCAAAAAGCAATTGAAAAAATGAAAAAAGTGGATGTTCAGTATAAATATGACGGTTTTAGGGTTCAAATTCATAAAAATGGTAATAAAGTTTCTATGTTTTCAAGAAATCTTGAAAACATGACTCATATGTTTCCCGAGTTGATTAGTGCAACCTTAAAACAAGTTAGGGCAAAAACAGTAATTTTAGATACAGAAGCGCTTGCTTACAACACAGAATCAGAAGAATTCTTGCCATTTCAAGAGACTACAAAAAGAAGAAGAAAACATGGAATTGAAGAGATGGCAAAAAAACTTCCGCTTAAAGCATTTGTTTTCGATATTTTATATAAAGACAATGAGTCATTAATAGATAAGCCATTGTTCAAAAGAATAGAAATACTTAAAAAAACAATTGTAAGTGAGGATATTTTAATACCAACTAAAAATCAAACAGTTGATGATGCTAAGACCTTAGCTTTGATTTTAGATGATTCAATATCAAGGGGGCTTGAGGGAATTGTAATAAAAAAAATTGATAGTAAATATGAAGCGGGTGCAAGAAATTTTAACTGGGTAAAATTAAAAAGACATGCATCAGGGGAATTATCAGACACAATAGACTGTGTAATATTGGGATATATAGTTGGAAAAGGTAAAAGAACGGCTTTTGGTGCAGGAGCGCTATTAGTTGGAGTTTATGATGAAAAAAAAGATGAATTCGTTACTGTTTCTAAAATTGGAACAGGTCTTTCAGATGAAGAGTGGAGAGAAATTCATAAAAGAGCAGGTAAAATAAGACTTGATAATAAGCCGGCAAGAGTTAGTTCATTAATTACTCCGTCTGTTTGGATAAGGCCTGAAATAGTTATTGAGGTATTAGCAGATGAAATAACCAGGTCTCCTATTCATACTGCCGGAAAAGACAACATAGAGCCCGGATATGCCTTAAGATTTCCGCGGCTTGTAAGTTTTAGAAGTGCTGATAAAAAAGCAGAAGACGCAACAACAGTTAAGGAGTTAATAGAAATGTACAATCAACAGGGGAAATAAATGGAATATATTACAGATTTTCATTTTCATTCTAAATATTCAAGAGCAGTAAGTAAAGACATGACGCTTCCTGTGATTTCTTTATGGGCGAAAAAGAAGGGAATAGATATTCTATCAACTACGGATTGGACCCACCCTTTATGGTTTAGAGAGATAAGAGAACAGCTCGAGCAGTCAAAAGAAGGGTTATATAAATTAAAAAAGTCTTTTACAAAAGAAAATGGAGGCGAAGATATTCTTTTTATTCTCTCAACAGAAGTTTCAAGTATTTATTCACAGGGAGGAAAAGTAAGAAGAGTTCACAACTTAATGTTTTCTCCTAATTTTGAAGTGGCAGAAAAAATAAACAGGGAATTTGTAAAAAGGGGAGCAAATCTTTCATCGGATGGTAGGCCAATTACAGGACTTACCTCGATCCAGATAATGGAACTTATTAAATCCGTTGATAAAAATACTTTTTTAATCCCTTGTCATATATGGACACCTTGGTTTTCTATGTATGGTTCAAATTCAGGATTTGATTCGATTGAGGAGTGTTTTGGACAGTATAAGAATGAAATAACTGCTGTTGAAACAGGTCTTTCAAGTGATCCGTTTATGAATTGGCAAATAAAAGAATTAGAAGACAAGGTAATTGTTTCTTTTTCCGATGCTCATTCACCTGCTAAACTGGGAAGAGAAGGAACAGTTTTAACTTCTAAATCTAACAAAATTTCTTATAATGACATAATTAAAGTTTTTAAAAAAGATAAAACAACAGATTTAAAAATTTCCTATACAATTGAATTTTATCCGGAGGAAGGTAAATACCATTTTACAGGACACAGAAACTGTAAAGTGATTCAATCCCCAAGTGACACAGAGAAAAACGGTAATATTTGTCCTGTATGTAAAAAACCATTAACTCTAGGAGTAATGCATAGAGTCAATGTTTTAGCAAAAGAGTCAACAGACTTTACCAAAGAAACAGTAAAACATAACACTAATGGGATTAAGTGGATACTGGACCCAACAAAAAAACACCCCCCTTTTATAAAGCTGGTTCCGTTAATTGAAATTGTTGCTGAAAGTATTGGTTCATCGGTTGCGAGTCAAAAAAGTAAAAATCTTTATGAAAGTTTATGTAAAGAATTTGGCTCTGAATTTAATGTTTTACTAAAAGCAAGTGAAAGCGATATATCAAAAACAGCAGGAGACAAAGTAGCGAAGGGGGTTAGTAAGGTAAGAAAAGGAGAAATAGTAATTAGGCCGGGATTTGATGGAGAATACGGAATTGTTAAAATTTGGAATGAAGAGGAAAAAGTGCCTCAACTTGGCCTTGACTTTTAAAGGCTTCTAAATTAGGATTAAATTAGCTTAGGTTTTGTAAAAGGAGGTGACAAAAATGGCAGAAAAGAAAACTTCAGTAAATTCCATTATTACTTCAGTAGAACAAGTTTATGCAAAACTTCCATCCCTTCCAAAAAATATCACTGAGTTTATAGTTATGATAACTCCATGGCTAGCTTTAATCTTTGGTATTTTAGGAATTTTAAGTTCGCTTTCCGCATTTGGAGTTTCCGTAGTCGCTTCACCTTTGGTAGCAATGGGAGGTGGCTTTAATGCGGCAACAGGTTTAATAGTGGCGACAATAATTGGTTTAGTAGCCAGTGTTTTGGAGTTAATAGCTTTCCCGGGACTTTTAAACAGAAAAATGTCAGGTTGGACATTGCTTTTTTGGGTTGAGGTTCTTGGAATAGTATCCGCGGTAATTATATTGTCCGGTTTTGGAGTAATAATGGCTTTAATTTGGTTTTATTTCTTATTCCAGATTAAATCTTATTATAAATAAGGTTTAAGATTTTATTAAAAGAGCCAATTTTATTGATTGGCTCTTTTGTATTCTAAAGTAGTATAATGTGGGTAAATGTTCAAGGGAAGAGAAGATGCAGCGTTAAAACTTTCTCAAAAACTTAAACAAGAAATAAAGAGAGAAAATTTGATAATATTATCCCTTACAAGAGGAGGATTGGTTATTGGTAAAATCATTTCAAATAATCTCAATCTTCCTTTAGATATTTTAGTCCTCAAGAAAATTGGAGATCCAAAAAATAACGAATTAGCAATTGGAGTAGTCGGGCCTAAAAATATAACGGTTTGGAATAAGGATGTTTTAAGTTTTTTATCACTAAATGAAAAAGAAAAAAATATGTTAAAAAAACAAACAGAAAAAGAAAGAAAGAAGCAGGAAACACTTTTTAGAAGAGGAAAGGGAAAATTAGGTCTTAAAAATAAAACCATAATACTGGTTGATGACGGAATTGCAACAGGAGCAACTGTTCTTTGTGCTCAAAAATACTTAAAAAAAGAAAAAACAAAAAAAATAATATTAGCCATACCAGTAATCGCTAAGGATACATTAAGTTATATTAATAAATACTTTGATAATATTATTTATTTAAAAAAAGCCAGTAAATTTTTTGCAGTAGGTCAATTCTATAAAAATTTTCCTCAAATAACCAATGAACAAGTTGTTGATTTAATGTTATAATTTAGGAAAATATATGAAATTAATTGTAGGGCTTGGAAATCCTGGAGAAAAATACGAAAAAACACGTCATAACCTTGGTTTTATAGTAATTGATAAATTGCTAAAAGAATTTTCTAAAGCAGGAGAGATATCTTGGGAGAAAAAAACTAAATTTAAGAGTGAAATTGCAGAAATTGAATGGCATAGACAAAAACCGCTTAATGATATAAAAAATAGCTTATCCGAAAAAATTATTTTAGCAAAACCTTTAACATTTATGAATTTGTCAGGTTCAGCGGTTTCTGCAATAGCTTCGTTTTACAAAATTTTACCAGCTAATGTTTGGGTGATTCATGATGATATTGATTTAAACCTTGGTGCTTTAAAAATTAGAATTGGTGGATCATCAGCAGGACACAAAGGCGTAGAGTCAATAATTAAATCGCTTGGAACAGATAAATTTTGGAGGTTTAGGCTTGGAATTGGTCAGACAAAACTAACCCCTGCTGATAAATATGTCTTAAAGGATTTTGGAAGAGGAGAAGGGGGAAAGCTTAAGAATATTATTAAAAAATCGGTAAAGGCTTTAGAAAGTGGATTTGAGGTTGGACTTGATAAAACAATGAATAAATTTAATGCAAAATAATGCAATCCGTAAAACAAATACTTAAAAAATTTAACCCTGTTGAAGATAAATATATATCTCGTGAATTTCAATCCTTTGGAATTCATTTGGCCGAAGAACTTGATGATTATAAGCACAGAAGTTTGTATATTAAGCTTGCTAAAATTCATCATCGTTCTCTTCTTGAGAAAGCCTTATCTTTTGTTTCGGACAGTAATGCCAGAAATAAGGTGGCACTTTTTATGTGGAAGATAAAAGAACTAAAAAAAGAAGCGGCAGAAAAAAAATAAAATGACAGTGCACTTACTAATTTCAGGATTTGTTCAAAGAGTGGGTTATAGACAGTTTGTTAAAAAAGAAGCAATTAAGTTAGGATTAACAGGTTGGGTAAAAAACTTATCTGATAGAAGGGTAGAGGTTGAGGCAGTAGGAGAAAAAGAAACATTACAGGAGTTAATTAAAAGGTGTAAAAAAGGTTCATTTTTAGCAAATGTAAAAGAGATAAAAGAAGATTGGTTTGAAAAAGATGATAATTATGATAAATTTGTAGTTCTTCTTGAATAGTGAATTACTTCTCGATAAATACCATAAACAATGCTAGCAGAACCCCAGCTAAAAAGGCTAGGGTTGAATGTTTTTTTTCATGTTCTCTTGTTTCTGGTAAAAGATGAGAAGCAGAGACATATATTAAGACACCAACTACAAAACCAAGAGAAAGTCCTAAAATAGAACTATTAAAGTTTTTTACAAAAGGATATGCGATGAATGCTCCAATAGGAGTAGTTAATGCTGCAACAAGAAAAGCATATAGCATGGCTTTTTTCTTTTTAAAACCACCTTTTACCAAAACAGAAAAAGTAATTATTCCCTCGGCAAGCTCATGAACTACTAGTCCTATCCCAGCTAATAATCCAACAGTTATGCTTATGCTAAATGTTACGGAATAAATTATGCCATCTAGAAAAGAATGAATGCCTATCCCCTCAATTGCAGTTATACCAAAAGCTAATTCTTTTTGCTTACTTCTGTATTTTATAAATTTATTACTAAAAAACATAAACAAAAAACCAACTAATGAGGCAAAACCGGCATGTTCGGTTTTTTCAATAGCTTCAGGAAAGGCAAGTAGTAAAGGAGAAGAAATTAAAACTCCCGCAGCAAAACACATGAAGTATTCTTTCATCTTTTCTGCCCATTTACTATTTTTATAGATGATATAAATACCAATGCTGTTAACTATAGCTGCACTTAGTGCAAATATTGTAATCCAAGAAAAAGTGCTAAGTTGCATAATTTTAAATTATTTCAGAATTTAATTATACAATACTTTTTTACTTGTGTCTTAGTCTATTTAGGTAATTAACTTGTAAAAAGATTTATTTTTTTTATATAATTAAGGATCGATGAATTTAAACGAAATATTTATTCCTTTTCTTTTAACATTAATTGCCGGTTTATCAACGGTGTTGGGGAGTATTCTTTTTCTTAACAAATTTTTGTGTAAAAGAAAATATTTAGGATTTTTTCTTGGATTATCCGCAGGAGTAATGATTTACCTATCTTTTACGGAATTATTACCTTCTGCAATAGAACAACTTGGTTTTTTAAATGCCAATATTTTTTTCTTTATGGGTATAATTGGCATTGGTTTTATTGATTTTATTCTTCCGCACCATTATTTAGAAGAGAGAATTTGTAAGAGACAAAAGATTGTTGATCCAAAACTTCTTTCAACAGGGCTGATTGTTACTTTTGGGTTAATAATTCATAATATGCCTGAGGGAATGGCAGTTTTTTTAAGTTCATTTAGTGATTTAAAACTTGGTGTTTTGTTAGCATTTGCAATTGCTGTTCATAATATTCCAGAGGGAATTGCAGTTTCTGCGCCGATATTTTACGCTACAAACAGTAAGGCAAAGGCGATTAAATATTCATTTATATCAGGTATAGCAGAGCCAATTGGAGCAATTATTGCTTATTTTGCCTTAAGACAGTATTTAAATCAAGACATACTAGCTTATATTTTTGCTTTAGTTGCCGGAATTATGGTTTATATTAGTTTTGATGAACTTCTTCCTGCTAGTTTTAGAGACAATCAGGGCAATAATGCAATTCTAGGAATAGTTTCAGGAATGATAATTGTAGCGATTAGTCTTCTTTTCTTATAGTTTATATTCCTCTTGACAAAAAGTGTACCAACTTCTATAATGAATAGGTATTCAATATGATTAAACACTATTTTAAATATAAAGGAGGTGAATAATATGCCAAGATTTGATGGAACAGGTCCACAAGGAATGGGATCGGCAACAGGAAGAGGAATGGGTCCGTGTGCAAAGAGTGGATTTGGTATTAGAAGGTGTCCAAGACAAGGTCGTGGATACGGCAGAGGTTTGGGTGGATACTTTGGTTTTAATAACCCTCAAACCAAAGAAGAAAGAATAGAGGACATTAAAGCTTATAAAAAAGCTCTTCAAGAAGAGCTAGGAGATGCTGAAAATGAGCTTTTAGATGTGCAAAAGCAAAAGTAAATAAGCCCTACCTTATTAAAAATTCATGTAAATAAGGTAGGGTTTATTATTATATAATTAAAATATGCCAAGAAATAAAAAACCACGCTGTTTAAGATTTAGTCCAAATGTTATTTATTTTAAACCTCAAGGAATACCATTAAGAGAGCTTGAGGAAAATATAATATTGCCTGATGAATTGGAAGCCTTAAAATTATATGAGGTAGACGAACTGGAGCAAAAAGAAGCTGCACGAAAAATGAAAATTTCTCAACCTACATTTGCCAGACTTTTAGGAAGCGCAAATAAAAAAATCGCTAATGCCATAATAAAAGGCAAGGCAATAAGATTAGAAAAAACAGTATGAGCTTACAAAGATTGGCAATTTTAGCTTTAAAAAAATTTTTATTAATTTCATTTATTCTTTTTTTATTTTCAAACTTTTTCTTAAGCAATGTTTTTGCTCAAGAAAAAATACCACAGGAATTATCTAAAGAGGAAATATTAGAGGCTACCATAGTAAAAATTCTAGTTGAGAATGAAGTTAAACCAGAGGGAGCTGAAAAACTCCAACTTTATCAAAAGTTGGAGCTTTTAGTAACAAAAGGTTTTCTTAAAGATGAAAAAATTATAGTTGAAAACGGAAAAGTACCTATTGCCAATAGTCTTAAATATAATGTAGGCGATAAGGTAATAGTTACTTATAGTAAAGATTTTGAAGGAAAGGACATGTTTTTTATAACAGATTATGTAAGGCGTGCTTCTTTACTATGGTTATTTTTAATCTTTATTGTCCTAACTGTAATTGTTGCTAGATGGCGTGGAGTAGCCTCTGTTATTGGTATGGCTTTTTCTTTTTTAGTTATATTTTTGTTTATTTTACCTATGATATCATCCGGAAATAATCCCGTAGAAATTGCAATACTTGGTTCCTTAGTAATTATTCCGGTTACTTTTCTTTTATCACACGGAGTAAACAAAAAAACAATTGTTGCTATTGTCGGGACAATTATAGCTTTAATAATTACGGGAATTTTAGCAAGTATTTTTGTTGAAGCATCTAAGTTAACCGGTTTTGCTTCGGAAGAAGCAGGTTTTTTGCAAGTTGCAAAGGGCGGCACAATGAATATGAAGAATTTGCTTTTAGCAGGAATAATTATTGGATTACTGGGTATTTTAGACGATATTACTATTTCTCAATCAGCTATTGTTTTTCAATTAAAGAAAGCTAATGAAAAGTTAAAATTTGGTGAATTATATAAAAAAGCAATGAATGTTGGTCAGGATCATATTTCCTCGATGGTAAACACACTTGTTTTGGTTTATACAGGAGCTAGTCTTTCCTTACTTCTTTTATTTAGTGATAATCCACGCCCCTTTTTAGAGGTTATTAATTATGAAATTATTGCGGATCAGATCGTTAGAATTTTAGTTGGTAGTATAGGGTTAATATTGGCGGTGCCAATTACAACCCTTATTGCTGCACTTGTTGCAGACCATAATAACTAAATATACATAGGTTTAATAATTGAAGCAATTATAATTTTTTGTTACAATTTTAAATTGTAGCAAGAAGGGAAGGTGAGAGGATGAAAATTTTAAAAATAGGAGCAGTTTGGTGTAATGGATGTATGGTTATGCGTCCTCGTTTTCAAGAAATAGAAAAGGAAAATATTTGGCTTAAGACAACATATTTTGATTTTGATAAAGATAAGAAAGTAATGGAAAAATATAAAATAGAAAGCGGAAAATTGCCTGTATTTATTTTTTTAGATAAAGGGGATAAGGAGTTTTTACGTTTAAGCGGAGAAATTGAAAAAGAGGAATTAATAAAATTAATTAACGAACACAAAGA
>CAYWVK010000004.1:0-31405 GCA_964461865.1 uncultured Gammaproteobacteria bacterium
GGACAAAAAGACATTGATAAAAAAATTATTAAAGCAGTTGGAAATCCAAAAGAAAGATTTAAAGAAGATGCCTTAAGACTAATTAGAGCAATAAGGCTTGCAACAAAGCTGTCTTTTACAATTGAAGAAAATACCTGGAAAGAGATTTTAAACGACGCAAGTCTTATTAATGAAATATCAAAAGAAAGAATAAGAGATGAATTAATAAAAATACTGTCAAGTAAATATCCATATGAAGGCATAATGCTTCTTAAGAATAGCCAACTATTAAAATATATTCTTCCCGAACTAATTCAGGGAATTGATGTCTCACAAGAAAGACCGGGAAGACATCATATCGGAGATGTTTTTACACATAATGTTTTATCTTTAAAATTTTGTCCATCAAAAGACCCGATTGTTCGCTTTGCCACTTTAATTCATGATGTTGGAAAACCAAAAGTTGCCACAAAAGATGAAAAAGGATTAATCGTGTTTCATAATCACGAGCTTGAAGGTACAAACCTTGCTTTTGAAATTTGTAAAAGATTAAAGTTTTCAAAAAAAGACACTAAACGAATTGTAAATTTAGCAAGATGGCATATGTTTACAGTCGATGAAAAAATTACCGACGCTGCCATAAGACGCTTTATTCGAAAAGTAGGAGTTGAAAATGTTAAAGACATGATTGATCTAAGAATTGGGGATAGATTGGGCGGTGGAACACAAACAGCTGAAAGCTGGAGGCTAAAACTATTTAAAAAAAGAGTTGAAGAGCAACTAAAACCAAAGCCTTTTTCAATTGATGATTTAGCAATTGACGGAAACGATATAATGAAAGAGCTAAATATAAAACCTAGTAAAAAAATCGGTGAAATATTACAAGAGCTCTTTGAAGAAGTAGATGAAGACTTAAGTAAAAACAAAAAAGATTATTTGCTAAAAAGATTAAAAGAGATATCTTAAAATACTAAGGCTTTTATGTTATACTTTCCCCTATTGAAATGAGAAAATATTTTACTTCAGAATCCGTAACAGAGGGTCATCCTGATAAAATTTGTGACCAAATAGCAGATGCAATTTTAGATGCGGTTTTAAAAGAAGATCCAAATGCTGCTTGCTGTTGCGAAGTTTTTACAACAACCGGCATGGTTGTAATTGGTGGAGAAATTACTACAAATGCCTATATTGATGTTGAAAAAATTGCAAGAGGAGTATTAAAAGATATCGGATACACTAATGCTGACTTTGGAATAGATTATAAGTCCTGCGCAATAATAAATGTTATCCATGAACAAAGCCAAGATATTGCACAAGGAGAAAATCCAAAACAAGCGCTTCATAAAGCTCAAGGAGCCGGAGATCAAGGAATGATGGTAGGTTTTGCATGCAATGAAACCCCAGAGTTAATGCCTCTACCAATAATGCTTGCGCATAGATTAACAAAAAGATTAGCAGAAGCTAGAAAGAAAAAAATTATCCCCTATCTTAGACCTGACGGAAAAGCACAGGTTACTGTTGAGTATGAGGAAAATAAACCAATTTCCATTGAAACAGTCGTTATTGCCGCACAACATCATGATAATATCCCCTATAAAAAAATTAGAAACGATATTATAAAGCATGTTATTAAACCAATTTGTAGTAAGCTTTTACGAAAGGATACAAAAATCTACATTAATGAAACAGGAAAATTTGTAACAGGCGGTCCTCAAGGAGATACCGGAGTAACGGGCCGAAAAATAATTGTTGACACTTACGGAGGAATGGCAAGACACGGAGGAGGAGCGTTTAGCGGAAAAGTACCAAATAAGCAAGACAGAAGCGGAGCATATATGGCACGCTATATTGCAAAAAATGTAGTAGCTGCCAAACTTTCTAATAAATGTGAGGTTCAACTTGCATATGCCATAGGCTACCCTCAACCGGTTTCAGTTCACGTAACAACTTTTAACGAGGGGAAGGTTAAAGATGAGGTAATTGAAGATGCAATAAAAAAAACTTTTGATATGAGTCCATCAGGAATAATAAAAACTTTAAATCTTAAACGATCAATCTATAGAAATACTGCAAATTACGGACATTTTGGAAGAAAAGAATTTCCTTGGGAAAAAACCGATAAGATTGCAGTTTTGAAAAAATTTGCTAAACTTTAATTATGACAAAAGAACAATTAAGAGAAGAATTAAAAAATTCCATGTTGGCAAAAGATGAGCTAAAAACCTCTGTTTTAAGAATGATTATATCAGCAATTAATTATTATGAAATTCAAAAAGGCGGAGCAGGATACAGCGCAAGCGAAGAAGATGTATTAACAGTCTTGGAAAAAGAAGCAAAACAACACAGGGACTCAATTGAACAATTTAAACTGGCTAAAAGAGAAGAATTAGTTGATAAAGAAACTAAAGAGCTTGAAATAATTATAAACTATCTTCCTAAACAAATGGATGAAGATGAAATTAAAGATTTAGTTAAGGATGCAATTTTAAAAACAAAAGCAGCTACAATTTCCGATATGGGAAAAGTTATGGGAATATTAATGCCAAAGGTAAAAGGCAAGGCAGACGCGAGTATGATCAGTAAACTTGTAAAAGAGGCAATAGCTAATTCTTAAGTTTTTTTCTTTTTTCAACCCACTGTTCCCAAACAACCAATAAAGGAGAGGCAAAAAAGATCGATGAATATGTTCCGGCAATTATTCCCACCAATAAAGCCACCACAAACCACCTAATTGTTTCCCCACCAAAAAGAAGAAGTGACACTAAAACTAAAACTACTGTTAATGAGGTATTAAGTGATCTATCTATTGTTTGTAAGATTGATTCGTTAACAATTTTTTCAAATGGATCACCCATCATTCTTTTAAGGTTTTCTCTGATCCTATCAAAAACAACAATCGTATCATGAACCGAAAAACCAATTATTGTAAGAACTGCTGTTACAAATAAACTATCTATTTCAACGTCTAAAAAGTGGCCAAAAAGCGCAAATGCACCAACAACAATTAAAACATCGTGTATTAAAGCAAGAACCGTACAAACGCCAAATTTAAAACTACTAGCAGGCTTTGGCACTTTTCTAAAAGAAAAAGTAATATAAAGAACTATTAATAACGAGGCAATTATTATTGCTTTTATAGCATTGGCTGTTGTTTCAGAACCGATTGTAGGACCAATTGTTTCAAGATCATCTTGTTTTATCCCTTTTATTTCTTTTTCTAAACTTTTTATCAACTGACTATTTTTATTTTGATCAATTACCTGTGTTTTTACTGAAACCGTATTTTCCACAACCTCTAAAGAGGCAATTTTTATATTTTCTTTCTCAAATACTGTTTTTATTTTTTCAACATTTTGCTCTACTGCTTTTTCCGGAATCGACAATCCAATTCTTGATCCCCCTGTAAAATCTATTGATAAATTAAGTCCGTAAGTAAATAAAGCAATAAGTCCTGAAATAATAAAAACCAATGAGATTAAAAAGTATATATACTTTTTTTTGATAATATTCATAATTATTTATATACCATTCTTAAAAACGTCCTTGTTACAACAATTGCCGAAAACATTGATATCAAAACACCGATTGCCAAAATTAAAGCAAAACCCTTAACCATACCTGTTCCAAAATTATACAATACCAAACAAGTAATAAGCGTTGATATATTTGAATCCCTAATAGATGTCCAAGCTCTTGAAAAACCGATTTCTATTGCTTGATGCTCGCTTCTACCTGCTCTTTTTTCCTCTTTTGTTCTTTCAAAAATTAAGATATTTGCATCAACTGCCATACCAATTGATAAAATAAAACCTGCTATTCCGGAAAGCGTTAAAGTAATCCCATATGGAGTTAATGAGCTTACTTTAAAAAGAGCTAAATTAAACAATGCATATAAAAGCAAAGCAAGACTGGCAATAAAACCATATTTACCATATAAAACAACCATAAAAATGATAATGATTATAAAGCCGATAATTCCTGCAAATAAACTTTTTTGAAGAGAAGAAACTCCAAGAGTCGGATTAATCATTTTTTCTTGAAGTGTTTCTAATGGAACGGGAAGCGCTCCTGCATTTAATTGGGTACTCAAACTATTAGCAGTTTCAATAGTAAAAGAACCATTAATAACAGCATCTCCGCTTAGAATCGGCTCATTTACATTTGGAGCTTCAATTAATATATCATCAAGTACTATTGCTAAAACTTTATTTACATTTCTTTTAGTAATATCTGCAAATTTCTTAGAACCATCCGGGGTAAAAGTTAATTGAACTTGCGGTTGAGAAGTATTTGAGTCAAAGGTTACACTTGTATGCTGCAAGTCTTTTCCTGATAGATTGGTTTTTTTAAAATTTGAATTTAACCCTAAAGGGTATCCTGAGGTTGTTGCAACCTCTGCAGATTCTGATGCAATTTGTTCCCAGAAAGTAAGCTCTGCTGTTGTTCCGATTATATTTTTTGCTTGAGTTATATCAACCCCTGGTAACTCAACAACTATTCTTGAATCACTACTTGTAATTGCTGTTTGCACAATCGGTTCTGATACTCCGAATAAGTTTACCCTTCTTTCGATTATTATTCTCGCAGAGTCTAAAGCAGCACTTTTTTGAGCACTTGGAATAGATGAAAGATCTGCTTTATAGGTTATTTGTGTTCCTCCTTCTAAATCCAAACCCTGTCTAAACTTTAATTCTTTTTTTACTCCTATTGACTTTAGTAACGAATTTGCATCTAAGCTTAACTTGGTATTAAAGGGCGGTATTTTAAAGCCTTCAATTTTAGGCAGGTTAATAAAAACCGATATAACGGTTAAAAAAATAATAAACCAAAAAAGAGAACGTGGATTTTTCATGAAAGCATTGCTTCTTCGTCTCCTATTAACATTATTCTAGATCCGGAAAGTATAGAGATTATAAAAGGATCTCTTTTCTTTTTTCTAAAAGAAAACTCATCCTCTGTCATAACTGTGTAATTTATTTCGCTTCCTAGTCTTTTTTCTTCATTTCTTACCAAAAGGGCAAGCTCGGGCAAAACTACACTTCCAACAATTAGTAAATCGACTTCATCCGGCTGCTCTTTAATTTTTCTTATAAATCTTCCCGAAAACATTGCATATTTTATTTTCCCAAGTTTAATTCTATTTTTAAGTAATTCGTCTCCAAGTCCGATGTTTTTTGCTCCAAGACGAAGTAAATCAAAGTAAAAAGGATAATTTTTTGACAATGAATAATAAACCCTATTTGCTCTTGGTTCTTTTATTAAAATTCCTTTTTTTTCAAGATAAGCAAGCTCTCTTCTTACGGCATTTATTTCATCGCCTGTTCTTCTAACTAACTCTCTTACATGAAACATGCTTAAGGGAGAGGTTAAAAAAACCTGAAGTATTTTTACTCTTGCTTTAGACGTAATAAGATCTGATAACATAATCCTTGCCTCTTTCTATTTAATATTAGCGACTCCATCTAAGGGCAGGATTTCAAACCAAATATTCCCCCTGTTTAATTCAATTGGAGCACCTTTTGAATCTAGTAATTGTGTTCTTGCAACTCTTTTATCTTTTTTCCATGTTCCTGAAATCTTTTTACCATCCATTAAAAAGATCGCTTTTCCTGTTCCTTTTGTTTTATAAAGCAAATGTACGTTATTTTCATAGCCATCATTTGCACTTGATTCTTGCATATATAAAATAACTATATTCTTAGCTGTTATTTGTTTTTTGTTATTAGTATCTATGTGTGGTTCTCCTCCGTTATTTCTTTTATAAAGATTTGTTGTTGGATCAAATGTCCAATCAACATAATAGTTTTTATCCCCTTCCCAAAATTCAATATGTGCTGTTTGACTTTTTGCTCTTTCAGAAACCGAAGCATCATCTTTAAACTCATAAGAAGTAAAATCTTGGTCCCATGCTTCATTATCTTCATTAACATTTGTAAGTTTTCTATCTTTTTGAGCATAATCCCAAAGTTTTTCCGTTGTAGAATACATTGTATGCTCTGTTTCCGTATCATGTCCAAGTCTTTGATAATCTCTCCAGAAAACAGGAAAACCAATCGCAAATTGATTTAAATCATTATGCAATGTCCATCCATAATCTGTTAATTGTGAAATTGCATCTGCTGGACCCGGATGATTTGCTCCTCCAACATGAGCATAAAGTGGAAAATCTCCATACTCTGAAGCAAAATCAATAAAATAAGTTCGAGCAGATCTTACAGGGCCTACCTGACCTGCATCCTGACAATAATACATCGCTAAAAACCTTGTTATTCCACCTTCTGCAACTATTTCATAAACTACATCTGCTGAAGAAAGACCAGATTGTGGTCTTGCATTCTTGTGATTTTCTATCATTACTCCTAATGGCCCATGCTTCTCCCACCATTCTTTCTGTTGTTTTGAGTATTTCTCTCCATTTAGTGGACACGCTTCTGTTTTTGGCAATGATTCATCAAAAATTGTTTTCCCATCACTTCCCTTTATCGGAGCAGCAACTTTTGAAGTAGTAGTAGTATTACCCAAGCTTGTAGTTGAAAACAAAAGATATGAAAGTCCAGTTGAGGCAATATAAGCTAAAACTATTAATAATATCGATAAAAATTTTTTATTTCCCATATTACTTAAGATCCTTTGCTTCTTTTACAGATTTTTTCTCTTCTTCTGATAATTCATACTCTACTCCTTTTCCGTTAGCAACCTTTTTAGCATACCATCTTGTACCGGATCTTGAATAGAGTCCCGAAATTATTACTCCCGTATCGTTTCCATCTAAAATAGATAAAACAAAACTTTGATCTCCCCCTGTATCCTTAAAAGGATTAAATCTTATTAGTCCCAGTTTTTGAACATGAAACTTTCCTTCTTTATCTAATTTTTCCGTATACTCTTTAAGCTGTTCTATTTCTTTTTCTTGAAAATTAACGTCTTTTAGCAAATTTTCAAGCACCGTTTTTAAACTTCTTTCACTAATTCCTTTTGTTAACTTATTATAATGTGATATTGATCTCCAACAAAAAAATGTTACCAACAAAAGCCAAATAAAAACAGCGATAAATCCGTAAAGAATTAAATTGGATACCATAGATACTCATAATATATTAGCCTCTTGACAGCTTTGTGTCAATAGTGTAATCTAGGCTTCTAGCATGGCTAAGAAGAAAAAAACTAGACAACAAAAAATAGTTGCAGACTTAAAAAGACAACTATTGAAAAAAACTCTTAGTAGCCACACTGAAACATCGGTTGAAAAACCCAAAGCTTCGGAAAAAAAGGAATTTAAAGAAAAAGAGGAAGAGGAACAAGTAATAAAAACTACAAACAAAAAAGAAGATGGTTTAAATTATGATTACTTAATTCATGATTTAAAAAAAACCGCAATACTTACCTCATCTGTTATCGCCTTACAAATAATCTTATTTCTGGTTTTGACAAATAAAATATTAATTTTACCTGGATTATCATATTAACTGAAAGGGGGTGATTTTAAAATGGCATCAATGTATTGTGTTAAATGCCGCGCAAAAAGAGAAGATCCAAATGCGGAAAAGGTTACCATGAAAAATGGAAAACCAGCACTTAAAGGCAAGTGCCCAGTTTGTGGTACAGGAATGTACAAAATTGGAGGATAATTTCTTGAAAATCCTATCGCGATAGGAATAACGTTTCAGGAAATAATTAAAAACCCCTACAACAAATTAATGTAGGGGTTTTTCTTTATAGGGGATTAATTTATAAACTTTAACTACCGATACGTCCCATTCGTTCTCTATCTCTGCTCTTCCAAATCCTGCAATTTCCCAAAGAGAATGTCCAAGAGGATAACAAGGAATACTTTCACAAACAACAAATAACTGATCAGTTACTGTTTCTCTTTTTGGATCTTTTTCTAAATCTAACATCACAACTGATGTTTTATTCCAAACTTTAAAGAAATACCTATATGCATGGTCCGAATTACCTCCTGTGATTAATGCGAAATTAAACGGTTTTCCCTCTGCTTTTTCTACAACGAACTCTGCTATTGTTTTCATTTGGTTTAATTGTCTATTTGGTTGATATTTAAAAGGAACACCACTAATGTTTATATAAATTATAAAAAGCAAAAGAATAACCGGAATTAATTTTATTAAAGACTTTGATTTTTTGTAAAATTCATAAATAAAATTCCCTATAAGTAAAAAGGGGAGCGGAAAAAGAAAGCCTAAGTAATAATCATATATTGATTTTTTATAAAACCCAAATAATAAAACGCCAACAATTAACCAGACCAGAAGCAAATTAAATTGTAAAAATTTTTCTTTATTTTTAAAGTTTTTAATTAACAAATAAAATAATAAAAATACACTAAGTACAGCAATTAAAATAATTAATATTTGCCATGATAAAATTATTAAACTACTATAGCTTTCTATTTTTTCTTGTGAAGGATAAGAAAACGCAAGCCTTGCATAAAGCCTAAAAAATACATCATAAGCAACGGTAAAAAACATACTATTACCGCCTGTGTCACCTGACTTTAAAACAAAATTTAAAATACTTTGAATATTTTGAAAACCATGTCTTACTTCAAAAGCCAAAAAAGGAATCCAACCGATTATTAATCCTGCAATAATAAAAATATAATCTTTTATTATCAATAAAAGCTTTCTAGTATCCTTTAAAAAAAGCTTTGAAATTAATACGTAAATAAAAACTACTGCTATTAAAAAAACGATTATATAATGTAATTGAAGTCCAATGCCTAAAAGTATTCCGGATATAAAAAGCCACTTTTTACTTTTATTCTTTAGGCCTTTATAAACAGTATATAAAGATAAAAGAGAAAAAAATGGAACAATATTTGGATTCCAAGAAGATCTTGAGTAAGCGATTACAACAGGCGAAATTGCATAAAGAAAAGAAGAGATAAGTCCTACTTTCTTATTAAAAAACTCTGAAGCAATTTTATAAACAAACCATACGGTTGCAACTCCAAATAAAGCAACCATTACTGCCGGCCCAACAGGATTATAATTAAATAACCATAAAAATGGCGTCATAAAATAGTAATAAATCGGACCTAAGAAAAATCCTCCAACAGAAGCTGTTGGACCAAGAAGAGTTAATTTCCCATGTAAAATTTCGTAAACAACAAGTACATCTCTTCCCTCATCTCCTAAAAAGGTCAAATAATCTGCAATTCTATACATCCTTAAAAAGGCGGCAATAATTAAAATAATTAAAATTACCCAATTTTCTGAAATAAAATGTTTTATTTTTAACATTTGTTTAATGGGGTTTTCTTTTCCAAATAACAAAACGATACATGGAAAAGTTATAAACTAAAAGTACACTGGTTGCTAAAACAAAATAAACATAGGGTAATGGGTGTTCTCTACCAAACAATATTTCTCCAAGTTGAATTAATCCTGATTGAATAATAATTACGCCTATGTTTGAACTTGCGAAAAAACCAAGCATTTTAAGAAAATACGTTGAAGAATTTTTAGCCCTTTCTCTTTTAAAGGTCCAAAGATTGTTTAAATTATAATTTGAAAATATTGCAAGTTGAGCTGAAAACAGATTAGCTAGTCCTAAAGGTAAATTCGTTGAGCCAATTAAAATTCTATAAACTATTAACTGTAATATAAAACCTGTTCCTCCGACAACTAAAAATTTTCCAAAAGTTCCGTAAATCAATTCTATTGTTCTCATTTTAATTACAAAAACTAAGGTTTTCACAATTGTTTCTATTCCCGGAATTTTTGATTTACCAAGAGTTCTATCCTTTGCATTAAACGGAACCTCCGCTACTTTAAATCCATCTTTAACCGCGTTATACAAAAATCCAACCTGAAAAGTATATCCCGTAAATTTACCCAATTTATCTTTTTCTTTTAAAAATACCTCTTTTTTTATTGCCCTATATCCTCCGGTCCAATCATCTATGCCTTTTCTTCCAAAAAGAACTCTAATAAATAAATTTCCCCAAACAGATAATATTTTCCTATGAATTCCCCAATCTTGCGGAATTGAACCACCTTTGCTATAACGAGTACCAATAACAAAATCGCTTCCTTTGTCTATCTCTTCTAAAAAATTGGCAATTTTTGTAGGATCATGAAAAAAGTCTGCATCCATTTCAAATAAAATATCTGCTCCCATTTTATCTATGGCATAAGTCATTCCCCTAATGTATGCAGCACCTAACCCCTCTTTTTTACCAATAATTAAATCCAAGCTTTTATATTTTTTCATTAAGTCTTTTACAATTTCTGAGGTTCCATCAGGTGAGGAATCATCAGCAACTAAAATTGCCATTTCGTGGTTTTTAACTTTAGGAAATATTTCTTCTTCTAAGATTCCTATTAATTTTTCGATGTTTCCTTTTTCGTTATATGTCGGTATGATTATTACTGCTTTCATTAAATTTTATTCTTAAAATATTCTACAGTTTTTCCTATACCTTCTTCAATGTCTATTTTTGGTTCCCAATTAATAAGTTTTTTTGCCTTTGTTATATCAGGTTTTCTTATTAAAGGATCATCTTCGGGTAAATCTTCAAAAGTAAACTCGGATGAAGATTTAGAAATTTTTTTTATTATTTCAGCAAGTTCAATAATTTTTCTTTCATCAGGATTACCGATATTAATCACTTCTCCTTTTACCTCCTTAGAAAACATCGATAAAATTAATCCTCTAACCATATCATCAACATAGCAACAACTTCTGGTTTGTTTTCCGCCACCATAAATTGTAATCGGCTCATTTCTTATTGCTTGATTGATAAAATTTGAGATTACTCTTCCGTCATCTTTTTGCATAAATGGTCCATAAGTATTAAAAATTCTAATTATTCTTATGTTTAAATTAAATTTTCTAAAATATGCCATTGTCATTGCTTCTCCAAATCTTTTACTTTCATCATAAACGGACCTGATTCCATTCGGATTAACATTTCCAAAGTATTTTTCATCCTGGGGACTTACCTTAGGATTACCGTAAACTTCAGAGGTAGATGCATAAAGAAAGCTGGCATTATTTTTTCTGGCGACTTCTAATAAATTATGTGTACCTTGGGAATTAGCAAGTAAAGTTTCAATCGGAAGATTAATAAAACTTATTTTACTTTTACTATTGGGAGAAGCAGGGGAAGCTAAGTGAAATAAATGAGTTATTCCCTTTAAATTAAGTTTTTCTAAATCTTTTCTTTTTGAAACATCAACTTTTAAAAATGTAAATTTAGGATTTTTTTTTAAATCTATTAGATTATCTTCTACTCCAGTTATTAAACTATCTAAACAAACCACTTCGTTTTGCTTAGCAATAAGTTCTCTACAAAGGTGGGAACCAATAAAGCCCGCTCCTCCGGCTACGAGTATTTTATGCATAAATTATTTATTAGCTTTCTCGCTTTCAATATCAGCCTTAACCATCATTTCTACTAGTTCTTTAAAGCTTGTCTTTGGTTTCCAGCCTAATTCTTTTTTTGCCTTACTATAATCCCCAATTAAATAATCTACCTCTGCCGGACGCATGTGCCTTGGATCATTTGAAATTACATATTTTTCCCAATCTTTTATTCCAACTGTATTAAAAGCTAGTTCTAAAAATTCTCTAACACTATGATTTTCTCCTGTTGCTATAACAAAATCGTCAGGCTTTTCCTGCTGTAACATTAACCACATTGCCTCTACATAGTCTCCTGCAAATCCCCAATCTCTTTTTGCCTCTAGGTTTCCAAGCTCAAGCTTATCTTGTTTCTTTAAATGAATCCTGGCAACAGCGTGAGAAATTTTTCTTGTTACAAATTCCAGCCCTCTTCGTGGTGATTCATGATTAAATAAAATTCCCGAACAAGCAAATAAATCGTAACTTTCTCTATAATTCAATGTTATATAGTGTCCATAAACCTTAGCAACGCCATATGGACTTCTCGGATGAAATCTAGTTGTTTCCTTTTGCGGAGTTTCGGTGACTTTTCCAAACATCTCTGATGACGATGCCTGATAAAATCTTATTTTAGGATTAATTGTTCTTATTGATTCCAATACCCTTGTTACTCCAAGAGCTGTAAATTCACCTGTTAAAACCGGCTGCAACCAAGAAGCTCTTACAAAAGACTGCGCTGCTAAATTATATACTTCATCTGGTTCTGATTCTAAAATTGCAGCTGCTAGGGAACTTTGATCCAGTAAATCCCCTGATATTAAATCAATTTTATCTTCAATATGTTTTATTCTTTCAAGATTAATCGTACTGGTTCTTCTTGTTAAACCATAAACTTTATAATTCTTTTGTAGCAAAAATTCTGCTAAATATGAACCGTCTTGCCCTGTAATACCTGTTATTAAAGCTCTTTTCATAAGATTTATTTTAAATTATATTTCTCCAATAGTCCAGAGTTTCTCTTAAAGTTTTTTCAATCGGGATTAATGGCTTCCAACCGGTTGTTTTTTTAAACTTTGAACAATCACATCTTAGTTCAGGCTCATCTATTGGTCTAAATAATGTTTTATCTATTTTTACCTCTATTTCTTTTTTAGAAAAAGATAACAATATGTTTAATATATCTTTAATTTTATATGCTTTTCCTGAACCAATATTATAAACATCACCTGGTACTCCTTTTTCTAAAACTAAATAATAAGCCCTAACCATATCCAAAACATCTGTAAAATCTCTTTTTGCTTCTAGGTTTCCGACTTCAAGAATTGGCTTTCTTTTACCTTTTTCTATTTCTGCAATTTTTTTTGAAAATGCACCAACAACAAAATTTGGTCCTTGCCCTGGACCAACATGATTAAAAGGACGCACCCTAATTACGTTAATTCCATATGCTAAAAAATATTGAAGACCTAAATAATCCTGAGCAATTTTCGAAACTGCATATGGATTAACAGGGTTTAAAGGGGTGTTTTCGTTTATCGGTATATTTTCTTTATCAACTTTTCCATAAACATCTGCAGATGAAACAATTAAAACTTTTGTTTTAAAAAGATTACATTTTTTCAAACCTTCTAAAATATTAATCTCCGATAGGATGTTGTTTGTGATCACCTTTTCCGGTTGATCAAAGCTTAAAGAAGGAACTGTAAATGCTGCTAAGTGATAAATTTCATCGGGTTTTATTTTTTCAATTAAAAAAATTACTTTTTCTTTATCTGATAAATCAACTTTTTCTAAAATAATTTTATCTTTATATTCTGCTAATTTATTCTTAGATGAATCTTCAAGAAAAGTACCATAAATTTTTACATCTTTTTTATCTGATAAATATTTTATTAAATGATAGCCAACAAATCCGGATGCTCCTGTAATGAGGATTTTTCTCTGCATAATTATCTTCCTACTCCTTGATACTCAAAACCAAGAGACATTACTTCTTCCGGTGAGTAAATATTTCTAGCATCAAGAATTATTGGTTTTTTCATTAGTTTTTTAATTTTCTCAAGATCTAATTGTCTAAATTCATTCCATTCGGTAACAACAACTAAAAGATCTGCGTCTTTTGCTGTTTCATAGACATCATTTGCATATTCAATTTCTTTAAATATTTTCTTGGCACTATTAATGGCAATTGGATCATAAGCCTTAATCTTTGCCCCATCGCTTTTTAACAAATTAATTATTCTAATTGATGGAGCATCTCTCATATCATCTGTGTCCGGCTTAAATGCAAGGCCTAATATACCAACCGTTTTGCCATTAACTTTATTATCCAACAACTTCCTTGCTTTTCTTACAATATCTTCTGTTGCCTCTTTGTTAATACGCTCTACTTCTCTTAGTAAGGCAAAATCGTAGTTATTTTCCTTGGCAATCGCAATTAAAGCCCTAACATCCTTTGGAAAACAACTTCCTCCATATCCTGCTCCTGGAGAAAGAAATTTATTTCCGATTCTTTCATCAAGCCCTATACCCTCTAATACCTTAAGCCCATCTGCACCTGTTAGCTCGCTTAATTTCGCTATGGCATTAGCAAAAGAAATTTTTGTTGAAAGAAATGCATTAGATGCATACTTTATCATTTCTGCTGTTTCAATATTGGTTAATACATAATTTCCATCAATAGGCTCATGTAGCTCAACTAATATTTGCTCTGCTTTTTTTGAGTCTGTTCCGATTACAATCCTGTCCGGAGATAACGTATCGGATATTGCTTGCCCCTCTCGCAAAAATTCCGGTGTTGATGCAAGATTAAATTCTGCTTTTTGCGGTTTTACTTTCTCGATTATTTGTTTTACTTTTTTATTTGTACCGACAGGGACTGTACTCTTAGTTACAACCACTGTATAACCATTAAGATTTTCACCAATTTTTCCTGCAACTTCAAAAACCGATGATAAATTTGCCTGACCATCCTCTTTTGACGGCGTACCAACAGCAATAAAAACAACTTTTGATTCAGGAATTGCTTTTTTATAATCAAGGGTAAAAAGTAGTCTTTTTGCCATTACATTTTTTTTAACCATTTCCTCAAGACGTGGCTCGTAAATTGGAATTATTCCCTTTTTTAAATTATCAATTTTTTCTCTTGTATGACCAACTACCCAAACAGTATTGCCAAGATCTGCAAATACAGCAGCTGTAACCAACCCTACATAACCATGTCCTACAAACGTTATTGTCATATTAATTTTTTAACTGAATTTTAATTTTTTCCAGTGCCTCTTCAAAAGAGGTCATTTTAATTCCCAGTTTTTCTATTTTATCATTATTTAAGGATAAATTGTATGCCCTTGGAGCCTTATCTTTAAAAAATTCATTTCTGGTTGTTTTTTCAATCAATTCTTTATTTAAATTAAACACCTTTGCAATTTTTATTACAGCATCATAAGGACTAATTATCTCTTCCCCGACAGCGTGATACTTACCTATTAAATTATTTTTAATAATTAAATTTATAACCAAGGGTAAATCATCAATAAAAGTAGGGGTAAAATGGTGATCAGCTACTGCTGTTATTCTTTTTTTGCTTTCTAGTAATCTTTTAAAAACCCTTACGTATTCTTCTTTTTCAAAATTTGCACGATACGGATAAGCAATTCTCAAAATTACCCATGGGCAAGAAGCATTTTCAACTAATTTTTCAGCTTCTTCTTTTGTTTTGGCATAAAAACCAATGGCATTTGTAGTTTCTTCCTCTTTGTATTTTTCCGGCAAGTTTTTTTCTCCTGAAAAAACCATATCAGTTGAAAAATAAATTATTTTTTTATTAAATTTCTGACAAGCTTCTATTACATTTTTTGTGCCTAAAACATTTATTTTCCAAGCATTACTTTGCTTTTCTAAATGTTTTTCTTTTTCCGCATCATCAACTTTTGTAAACGCTGCTAAATGAAGTACTGTGTTTGATGAAGAATTCCCAACTGCTTTTATTACTTGCTCCTTTATCGTAATATCAATTCCGTTTCTCCTGTTTAAACTTTCAAATTCAAAATCTTTTAGAAGCTCAACTATTCTTGATCCGACAAGTCCGGTTAATCCGGTTCCTAATATTTTCATATGTTTCCATATTGTTTTTTATAATATTTTTGATAATCACCACTTTTAACGCTTTTCCACCATTGTTCATTTTCCTTATACCACTCAACTGTTTTCTTAAGCCATTCATCAAAACTATGCATTGGCTTCCAGCCTAATTCTGTTTTTATTTTTGACCAATCAACAGCGTATTTTCTATCGTGTCCCGGTCTATCCTTAACAAATTCAATCATGTCTTCTTTTTTACCCAATATTTTTAATATTTTTTCAACAACCGATAAATTACTTATATCCTCATTTAAACCTCCTATACAATAGGTTTCACCAATTTTTCCTTTTTCTAAAATTAAATCAATTGCCCTGCAATGATCTTCAACATAAAGCCAATCTCTTACATATAATCCGTCACCATAAATTGGAACATTTTTATTCTCTAATATATTCGTAATAGCAAGTGGAATCATTTTTTCAGGAAATTGAAACGGACCATAATTATTTGAACAATTAGAAATTGTCGTCGGCAAATTATACGTATGATAATATGCCCTTACAAGATGATCTGATCCGGCTTTACTAGCTGAATATGGACTTCTGGGATCATAATTTGTTCGTTCATTAAATTTATTCAAATCTTTAAGTTTTAAGCTACCATATACTTCATCTGTAGAAACGTGATGAAATCTTTTAACTTCATTTTTTAAAGCTTTTTCTAAAAGTACTTGTGTCCCTAATACGTTTGTTTTTATAAAGTCTGCCGGTTTAAAAATTGACCTATCTACATGAGTTTCCGCTGCAAAGTGTACAACCGTATCTACTCCATTCATTGCCTTTTCAACAATTTCGGGATCACAAATATCACCGTGTATAAATTGATAATTTGAATTCCCTTCGAGTAGTTTTAGATTTTCTAAATTACCAGCGTAAGTTAATTTATCTAAATTTATAATTTTATCGTTGGGATGATTTTTAAACCAATAAAGTATAAAATTTGAACCAATAAAACCAGCTCCACCTGTTACTAATGTTTTCATAATCTTTTTTCCTTAACTAATTTTTCTAAATATAAAATAGCATACATTGTTGATACTGTTGTAATTTCTTTTTTCATTACCATTTCTACGGCTTTATCAAGCGACACTTTTATCAATTCTATTTCCTCTCCATCTTCCGGCTTTGCTTCTTCTTTTTCCAAGTCCTTAGCTAAAAAAAGATGAATTCTTGACTTAACTACGCTTGCAGAATTTTCGATTCTACTTATTTCTTCCCAGTGCTTAGCTACTAATCCCGTTTCTTCTTTAAGTTCTCTTTTCGCTGCTGCTAAAGGGTTCTCGTTCTCATCCACATGCCCTGCTGTAAACTCAATTAAATAATCATCATACAAATATCTATATTGTTTAATCATGTATACTTCGTAATCATTTGTTAAAGGTATAATCATTGAGACGGGTTTTCTAATAACTGATTGGTAAACATGCTTATTACCATTGGGAAGTATTATTTTTTCCTTTTCGACATCAAAAAAATCAGTATTTAAAATTTTTTTACTGGAAACTGTTTTCCAATTGCTCATTTAAAGATCTCCGTTCTTTATTTTTTTAAAAACGAGGTTATTTGCACTAAGAAGTTCATCATGTGAGGACCCTGCGTCAATCCACCAATCAATAATTTTACATTCAAGCGTCCCCTCATTAAGATAAAAATTATTTAAATCAGTAACTTCTAACTCTCCTCTTTTAGATGGCTTAAGTTTTTTTATAAAATCAAAAACTCTATTGTCGTAAACATAAATTCCTGTTTGTGCAATGTTAGATTTGGGTTTTTCCGGTTTTTCTTCAATTGATAACACTTTTCCGTTTTCATTAACTTCAATTACTCCATATTGTCCTGATTCTGTTGGCATTTTAACTCCAAAGACCATGGCTCCTTTGTTCTTTTTTTCAAATTCGTTTAGATGTTTTTTTAAATCAAAATTAAAAATATTATCACCTAACATAACTGTTAAATTATCGTGTTTTGAAAATTCTTCTGCTAATGATATAGCATCAGAAATTCCTCCTTTTGGATTTCTTTGAACAACATAATATATTTTCAACCCAAACTCCTCACCTGCGCCCAAAAGATTAGCAAAGTGGCCTGCATGATCAGGAGAAGAACTAAGTAAAACTTCTTTTATTCCAGCTTTAGACATTGCCTCAAGGGGATAATAAATCATTGGCTTGTTGTAAACCGGAAGTAAATGCTTATTTGTTACCAAAGTTAATGGTCTAAGCCTTGTGGCCATTCCTCCTGCTAATATTAGTCCTCTCATAGTTCGATCTCCTCACTATGACCTTGAGCTATAGTCGAATAGGTCATAGTCCGAATCCTCCTTTAAACAAAAAGAACATAATTGATATACCAAAACATCCAATAAGTATGTATTCTACCACAATTTTAAGTGTTAAGTCATGATTTATCCTATGATGTAAAATTCCCCAAAAAACGTAAAAAACAGTAGTAATTGTAAAAACAAACATTTGAAGTTGTTTATTTGGAGATGCAAAATATACAAGAAGAAAACCAAGAATTAATAATCCAAGTAAAGAGATATAATAGCCAATATAATTATTAGATTTTTTATTCATTAAACAACTACTCCCTTAGCCAAAAACCCGATTAAAATTAATATTAAGCTTAAAAAAAGAATATGATCAATATTATGCCCAACAAATCTGACCAGTTTCTTTCGTCTTACAACTATCATATCTAACGCTAAAACTAAAATAAATAAACCAACTATTATCCTTACCAGATTTGAAAAAAAAGCAAGACCATTTACCAATGGCTCTTTTTTTACCGCAGTTATATTTGACTTAGATAATTGATCTAAATTTATTCCTGCAACTAAGTTTTTCTCCCCTTCTGTTTCTTTAATCTCTTCTACTACTAACTCCTCTTTAGCCATGCTGTTTTTAGTATTTGAGGCAACTGCAATTTCAGGTTTTGTTCCGGCAGTTGAAGGTTGCCCGCTTAATTCTCTTGAGCCAAACATTTCAACTACCAAAACTGTTTCCTCGCCTGTTAAATTTCCTGTTCTTATTGCAAAACCAACTTCTTTATAATTACTAGAAAGCATGTTTTGCCTGTGTGTTGGGCTTGCCATCCAAGCACTAACAACATCCTGTGCATTTGTAAATCCCCTGGCAAGATTTTCCCCTGCATAGGTATAATTATAACCTGCGTTTTTTATAAATACCCAAGGAGTCACTCCACCAGGAGACTCGTGAGCCCAATAATTTTCCGTAAGCATATTACTTGCTTTTCCCTCCGCAGCTGAAGATAACTCACCATTTAACTTAAGAGCAGGTAAACCATTTATCTCTCTTTCTCTATTTGTTAATGCTAATAATTCCTGAAGAGTAACATTATTTGAAATACCCAAGACTGAAGAATAATTAGATCTTACAAAAGAAAGGAAAAAACCTCCGACAACTAAAAAAAAGATAAAAAAGAGAATGCTTTTATGATGAAGTAATTTAGCTCTGTGATTATTTGTCTCGTGAGGATAAAAATAATGGGTTAAAAATTTCTTCATAGAATTATTATTTCATTTTCAGTTAAAAATTCAATAACTATCTATTATTTAGTATATCATTTATAAATCGGTTCTAGTAGTTCTCCTGTTTTTTTATCGTTAATCGGTATTTTTAAAAAGTGGGAAAGCGTATTAGCAACAGAAATACCCACTCTTAATCCTGTAAACGAACCTGGTCCTTGATTTATTTTTATTAAAGACAAATCTTCTAAACCAAGCTTATGTTTTTGTAGCATTTCTTTTATCATTGGTAAAACCGCTTGAGCTTTTTGATAATCAATAGTCTTTTTGTTTAAATAAAGCTTATTCTCAATTTTTATTCCAACTGATAAATATTCATTACTGGATGTATCAATAAATAATTCTACTTTTAAAATTTTTATGCTTACTGCTCCTTGTCTTAAAATCTTCCAGGTTTTTCTTGAACAATCAATAACAGTTGATTGTTTTTTAATACCACATTTACCATCTAAAACGTAATCTACTAAATTTATTAATTTTGGATTAATATCTTTTAATAAAAGGGGTGTTTTATCGTCTAGAAAATTTGCAGAAGAACCAATAATTGGAACCCCTACTCCTTTTATTAAAGCTAGTGTTTGATCATGATTAGGAATTCTTATACCAAGCGTATCTTTATTACCTCTTATAAGAGGATTTACTTTATCTTTTTTGCAATTTAAAACAATTGTTAATCCACCCGGCCAATATTTATCCATTAATTTAGTTTTTACTATTCTGTCAAAGGGTTTTAAATATTTTTTGGCCATTTCCAAATTTTCGACAAGTATCGGAAAGGGCTTTAATTTTTCTCTACCTCTAATTTTTATTAACTTTTCAACAGCGTCTTTTTTATCAATTCTTACCCCTATACCAAAAACAGTATCTGTTGGAAAAATAACAATACCACCTTTTTTTAATATTGCTGTTGCCCTTTTTAAATCCTGATTCATTTAAACTCAATTCTCCTTTTATTTATACTAAGATATTCAAAATGAACATTAATTACATTTTTGGGTAATATTTTTTTCAATTTTTCCGGCCATTCTATAACAACGATATTTTGCTTATTATTAATAATTTCATCAAGCTCCAAACCTAAAACATCATCATTACTTTTAATTCTATATAAATCTATATGATAAAAATATTTCTCTTTAATTTTTTTATTATCGATATCATAACTTTTAATAATTAAAAATGTTGGAGACGTCATTCTTTTTTTTATTCCAAGCCCTTTTCCTAAACCCTGAACAAAAGTAGTCTTACCGCTTCCTAAGTCTCCATATAAAGCCAATATTCTTCCTTTATTAGTTTTAATAAAATCTTTAGCCAGATTTTGTGTTTGAGAAAAACTGTTTGTTGTAAAAATGTTATTTTTCATATATTTTTTTCTTTTTATAAAAAAGAAATCCAAGTATAACACAACTTGCAATAAAAATTATCCCTGTAGAGATAAAAATAAGAGCAGGAACGTTTTTCTTTTCTTGCTCTTTTTTGTCTATTTTTTTTATAGGAGTAATTGTTGAAGAAGGCGTACTTAACCTAAGTGTTTTCTGACCCAAAACCGAACTCTTACTGGAAATTGTTTTCGTCGTTGTACTTGAAGAAGTCAGAATTAAATTACTCGTAGTTGTCGTATTTTCTTTTGTGAGTGTTGGTGTTTTTGTTGGAGCTAAGGTTGGTGCTTTTGTGGCTGTTGGGCTTGGTTTTGGCGTTGGTGTTGAAGTATTACTTGGAGTTGGAGCTTGAGTATTAGTTGGCGTTAAGGTTGGCAAAACACTATTTTCTAACCCTTTTGTTGAACTTACTAAAACAGCCATTTCCCCCAAACCATCCGGAAATCTTCCAATTGAAACATCTTTTCCCGGATCTTTAATATATTGATATTGATCAATTATTTGTCCATCGAAAGAAAATAAAACAACATAATCCTCATCGTTATTTAAAAAAGAAGAACATTCAAAAAAGAGAAAAAGTAAATTAAGTGCATTAATACTTGCTAATGATTTCTTAGAACCGCTTTCTAAGTCACTGTTAAAATCTAAATCATCATCTATATAATATGTGGTTAAATCAATCGATTCGGGATTATAAAATTCTACCCATTCATTTCCTTCTGATGGATGTACAAAAATTTCGTTTATTTTTAAGTCTGTTGCTAAAGCTGTGTTTTTTGTAAGGAGTAAAAAAAGAAGAATAAAAAAGGGCAGTTTCTTAAACATATTTTAGGGATAAACGTGAAGATAATACGTCTCCATTCCTTCGCCATGATCAACCCTTACGTAACCTAAGGCACAACCAACAGAATAGCTTCCCTTATATAAAGTTCCATCCTTAACTGCTTTTACTGTTGTTGATGAACTACTTATGTCAATTCCATTATGAAAAGTATAAATTCTTCTAACCCATGTATTTGCAATTGCCCAAGTTGAGCCGTAACCCTGATTAAACATAATTGGTGCATCAAGGGGCCAATTCCAACTTCCTGAAGGGTTAAACGGATCTGCAGGAGTACAACTTCCTCCACCGGAACAGTTTGTATGATCAATTCCTTTTAAATAATTAAATGGATTTTCTGTATTACCGTTTTTTGTTACCATAAAATGAAGATGTGTACCGCTTGAATTACAAGACGCTCCTGTAATCATGGTTGCTACTCTTTGCCCCTCACTAACTTTCCCAACCTCAACCTCTGTTCCCTTTCCGGCAACAATCCCTAAGATTGCCTCATATTCGGCTCTTGCTCGAGCGAGTAATTGCTGATATTTTCGCTCATCATTTTGAGTTACGCTTAGTAAGTCTTTTCTAATTAATTTATTTTGCTCTAATTCCTTGGTATATACTTCTAATTCTTTTTTTAAGGCTTCAATTTTTTTCTTTTTATCTTCAAATATCTCTTTTTGATTTGCATAATCTATTTTTGCTTGTTCGGTTTCATAAATAAGTCTTTTATCGTGCGTTTGTGCAATCTTTAAATAATTAAGCCTTGTAAAAAAATTTGAAACATTACTTGAGGAAAGCAATACATTAAAGGGTTGAATTGTACCAACTTCATATGTAGCAATAATTCTGTTTAAAAGGACTTTTGTTAACTCATCAAGTGACTCCTCCAATTTTCCGATTTTTTTATTAGTCGTATCAATATCTGCTTCAAGACTTAAAATCTGTTTTTTGTTTGCTTCGATTCTATATTCTGTTAGCTTTACCTGATTATCCATTACCGCAATTTCTGAAGATAGTGTTTTTGCTTTTCCCTGAAGCTCTGATACCTTTTCTTCAAGTTTTCTAATCTCATCTTCAAGCCCTGCCGTATCTTCTGATTTTGTAGTAGTCGTTGTTGTATCTTCAGTCTCCTGAGCCCAGACAAAAAGATTAGTGTTTAATAAAAATAGACTAAACAGTAGTACTGTTAAGAGGATAAAGCTTTTTTTTATTTTTAAATTCATAATTCATACATTATTTAAGATATCTTAGTACTGCCATATAGCTTGACAAAGCTCCAAGAATAATTGCCCCTACAATTTCTATTGCTAATAGTATAAATATAAGTAAAGGATTGCTTGGAAAAACTGTAATTCCTTTAAAAAATTCCGTTAAAACAGGCATTGATGACCATAAAGAAACAGAAGCAATTAACCAACCTATAACTGAACCGATAACACCGTAATAAATTCCCTCAAGAATAAACGGCCAGCGGATGTGCCAATTAGTTGCTCCGATAAGTCTCATTATTTCAATATCTTCTTTTTTTTGAGAAATTTTTATGCCGATTATCGTAATCATTGTAAACACAGAAACTATAGTTAGTATTACAATAAGACCAATTCCAATTCCTCTTATCGCATTTGTCCATGAAGTTAAAGTTGAAATTACATCTTTTTGATAAATTACCTCCTGCACGTTAGGAGAAGATTTTAAAACATCTGAAATTTCCTGAAGATCTTCTATTTTATATGTAGATATCTCCAAAGATGCCGGCAAAACGCCTGCTGTAACTAAATCTAAGAGCAAGGGGTCATCTTTATTTTGCTCCTGATAAATCTTAAGTGCCTCTTCTTTTGATACATACTTTACAGATGCAACTTTTTCGTTTGTTCTTAATTGATTTTCAAGACTATTAATATCTTCTTGTTTTGTCTCATTCTCAAAAAAAGCTGTAACTTGAGGCTTTGACTCAAGAAAATTAATTATTTGGTGTGAACCATATAATATAAAGGTGAAAAAAGAAACTATAAGAAAAGTAAGCGTCATGATAAATATTGCCGCTAATGCCTGATATGGAGACCTTCTGATGTTTTTCCAAGTTGTTTTAGTGTGTTTCATGTTTCTTGTGCTCCTCAGCCTTTTTTATTTTATCGTGATTTTTATCATCATGTACTATTTTCCCTTTCTCAAGTTTTACAACTCTTTTTGATAAGTTTTTTATAATATCCAAATTATGCGTTGCCATTAAAACAGTTGTTCCTTTTTTGTTAATTTCCGATAAAAGATTTACTATTTCCCACGATGTTGCCATATCTAAATTTCCGGTCGGTTCATCAGCTAGCAAAAAATCCGGAGACAAAACCAAAGCCCTTGCTATTGCTGCTCTTTGAACTTCTCCTCCTGAAAGTTGTATTGGAAATTTATCCTTATGATTAACTAAATCAACTTGTATTAATGCCTCTTCTACTCTTTTTTTTGCATCTACTATATTTACGTCTGATACCTCAAGAGGCAATAGTATGTTTTCAAATATTGTTCTGTCTTGAAGTAATTTTAAATCCTGAAAAACAACTCCCATTTGTTTTCTAAGTTGGGGAATTTTTGAATGAGGAAGTTTAACTATGTCCCATTCATTTACAATGATTTCACCCTCTGTTGGCAACATTTCTCTTGTTAAAAGTCTAAAAATTGTTGTTTTACCGGCTCCGGTTGGTCCAACTAAAAACACAAACTCACCTTTATCAACATCTAAACTTACCTCTGTTAAGGCATATTCTCCTGTGCCATACTTTTTTGAAACCTTATTAAGTTTAATCATTAGAGAATCTCAACTCTACCAACATCCATTAGCCAACCTGCTGTTTGAGCCTTTTGGGTTTCTCCCCAAACTTTAATTTTTTTACCAACATATTTTGATAAATCAATTATTGAGGATGTTAAATAAACATTTTGACTTACTCCACCGGGTCTTTCCAAATGAAAAGCACCTTCTCCGTCAATTCCTCCTTCTTTAAGCTCTCCCTCTACTGTATCTTTAAACGTACTTATATCAGATGACCCCTCTGTTGTTCCTTTTTGAATAGCACCTGTTTGAACTGTTTGAGTTATGTTTTTTCCACCAACTTTTCCCCCTGTTTGTCCTAAATAATAACCACTTCCAATTCCAAACAATATAACAACAACTAAAATTATTATTAATTTACGATTAAAAAAAGAACTATTTTCTTCAAAATTATGAACTAAATTTTCTTGAGTCTTTTCTTCTTTTTTTTCTTCCACTAAAATCACCTCCTCTTATTAGTAAACCATATTTTAGGCTTTTTATCAACTTATTTGAAGTTATTTTGTACTTCTTAATTCTTCTTGTATAAAGCCTTCTATGTCGCCATCTAAAACCGCCTCTGTGTTGGATGTTTCAAAATTTGTTCTTAAATCTTTAACCATATGGTAAGGATGCAAAACATAAGATCTTATTTGATTTCCCCATCCAGGAGTCTTATATCCTCCCTTTAATTCCTCCTCTTGATTTTTTCTTTCCTCTTCTTTAATAACCCACAATTTTGCCTTTAGCATTTTCAATGCGTATTCTCTGTTTTGCCCCTGATAACGTTGGCTTTGAGCAGTTACAATAACTCCTGATGGTTTATGTTTAAGTCTTACTGCTGTTGATACTTTATTCACATTTTGCCCTCCATGCCCACCTGCTCTGAAAAAATCCCATTCTAAATCATCTTCTCTTATTTCAATATCTATACTTTCATCAATCTCTGGCAACACTTCAACTAATGCAAATGATGTTTGCCTTAACTTATCCGCATTAAACGGTGATTGTCTAACCAATCTATGTACACCTGCTTCTTTTTTTAAAAAACCGTAAACATTTTTACCCTCAACTGAAACAGAAATGCTTTTGACTCCTGCTTCTTCTCCTTGAGTTTGTTCGATAATTTCAAAGCTCCAATTTTTCCTCTCAAAATACCTGCTGTACATTCGATAAAGCATTTGTGCCCAATCCATTGCTTCAACACCGCCTTGACCCGAATGAACTGACAAAAGAGCGTTTCCTTTATCAAAAGGGCTTGAAAAATAAAACAAAATCTCAAGTTCTGTTAATAATTTTTCCGCTTCTTTTATGTTTTTCTCTTTAACATAATTTTTTAGTCTTTCAATTTTTTCCAACTCCTCTTGAAGCATTGACAGCTCTTTCATTTTTTCCGATGCACCCTTGTGATCTTTCCAAAAATCAGCTCTTATACTCTCTACCTCAATTTCCCTGATCCTTTTTTGTTTTTCTAAAAGATTAAGATTTTCTAATAATTTGTCTAATCGAGAATTTAACTCATTCATATTAAAAATTAAACATTAATGCTATAAACATTGTAGCTGCAGATATAAACATTACCATAAAGGTAATCCAAACTAAAATATTTGATAATTTTCCACTCTTATGTTCTCCCATTATTTTTTCACTTCTGGCAATTTTAGCTATTAAAAAAATTAAGGGAACAGATGCGATACCATTAAATACTGCGGCAAATATTAATGCCTCCATTGGATTAAAACCAAGTAAATTTATAAATAGACCAATTAGCGTAGCAATTATTATTACGCTATAAAAACCATGTGCTTTCTTAAATTTTAAACTTAAACCTTCCCTCCACTTAAATGCCTCTGACAATGCATAAGACGCCGATCCTGCAAGTATTGGAATTGCTAAAAGCCCAAGTCCAATTATTCCGGATGCAAAAATTGTTTTTGCTAAAAATCCTGAGTTTGGAAAAGTCGAAACAAGAGGCTCTAGAGCCATTGCTGCATCTGCTGCGCTTTTAATTTCCGTAACTCCATTTTTATTTAAAACAGAAGCTGCGACAATAATAATAAACCAAGCAATTATGTTTGAAAAAAGCATACCCAAAGCATTATCTATTCTTAATTTTTTAAGAAAAGGCTTTGATATCCTTGGTATTCCTCCATTTTTAGACACCCTATTTTGTTCAATTTCTTCTTCAACCTCTTCTGAAGCTTGCCAAAAAAACATATAAGGAGAAATTGTTGTACCAAATACAGCAGTTAGCATAAAGAAAAAACCAAAATCTAATTGAACATATGGAATAAAGGTTGCTTTAAAAACTTCCATCCAGTTTTGTCCAATTATTAAGGCTGTAATAGGATATGCCAAAAGTGTTAAAGCCAAATACTTTAATACTCTGGCATATGATTTATATGATGCAAAAACTTCAAGAAATAACATAAATAAGGTAAGTATTAAAGCAAACATAATACCGGGGATAGGGATTAATAATTCAAATGCTGCAACCATTGCTCCAATGTCTGCACCAATATTTATTACGTTTGCTACAACAACTAATGAAACGGCAATGAACAGAACTTTTTTGTTGTAATTTTCTCTGATTACCGCTGCTATTCCTTTACCTGTTATTGCACCTATTCTTGCACATGCTTCTTGAATTGCGGTCATTAACGGATATGCAATAAGCATTACCCATAATTGTCCAAAACCAAACTTAGCACCAACTTGAGAATAAGTTGCTATACCCGAAGGGTCATCATCGGCAGCTCCTGTAATTAAACCGGGCCCAAAAATTCTTAAAAATCGATTAAACTTATGTTTTGTTTTTCTTTTTATTTCTTCCATTTTTTATAAACTATCGCAGATTTTCTCACACATACTCTTGGCCTGATCCTTTGGATAATTTTCAAGCGCCTTTATATCATTAATTATCTTTTGTACTTGAGGAGATGAAGAAGCAACTTCAACAATATCAATGTTACTTGCTTCTGTTTTTATCTCTTCTATTTTATCCTGAACGGTTTCTTTAATTGTTGGTACATCAACACTTTGAGCAGCTCCCTCTACTGCTTCCTGTAATTCAATTCTTGACTGCTTAGCACTGTCTCCTTTTACTTTATAAGCACCTGTAAAATATACAAGAGCCACTACTAAGCCCAATAAAACCGCTATCGTAATTATTATCTTTTTTTTATCCCACGCTTCTTCAGTTTTTATTTCCTTCATCATTAGACTAATTGTAAGAAATCAAAATTTTATTTGCAAACCTATAATTTTTATCGTTGTCTACTTAACGGTTTTAAGATATTATTAAGCTTATGAATTATTTGGATGTATTAATTCTTTCCATCGTTGAGGGGATTACTGAATTTTTACCAATATCTTCAACCGGACACTTAATTTTAGCTTCAGAATTTTTAAAAATAAAACAAACAGATTTTCTTAAAAGTTTTGAAATAATAATTCAATTCGGAGCAATTTTAGCAATTGTTTTTCTCTATTGGAAAACATTAATAAATAATAAAAAAATTTGGGAAAAAATATTAATTGCTTTTATACCAACGGCGATTATTGGTTATATTTTTTATGGAATTGTAAAAAATTATCTACTTGGCAATACTTACATAACTTTAATGTCTTTGTTTATCGGTGGAATAATCTTAATTATTCTTGAGTTAATTTATAAAGAAAAAGAACACCATGCGGAAAAAATAGAATCAATTAGCTCTAAAAATGCTTTTTTAATTGGAGTTTTTCAATCAATTTCGATGATTCCCGGAGTTTCAAGATCTGCTGCAACAATAGTTGGAGCACTTTTTTTAGGAGCAAAAAGAAAAGCAGCAGTTGAATTTTCCTTCCTTTTAGCAATCCCAACGATGCTTGCAGCAACGGTTTTGGATATTTATAAAAGTAGTTTTTCCTCTTTTACAAATCAAGAATATATTTTTTTAACAATTGGATTTATAGGTTCATTTATAGTTTCAATTTTTGCTGTTAAATTTTTACTTAAATTTATAAAAAATCATACGTTTATTCCATTTGGAGTTTACAGAATTATATTAGCTATTCTTTTCTGGCTTTTTATCATTAAATAACTACTTCTGTTGATTTTTATTTAACTAACTAGAAATATTTTTTAATTTATCTTCGATTACTGGTACCATTTCCAAGGCTGCTTCATATCCTTTTTTAACAATATCCTCTCCTTTAACAAAATACCTAATATCAAGTGAGGGAATATTTACTACATCAGGAAAAATTATCAAGTCTGCTTCTTTATATTGTTCTTGGGCTAAATTATATTGCATCATATTTATTGCCGAGGTACTAAGGGATGGTATTCTTGGTTTTCTTCTCCCTTTAATTCTGGACTCATCAAAAGAATAACTATATAAATTAACCGCTATTACAAATGTTGCACCTATTTTTTTCGCTGCTCTAACCGGTATCGGAAGCGATATTGCTCCATCAACAAGAAGCTTAGAAGAATACTTAACTCCCTCAAACAAACCGGGGATTGCACAACTGGCACGAATTGCTTTTGATAAGCTACCTGTACGGATAATATAATCATTACCTGTTATTAAATCTGTTGCTACAGGAGCAAATAAAAGTTTTAACTCTTCAATTTTTTTGTTCTGACAATATTTATTTAGAAAAGCATCCATTTTCTTTCCTCTTATAACACTGGTGAGAGAAGCAATACCACCAAGAAGCTTAACAATATCTTTTAAAGAAAGATCTTTAGCAATTTTTTCCACACTTTCAATAGATTCTTGTGCTAAATATAATCCGCCAATTAAAGCTCCCGCGCTTGATCCCGAAATTATATCTATTGGAATTCCTTTTTCCTCAAATGCCTTAATAACACCAATATGAGCAAGTCCTCTTGCTCCACCACCGCTTAAAGCAAGTCCGATTTTTACTTTTTTTTTATTAGCAAACATAAATTAAATTAATATTCTAAATGCAAGATATTTAAAACTTTTATTACTGTTGTTTTCAATATAATGCTGTTCTTTAGGTTCAACAACTATAAAGTCTCCTGTTTTAACTTCAAGTGTTTTATTAGCAACTTCTGCTTTTGCGCTACCTTCAATTACATAAAAATACTCTTCACAGTCCAAATGAGAATGTGCTTTAAAAGACATTCCCTTTTTTAAATCAACATAATTAACGGTTTGCAGTTTAGATTTTGCATCTCCAGGGGCAATAAAGCGTTTTCTTTTTAAATTATCATGAGCAAGAGTTAAAGGCGTATCTTCTAAATGAAATAATTTCATAGCCTTATTATATCAAAAGCAACAATATAATAAGTTAAAATTAATTAGGCCAGTGACATTTTTTGTATTTTTTTCCGCTTCCGCACCAACAAGGGTCATTTCTTCCTAACTTCTTTTTTGCCTCCTCTTTTTCAATTGGTTTTTGTTTCACCTCTCCTGTTTCGCTTTGGGGGGTATTTGTTTGCATTCTGGTATTTTGTCTTTGAACCGTTGGCGCTTGTTGTACTTGTACTTTATAAATCCTGTGAACTATTTCATCGTCAATTGCAGCAATTAATTTTTCAAACATTGCAAATGCTTCATTTTTATACTCAACCAGTGGATCTTTTTGCCCATAGCCCCTTAAACCTATTCCCTGTCTTAAATTATCAACAGCATCCAAATGATCCATCCATAAATTATCAACCACGGAAAGCATTACAAATCGTTCGACCTGGCGCATTAACTCTCTCCCCATTTGCTTATCACGCATGTTATATACATCATTTGAAATGCTAATTAAATATTCAGTTTTTTTATCAATATCTGCTAACTGTTCCAGTTGTTTAATTATTTGAGACTTTGAATTATCATCAAAAGGAATAATTGTCGCAAAACTATCAATAATTTTTTCATTTATACTTTTTTCTCTGTCATAGGTTTCCAGTGATAAAAGATTAACCAAATTAACAATTGCCGTATTTACTTTTTCTTTTATCTCATCTCTTAAAATATCCGATTCTCCCTGTCCTGCTTCTAAGACCGTTCTTCTTCTTTGATAAATAATCTCTCTTTGTTTATTTAAAACATCATCATAATCAACTAGATGTTTTCTAATGTCAAAATTATATCCTTCAACTTTTGTTTGCGCTTGCTCAATGGATTTTGAAACAATCGGGTGTTGAAGAGGAATATTTTCAGGCATTTTAAATCTAGTCATAAGAGAAGAAATTGTGTCTCCGCCAAAAAGACGCATTATTTCATCATCAAGTCCTACATAAAACCTCGAACTTCCGGGATCTCCTTGTCTTCCCGCTCTTCCTCTTAACTGATTATCTATTCTTCTTGACTCATGTCTTTCAGTACCAATTACTAAAAGCCCTCCTGCATCTAAAACTTCTTTATGTTTTATCTCCCAAGCTTCCCACTCTTTTGTTCCCCGTTTTTCTCTTCCATCTTCATACTTTGGAGCATCTCCTCCTAAAATAATATCAACTCCTCTTCCTGCCATATTAGTTGCAACAGTAACCGCACCTTTTTCTCCTGCCTTTTTAATAATTTCTGCTTCTCTTAAATGATTTTTTGCATTTAAAACTTCATGTTTTATACCTCTTCTTCTTAGAAGCTGTGAAACAATTTCGTTCTTCTGAATTGAAGTAGTTCCAATCAATACGGGCTGACCTGCTTTATTGGCTTTTTCAATTTCATCTGCAACTGCTGTAAACTTTGCTCTGGAGGTTTTATATATCGCATCTGCATGATCTTTTCTAACCATCGGATTATTGGTTGGAACCTCTAAAACTTCAAGTTTGTAGATTTTATTAAACTCTTCTGCCTCTGTTACTGCTGTTCCGGTCATTCCCGCAAGTCTTTCATACATTCTAAAGTAATTTTGAAGAGAAACCGTTGCTAAAGTTTTTGATTCCCTTTGAATCGTTACCTCTTCTTTTGCCTCAATTGCCTGATGAAGACCCTCCGACAATCTTCTTCCTTCCATTAATCTTCCTGTAAACTCATCAACTAAGATTACCTGACCATCTTTGACAATATAGTCTTTTTCTTTATGAAAAAGGGTTCTGGCTTTTAAAGCTGCTTCCAGATGATAAACCGTATCAAAATCTTTTTCGTAAATATCCGTAATTCCAAATAGTTTTTCAATTTTTGAAACACCGTGTTCTGTTAAATGAGCTGTTCTTAATTTTTCATCAACTTTATAATCAATTTCCGGAACAAGTTTTGTTACAAGTTTTGCGTATTCATAATATTTTTGAGTCGGTGCTTCATCGGGAGCTGAAATAATATGAGGAGTTCTTGCCTCATCAATTAAAACAGAATCAACCTCATCAACAATTGCAAAATAATGTCCTCTTTGCGACATTGATTCTA
>CAYWVK010000005.1:0-28406 GCA_964461865.1 uncultured Gammaproteobacteria bacterium
CTAGTTGGAATTAATTTACTAAGAGAAGGACTAGATTTACCAGAGGTATCATTGGTAATTATATTAGATGCTGACAAGGAAGGGTTTTTAAGAAGTAAAACATCGTTAATTCAAATAATGGGTAGAGCGGCAAGAAATGTTGATTCAGAAGTAATAATGTATGCAGATAAGATGACAAAATCTATTAAGGGAGCTGTAAAAGAAGTTGAAAGAAGAAGAAAAATCCAAATAAATTACAACAAAAAAAACAATATAACACCAAAAACTATTATAAAATCTGTTAGAAAAAAACTTATTGAGCATAAAAAAAATGAAGAAGAATTAAATTATCTTTTAGAACTTCAAAAAAAAGATATAATTTTACCTGACGATAAAGAAAAAATGATTAAAGTTTTAACTATACAAATGAAAAGTGCTGCCAAGGATTTAGATTTCGAAACGGCTACTGTTTTAAGGGAGCAAATTAAATTTATTAAAAACAAATAGTCTTATTTATTTTCTTTAAGGTAATAAAGCTTTGATCTTCTGATTTTTTTCTTAGAATGAGCTTTTATTTCTATTTTTTGGATGTTTGGAGACATTAATGGGTAAATTCTTTCAACTGCTACTGAGCCTACAACTTTTCTAACAGTAAAAGTTTTATTCTCTTTTCTGCCTTTTATTTTTATTACCACACCTTGAAATATTTGAATTCTTGTTTTTTCTCCTTCTTTAATCTTTTGATATACCTTTACTATATCCCCTGGTAAAAAATTTACGTCTTTATCTTTCATAGCTTTAGATTATACTTTAAAATTTATCAGCAAGCAATATTTATTATTGTTTTTTAATGCATGCTTTTAAAAATTCAATAAATATCGGATGAGGATCTAATGGTTTGCTTTTGTATTCCGGATGTCCTTGAGTTCCTAGGTAAAATGGGTGTAGATTCTTTTTTAGTTCTATTATCTCAACAAGGTTTTCATCAACTGACCTCGCACTTATAATAAATCCATTCTTCTCAAATTCTTTTGTATATTTATCGTTAAATTCATATCTATGCCTATGTCTTTCACTTGTAATGGTTTTGTTTTTATCTAAAAACTTATTATGTTTATTATATATTTCCCATGCAATTGTATTTTTTTTAACTTTTGCCCTCCAACCTCCAAGTCTCATTGTTCCACCATATGCTCTTTTCTTCATATATTCTTTTTGCTTTGGAATAAAATGAATAATAGGATATTTAGTTTTTGAATTGTTTTCAACTGTATTAGCATTTTTGTAGTTTAATACATCTCTTGCAAAAGCAATGGCAGACAATTGCATGCCATAACATAATCCTAAATATGGTATTTTATTAATCCTGGCATAACTTGCAGCTTTTATCATTCCCTCTGCTCCTCTTTTACCCCAACCAATCGGAACAATTATCCCATCAACGTCTCCAATTGTTTCCCTAGCTCCGTTTTTTTCTATTTGCTCAGAATCTACCCAATGAGTATTTATTTTTGTATTTAAACTCCATCCTGCATGATCAATTGCATCAAACAATGCCGCATATGAATCTCTTAATTGGTAATCCCCTGTTCCAAAATACTTTCCGATAATTGCTATGTTAACTTTTTTAGAAACATTGTTTAAATTTTTAACAAATGATTCCCATTCCTTAAGTTTTACATTTTTTAAAGGTAAACTAAGTTTTTTTAAAATTTTACCGTCAAGATTTTGTTTATGTAAAACTAATGGAATTTCATATACAGATGGCAAATCAGGACTTGAGATAACATTTTCTGTTCTAATATTACAAAACAGGGCTAACCTGTCTCTTCTTCTTTGATCTAAAAATTTTTCAGATCTGGTTATAATAAAATCCGGTTGAATACCCATGGAATTAAGTGTTCTTACAGATAATTGAGTAGGTTTTGTTTTTGGTTCACCTAAATGTTTTGGTATGGGAACATAACTAACATGAATATGAAGTACATCTTCTGGTTTTTTTAATGTTAGCATTCTGGATGACTCGTAATAAAATACATTTTGATACTCTCCTGCAGTTCCCCCTAATTCTACAATAACAATATCAGCGTCTGTTTTTTTTTCAAGAATTTCTAATCTTCTGATAATTTCATTTGTTATATCGGGAATTGCCTCTACGTCTTCTCCGTTATATTCAAATTTTCTCTCATTATCAATTACTGATTTATATATTTGACCCATTGTGACAAAATTATCTTTCGTCATGTCCTCGTTTAAAAATTTTTCATAAGTACCAATATCCATATCTGCTTCGGTTCCATCTTCACATAAAAATGGATCACCATGTTCTATTGGGTTTATGGTTCCTGCATCAATATTTAAATAATTTTCAAATTTAAGAGGAGAAACTTTATATCCTGCAGATTTTAAAAGTAGCGCAATTGAAGCTGTTGTTATTCCTTTTCCTATCCCAGATATTACACCACCTGATACAAAGATGTATTTTGTTTTTTTATTTTTTGCTATCGGCATAATTAATTATATCAAATCCATATATGAGCGGCGAACCGGATTTGAACCGGCGACCTTTTCCTTGGGAAGGAAACATTCTACCACTGAACTACCGCCGCAATTTAGCAGTTCAAATGATATTCTAATACAAATGGCTAACAATTAACAAACTTATCGCGGAATTTTAATTGTATCTCCAACATTAATTATATCTGGATTAACAATTTCGTTCGTTTTAGCTAATTCTGTCCATTTATATGCATCACCATATGCTCTTAATGAGATATCCCACAAACAATCACCTTCTACAACTTTGTATGTATCCTCATTAATAGATCCATCGCCAATAGTTTGTGCTTCCGTTATCTTAATAGGTTTTACATCAGGAATAGTTAACTTTGTTCCAACATAAAGACTATCTGGATTTTCTAGTTTATTCTCTGAAACAATATCAACCCAATTATAACCAGAACCATACATTTTTTCAGAAATTGACCACAAATGATCTCCTTCTTTCACAACGTATGTTGTTGGTTTAGCTATTTCATCCTCAGTTGTAAAGTTAGATTGAGTCATTTCATTGCCATTATTTCCTTTTATAAACCAAAATATTAATACTGCAAGTATTATGACAACAATTATCCCAAGAAACAGACTTGTGTAAGACTCACCCCACTTAATTTGTGATGCTGTATTTTTACTTTTTTGCTTTGCCATTATCCTCCTTTCTGGACAGTTCTTTAAACAAGAGGGCAGTTTAATATTAATATATATTGCGGGGCCAACGAGACTCGAACTCGCGACCTCTTCCGTGACAGGGAAGCGCTCTAGCCGACTGAGCTATGACCCCATATTTTTTGTATATTAACAAATTATTGTAATACGGTCAATGCTCTGCTATTATTTTTTTGCTATGAATAATTTACAAATAGCGAGGTTATTTAATGAAGTTGCAGCATCATATATTATTAAAGATGAAAAAAAATACCGATTCCAAATAATTGCTTATCAAAATGCTTCGGAAATAGTAAAAAATTTAAAAACAGAATTAAAGGATCTATATAAAAAGAATGAATTAATAAAAATTCCGGGTATAGGACCAACAATAAAAGCACACCTGGAGGAATTATATAAAACAGGTACTGTTAAGCATTTTAGCTGGGTTAAAAAAGACATACCTGATTCTGTTTTTGTACTTATAAATATTCCTTCATTTGGTCCGAAGAAAGCATTTAAATTAGTACATGAGCTAAAGTTAAATAAGGCATCAAGTGTTATTTCTGACCTTAAAAAAATGGCAAAAAATAATAAAATCGCACGTATTTCTGGCTTTGGCAATAAATCCCAAGCAGATATTATAAGGGCTATTAATGAATATAGGGAAAATAAAGGAAAATTAAGTAGATTGAGCTTGATAAATGCTTTTGAAATAGCAGAAAAAATATTAAATTATCTAACAAAAAATGAAAACGTAATACGAGCAGAAGTATTAGGAAGTTTAAGAAGAAAAAAAGAAACCGTTGGAGATATTGACATTGCAGTTTCTTCAAATAATAAAAAAGGAGTAATAAATTACTTTATTAAATATCCCAAAGTCGAAAGAGTAATAGAAAAAGGTAATAATACATCTTCAGTTTTAATCTCCGGTGGAGTTCAGATAGATTTAATGATTCAATCCCCCAATAAATTCGGCTCCCTTCTCCAACATTTTACGGGTAGTAAAAATCATAACATAAAACTAAGAGAAATAGCCTTAAAAAAAGGATTATCTCTATCTGAGCATGGAATAAAAAAAGAAACAAAAATAACCAACTATACAAATGAAAAAGATTTTTATAACGCATTAGATATGGATTGGATACCACCTGAATTAAGAGAAGATAAAGGAGAGATAGAACTTGCATTAAGTCACAAAGTGCCAAAACTGGTTGAGTTAAGAGATATAAAAGGTGATCTACATATTCATTCAGATTATCCAATTGAGCCTAGTCATGACATGGGAGAAAATTCAATAGAAGAAATAATAAATAAAGCAATACGATTAAATCATAAATATATCGGGTTCTCTGATCACAATCCTAGTGTTTCAAAACACACAGAAAAACAAATGCTAGATATTTTGAAAAAAAGAAACAAAATTATTGAACAAAAAACAAGGAGTATTAAAAATGTTCGAGTATTTAAAATGCTCGAAGTTGATATATTACCCAATGGCAATCTATCATTATCAAATAATTCCCTTGAATTACTAGACGCAGTTATTGTCTCTATTCATTCGTCATTTAAATTAGATAAAAAAACCATGACTAATAGAATTATAAATGCACTAGGTAATCCAAAAGCAAAAATACTTGGTCATCCAACAGGTAGGCTTCTTGATGAAAGACCTTCTTATGAACTCGATTGGGATAAAATATTTGATTATTGCTTTAAAAATAATAAGGCTATAGAAATAAATAGTTCACCCAAAAGACTTGATCCACCTGACTATATTATCAAAGAAGGAGCAAAAAAAGGAATAAAATTTGTGATTAATACGGATTCCCATACGGTACTAAACATGGATTTTATGAAATACGGTGTTTTTATGGCAAGACGTGGATGGCTAACAAAAAATGACATTCTTAATACATTATCGTATAATAATTTCTATAAATGGTTAAAAGGAGGTGATATCAAATGATTATAACAATTGTAATTATAGCCGCAATATTATTGTACATATTGTTTATTTATAATTCCTTAATTTCCCTTAAAATGAGGGTGTCTGAGGCATTTTCGCAAATTGATGTACAGCTAAAAAGAAGAACAGACTTAATCCCAAACTTGGTTGAATCAGTAAAGGGATATGCAAAGCACGAAAAAGAACTTTTGGAAAGAGTAACAGAAGAAAGAACAAGTCTTGTTAATGCAAAAGGAGCAGCAGAAAAAGCAAAAATTAATAACGAATTATCAAATACACTTAAATCGATATTTGCAGTAGCTGAAAATTATCCGGATTTAAAAGCTAGTCAAAATTTTTTAGAATTACAACAGGAACTATCAGATACTGAAAATAAAATAGCATATTCAAGACAGTTTTATAACAGTAATGTAATGGAATTTAATACAAAAATTGCAATATTTCCAAATAATATTTTCGCTGGAATATTTAGCTTTAAGCCTGCTGAATTCTTCGGGGCTAATGAAAAAGATAAGGAACCTGTAAAAGTAAGTTTTTAGTTTATGAATATCTATTCTGCAATAACAGCTAACAAAGCAAAAAGTTGGCTAATAATGATATTGTTTGTTGTTTTTATAACAACACTCGTGTATGTGTTCAGTAGGTTTTTTGGCTATGATAGCCTCTTTTTAGCAGGAATGGCATTGATAATTGCTGGTTTTACAAGCCTTGGAAGTTTTTATTATTCTGATAAATTAGTTTTATCAAGCGTAAAGGCTATTCCTGTTGAAAAAAAAGATAATCCAGAGTTATATAGAATTGTAGAAAATTTAGCCATCGGAGACGGACTACCTCTACCTAGAATATATGTAATTAATGATGAATCACCAAATGCTTTTGCCACAGGAAGAGACCCCAAGCACGCTGTAATATGTGTAACAACGGGCTTATTAAATAAGTTGAATAGATCTGAATTAGAAGGGGTAATTTCTCATGAGTTATCACACATTAAAAATTATGACATGAGACTAATGAGCATTGTTGCAATTTTAGTAGGAACAGTTGCGATAATTGCCGATATGTTCTTAAGACACATGTGGTTTAGAGGAAATAACGATAATAGAAATGGTAATGCTCAAATTATTTTTTTAATACTAGGAATAGTTTTTGCAATAATCTCTCCGTTGGTGGCAACAATTATTCAACTTGCAATTTCAAGAAAAAGAGAATACTTAGCAGATGCTTCAGGAGCATTATTAACAAGGTATCCTGAAGGATTGGCTAGCGCTTTAGAAAAAATATCAAATGATCCAAAAACACTTAAAACCGCAAGTAACGCTACTGCTCATATGTTTATTTCTAATCCATTTAAAGGTAAAGAAAACAAGAGATGGCTATCATCGCTTTTTGAAACCCATCCTCCTGCAAAAGATAGAATCAAAACCCTTCGCTCAATGTAGCTTATGAAAAATTTTTTAATAATTATAATAGGCAAAATGCTTTCAAAGATTATATGTGGTATAAAAATTGGCTGTGGATCTACATGGCCCGGACATATTGGATTAAGACTTAATAATAATATTATTAATGATATTATTAATCGTTCCGAGACAAAAATAATTCTAATCTCCGGGACAAACGGAAAGACTACTACAGGTAAACTAATCTCATCTATTTTAAAAGAAAATAATCATAATGTTATTAATAATATATACGGAGCAAACCTATTAAACGGAATCGCATCTTTACTGGTTTTAAATTCATCTCTATTAGGAAAAATTAAATCTGACTATCTCGTACTAGAAGTTGATGAAAATGCGCTAATAAAAGCAATTGAACATACAAACCCTGACTTTATTATTCTTCTTAATTTATTTAGGGATCAACTTGATAGATACGGTGAAATTGAAACGATCAAAAAAAAATGGGAAAAATCAATAAAATGTTTGGATACTAAAACAAAGCTAATCTTAAACGCAGATGATCCATTAATTGCAAGTCTTGGAATAAATATAAAAAATGATGTTTACTATTTTGGTTTAGACGATAGAAAAATAGGCAATAAAACAATCGGTAATGCTGCTGACTCTATAATTTGCACAAATTGCCACTCTAAACTATGTTATGACAATGTTTATTTTTCACATTTAGGAAACTGGTATTGTCCCAATTGTAAGCTAGAAAAACCGAAATTAAATATTGATAATTTTTCTCTCTATCCCCTTCCAGGAATATATAATAAATACAATACATTAGCTGCGGCTCTATTCGCAAAATTGGTAAATATAAAAGACTCGACAATAAAAAGTTCTTTTGAAAAATTTGAACCCGCATTTGGTAGACAAGAAAAAATAAAAACAAAAGGAAAGGATTTCCATATTTTTTTATCTAAAAATCCAACAAGCTTTAATGAGTCATTACGAACAATAAACAGTATACATGGAAATAATTTTTTTATTATTTTGAACAACCGCATACCTGATGGAAAAGATGTCTCCTGGATATATGATGTAGATTTTGAAAATTTAATAAATAAGAATCAATCTTTAACAATAAGCGGTGATAGAGCATATGATATGGCAACAAGAATTAAATATGCTGATAAAACAAAAAAAATAAATACATTTAAAAATTATAAAGACGGAATAAACTTTTTACTAAAAAGTAATGATATTAGCACCATTTACGTTTTGGCTACGTATTCAGCCATGCTTGAAATAAGAAAAGAGTTAATAAGAAGAAAATCATTATGAATTATCAAATAAACATAGGGTGGTTATATCCTGATTTAATGAACACATATGGAGATAGCGGCAACATAGTAGCCCTTAAAAAAAGATGTGAATGGAGAGGGATAAAAATAAATATTAAAAAACTTAACTGCGGATTCAATAAGGAAACACTTAATGATGTTGATTTCTTGTTTATGGGCGGTGCTCAGGACAAACAGCAAAAAATCGTTGCTAATGATATAAGAGAAAAAAGAGATAAGCTTAAAGATTTGATTGAAAACAACATTCCGGGTCTTTTTATATGTGGAGCCTATCAATTCTTAGGAAATTACTATAAAGAAAAAGATGGATCAGTAATAAACTGTTTAAAAATTATAGATATTTACACTGACAATAAAATAGCTGATAAGAGATTAATTGGCGACATTGCGATAAATACTCTCCTACCGATTGAAAATAAAAGACTATTGGGCTTTGAAAATCATGGAGGAAAAACATTTCTTGGGAAAAATTTAAAACCATTAGGAACAGTAATTAAGGGATATGGAAATAATGGATTAGACAATACAGAGGGTGTTATTTATAAAAACGTTATTTGTACCTATATGCACGGACCAATACTACCTATTAACCCTGATCTTACTGATTATTTAATAGAATTAGCATTAAAAACTAAGTACAAAGAAGAAATAATTCTTAAAAAGATAGAAAATTTTACAGAAGAAGAAGCAAGAAAGATGATTGCCTCAAGACTTGATATTGTTTTATAATAACTTTGTGATAATAAACATACTTCAGATTGCTAAGCTAGCAAAAATAGAAATTAAAAAAGAAGAAACTAAAAAACTTCAGGAACAATTAAGTAAAATTTTAGATTATATTGAAAAACTTAATAAACTTGATACAAAAAAAGTTGAACAGACAAGTCAAGTTACAGGACTAGAGAATATAAAAAGAAAGGATAACATCTTTTCCTCGTTATCTCAAAATGAAGCCTTATCCAATACCAAAAGTAAAAAAAATAATTTCTTTTCAGTAAAGGCTATATTTGAACAAAATGAACATTAATAATTTAGATATTTTAAAAACAAAAAAAGAATTAAAGAATAAAACATTCAGTTGTGAAGAGTTAACAAATGAATACTTAAAAAGAGCAAAAAAACTCAATGAAAAATTAAATGCATTTATCACAATATCTCAAAAAGAGGCTATTAATGATGCAAAAAAAGCTGATATTAAAATAAGTGAAAATAAAGACTTACCGCTTCTTGGAATTCCTATAGCCCTAAAAGATTTATTTGTTACAAAAGGAATAAGAACAACTGCTTCATCAAAATTACTTGATGAATATATTCCGCAATATAATGCTACGGTGGTTCAAAAATTAAAAAATGCCGGAGCAGTAATAATTGGAAAATTAAATTGTGATGCGTGGGCACACGGGTCAAGCGGAGAAAATTCAGATTTTGGTCCAACTAAAAATCCTTGGGATACATCACTGATTCCAGGAGGTTCAAGCAGTGGTTCTAGTGTATCTGTTTCAGCAAATATGTGTCTTGCTTCAACAGGAACTGATACGGGTGGCTCAATAAGACTTCCTGCTAGCTTTTGTAACGTCGTTGGGCTTAAACCAACCTATGGAAGAGTGAGTAGATATGGAATTATTGCTATGGCCTCATCGCTTGATTCAATTGGACACTTTACAAAAACAGTTAAAGATTCAGCACTTTTTTTTAACACAACAGCTGGAAAAGATATGTTCGATGCAACAACATCTCCGTTAAAAGTTGATGACTACATAAAAAGTATTGATAAAAAAATAGACGGATTAAAAATTGGAATTCCAAAAGAATATTTTGATAAGGGATTAGATATAAATATAAAAAATACGGTAATGAAGGCTATAAACGAATATGTAAAGCTAGGAGCAAAGGTTATTGAAATATCGCTACCACACACAGAGTATGCTATAGCCTGCTATTACATAATTCAGTCTGCTGAGGTTTCATCAAATCTAGCAAGATATGATGGAATAAGATACGGAAAATCAAGGGAATTTTTTAATGACGAAGCAAAAAGAAGAATATTACTTGGAACATTTACATTATCAGCCGGATATTACGATTCATATTACAAAAAAGCAATGCAGGTAAGAACCTTAATTAAAAAAGACTTTGACGATGCTTTTAAAATAGTTGATGTAATTATGTCACCTGTATCCCCTACGATGCCATGGAAAATAGGAGAAAAGAAAAACGATCCATTAAAAATGTATTTATCCGATATTTTTACGGTTACTGCTAATCTAGCAGGAATTCCAGGATTATCAATACCAATTGGTTTTCATAACGGCTTACCAATAGGCATGCAAATACTAGGCCCACATTTTTCAGAAAAACTCCTTTTTAATGTCGGAAATGCTTATGAAGAATTACACGATTGGGCAGAAAAGGAGCCAAAAGTATGAAATTTAAACCGGTTATCGGACTAGAGGTACACGTTGAACTTATGGCTAAATCTAAAATGTTTTGTAGCTGTAATGCAGATTATTTTGGTAAAAAGCCCAACACTCATACGTGTCCTGTTTGCTTGGGGTTACCGGGTGCTCTACCGGTTCCAAATGAAACAGCAATTAAATATTGTAGATTAGTTGGCTTAGCTCTTGGTTGCAAGCTTAATCTGTTTTCAAAATTTGATCGAAAAAATTATTTTTACCCTGATCTTCCTAAGGGTTATCAAATTTCGCAATATGATATACCGTTCTGCGAAAACGGGTATATTGAAGTTGGAAAAAATAATAAAAAAATAAGAATTAAAAGAGTGCACATGGAAGAAGATACGGGCAAACTGATACATAATGGAGATCAAACACTAATTGATTTTAATAGAAGCGGCGTGCCTTTAGTTGAGATAGTAACAGAGCCGGATTTTGAATCAGCCGATGAAGTTGTCTTATATCTTAAAGAATTACAACAAATCGTTAGATTTTTAAATGTTTCAAGTGCAAGCATGGAAAAAGGTGAGATGAGACTTGAACCAAATATTTCTTTAAGAAACATTAACTGTGATGAATTACCAAAATATAAGGTTGAAGTAAAAAATATTAATTCATTCGCATTTGTTAAAAAAGCAATAGACTTTGAGCTAAAAAGACAAGAGGAAATATTAACTAAAGGAGAAGCACCGGTTCAGGAAACAAGAGGATTTAACGAATCAAAACAACAAACCTTTTCCCAGCGGTCAAAAGAAGAAGCTCATGATTACAGGTATTTTCCAGAGCCTGATATTCCCCCATTATTAATTTCTAAAAACGAAATTAATAATTTAAAAGAATCTCTTTTGGAAATGCCAAAAAAAATGCTTAATAGATTTATTAGCGAATACACACTTACCTACTATGATGCTGAAATTTTAACAAGAGACTTATCAATTGCTAAATATTTTGAAGAAGCTGTTACTGTTGGAAAAAAGGAAAACATCTTACCAAAGCAAATTGCAAATTTTATAATCAATAAAAAAATAGATTTGAAAAAAACGTCTTCTTTTCAATTAATTGACGACATTGCAAAAAGCGGAAAAAACGATGATTACAACGAAGATGAATTAAACAATATTATAAAAAATGTTATAAAAGAAAATGCTAAAGCAGCAAATGATTACAAAAATGGCAAAGAACAGGCAATAATGTTTTTAGTTGGTCAAGTTTTAAGAAGATTGGGTAAAAAAATAAATATAGAAATTATAAAAAAAAGATTGGAGGAAAAAATAAAAAATGCCTGAAGGACAAGAGCAACAAAAACCAAACATCGAACCAATAAGAAAAAGTAAAAGCCCGAGAATACAAAAATTTGTTGAACAAAAAAAAGCTCAAATTACAAGTAACTATCCAGAAAGATTTAATGAATACGAATTAAATCAAATGGCAAGAGACAGAGTTGCTGATATACTAAGAACAAGAAAACAAGAGCAGGAAAAAAATCATAAGGATCACTTAACAGGTATTTATAATCGTGCAGGTTTTTATGAAAATGTACAAAGAGAACTTGGAAAAATGGAAAAAGATATAAAAAACGGTATTCAAAGAAAAGCAGTTGTATTTTTTCTTGATGCAGACGAACTAAAAATAATAAATGACACTCAGGGACATGAAGAAGGAGATAAGCATCTTAAAACAATTGCAGAAATAATCTCAACTTCAAGCAGAACGGGAAATGACCAAAGAACTAGGGATATTTGTGCGAGATTGGGAGGAGACGAATTTGTAATATTTGTATCTGACGCTGGGATTGATGATATTTTCCCTTTTTGGAATAAATTAAATAGTTGCTTTAATGAAAAAAATATCAAGATATCTGCTGGAGTAAGTGAGGTAAACATCGACGAACCGGAAATATCCGTTCAACATGCAGATAAAGCTATGTATCATGCAAAGCAAATAGGAAAAAAAACCGGGGAGAATACAATGATTAAATATAATCAGTTAAAAACTGCAGAATAATATGTCGGATTTTATTCATTTACATAATCACACAGAGTATTCGCTGCTTGATGGACTAGCAAAAGTTAAGGAAATGGCAAAAAGAGCCAGAGAGCTTGATATGGACGCTCTAGCCATTACAGACCACGGAAACATGTATGGGGTTGTTAATTTTTATAAAGCTTGTATAGAGGAGGGAATTAAACCTATTATAGGGTGCGAGATTTATATGAGTAAGCGATCTAGACATGATAAAGTAAGTGGCCTTGATTCGGATTCAACTCACCTTGTGCTTCTTGCCAAGAATCTTCAGGGATACAAAAATCTAATGAAAATTGTATCCATTGCGCATCTTGAAGGATTTTATTATAAACCGCGTGCGGATTTAGAAGTATTAGAAAAATATTCAGAAGGATTAATTTGTCTAACAGCTTGTATTAGGGGTTTTATAGCAAACCCTATTTTAGAAAACGACGAAAAAGAGGCAACTGACAGAATTAAGGCATTACATAAAATTTTCCCTCAAGATCATTTATATTTGGAAATTCAAAAACACACTAATCTTAAAGAACAAGAAATTGTTAATAAAAAACTAATTGATTATTCAAAAAAATTCGGCATTCCACTTGTTGCTACAAATGATAATCACTTTATTTATCCTGAAGACGCAGAAGCCCAAAATGCTTTAATGTGTATACAAATGCAAACAACTGTTGATGAAAAAAATAAAAAATTATCCAATAAATCTCTTTCTGATATATACATGAGGTCACAGGAAGAAATGAAAGGATTATTTATTCAAAATACAGATGCAATTGAAAACACAGCTAAAATAGCAGAGATGTGCAACGTTGAACTATCGCTTGGAAAATGGATAATGCCAATTTTTAATGTTCCTGGAGGAAATACTCCGGCAGAATATATTCAAAAAAAAGTTAATGAAGGAATTAAAACAAGATATAAATTAATCACAAAAGAAATAACAGATCGAGTGGACTACGAACTGTCTATTATCTTAAAAAAGGGTTACGAAACATACATACTAATCGTTGCGGATTTTGTTAATTGGGCTAAATCACAAGGAATAACAGTAGGCCCTGGAAGAGGATCAAATGCAGGATCTATTATTTCTTATGCCTTGGGAATTTCAGATGTCGATCCCCTATTTTTTAAATTACCTTTTGAAAGATTTTTAAATCCAATGAGACCATCTCCTCCTGACATCGATCTGGATTTTGCCGACAACAGACGAGATGAAGTTATTGATTATGTAACAAAAAAATACGGAAAGGACAAAGTAGCACAAATAATAACATTTGGAACTATCGAAGCAAGAGGTTCGGTTAGGGATACCGGAAGAGTTTTGGGATATCCATATTCTATTCCAGATAGGATATCAAAAATGATTCCTGCTGGTTGGCAAGGACACGCAATGACAATTGATAAAGCACTTGAGCAAAGCTCAGAGCTTAAAATTGCTTACACTACTGAATCTGATACGAAAAAAATTATTGATCTTGCCAGAAAAGTAGAAGGCGTTGCGCGTCACGCTTCAGTACACGCAGCAGGGGTTGTGATTGCAGATAAAGATATTAGAGAATATACCCCACTTCAAAAAGAACCAAACGGAGAAAAAATTATTACCCAATACGATATGTATTCCGTAGGTGAAGACGGAGTCGGTCTATTAAAGATTGATTTTTTAGGGCTTAGAAATTTAACGATTATTCAGGAATCTCTAAGATTTATAAATGAGAATCGCGGTAAAAAAATTGATTTTGCAAATATTTCTTTTGAAGACAAAAAAACTTATGAATTACTTTCATCCGGAGAAACAACAGGTATCTTTCAGCTTGAATCTGCAGGCATGAGAAGATATATCAAGGAATTAAAACCAACGTCAATATTTGATCTTCAAGCAATGGTAGCACTGTATAGACCAGGCCCAATGGCAAACATACCGGAATTTATTAAAAGAAAACATAACCCATCCTTAATTACCTATCCTGATGAAAGATTAAAAGAAGTACTTAAGGAATCTTATGGAATTATTACCTTTCAAGACGACTTACTGTTAACAGCAATAAATGTTGCGGGATATTCATGGTTAGAAGCTGATAAATTAAGAAAAGCCGTGGGGAAGAAAATTCCTTCGGAAATGAAAAAACAACACGATAAATTTATTGAAGGTTGCGTAGCAAGGGGCATGAACAAAAAAAACGCTGAAAACCTTTGGATTCAATTCGAGCCTTTTGCAGGATATGGCTTTGGAAAAGCGCATGCTGCTTGTTACGCAACAATCGCATTTAGAACAGCATATTTAAAAGCTCACTACCCTGTTGAATTTATGACTGCTCTTTTAACCGCTGAATCAAGAGGAAGTACGGGATCAATTAAAGATGAAAAAATTGCACAAGCAGTTGCAGAATGTAAAAAACTAAATATTCAAATTCTTCAACCTGATATTAATAAATCCGATGCTGATTTCTCAATAGAAAATGGAACAAAAATAAGATTTGGCTTATCAGCTATAAAAAATGTCGGCGCCGCAGCAATTAAAACTATTATTTCAGCGAGGGAAAACGGTAACTTTAAAACATTTGATGATTTTGCTTCAAGAGTAGATTTATCTACTGTAAATAAAAAAACAATGGAAAGCTTAATTAAAGCCGGGGCTATGGACACATTTGGATCAAGAGCTTATCTATTAATCGAATATCCCCAGATTGTTCAAAAAATAGCAAAAAAACAAAAAGAAGATGTAAAAGGACAAACTAGTCTTTTTGGTGAGCGTAGTTTTGAAAATGAGCCCAAAAAAAACGTCGATGTTGAAGATTTTTCAGAAAACGAAAAATTAGCATTTGAAAAAGAGTTTTTAGGATTTTATTTAACCTCTCACCCTCAGCTACATAATCTAGAAAAAATAAAATCATTGATTACACATCAAATTGAATTACTTCCAGAAGAAATTGAAGGATCAACGGTAATAGTAGGTGGATTAATAGAAAACATAAAAAAAATATTCACTAAAAAGAACAATAGCGAAATGGCCTTTTTAAGCCTTAGCGATGAAAAAGGATTGGTTGTTGAGTCGGTTATTTTTCCCAAAATTTATGATAGATACAAAAGTATTCTAAATAAGGAGTCTGTGATAAGCATTAAGGGAAGATTAGATGTCAAAAATGATAAACCAATAATTATCGCTGAAAAAATAACATTAATAGAGTAATTTTCTTATTGACTTAGGCTAAATCAGCAATTAAAATATATAGTATAGATGGTTTCGTTCGCAGCAGAGCCGATCTTTAGGATTGGCTCATTTTCAATTACAAATACATTAATTAATACACTTTTAATTGACGCGGTGTTAATAGCCGTTTGTGTTTTTGCCTCTAAAAAATTTAGCTATATCCCAGGGAAAATTCAAATGATTTTTGAAATTATAGTTAAAACATTCTACGATTTAATTGAGCAAATTGCTCCAAAAAGAACACATTTAATATTTCCCTTTGTCGTGACCTTTTTTTTGTTTATTTTACTGATAAATTGGAGCGGTCTTCTCCCGGGAGTAGGAACAATTGGAATATTTGAACAACATCACGGAGAAAAAGTACTTGTTCCTTTAGTAAGAGGAGCTACTAGCGATATCAATCTTACATTAGCCTTGGCATTAATATCAGCTGTAGCAACACACGTATTAAGTATTAAACTTACGGGAATCAAAGATTATTTAAGTCGCTTCTTTTCCATAAACCCAATTAACCTGTTTGTCGGTATATTAGAACTTATATCAGAAATTACCAAAGTAATATCTTTGTCGTTTAGGTTATTTGGAAATATTTTTGCAGGAGAAGTAGTTTTAATTACAGTATCCGGTATGTTTGCATTTCTCTTCCCTCTTCCTTTTATGCTACTAGAGGTAATTGTCGGACTCGTCCAAGCGTTAGTTTTTGCCATGTTAACAATGGCTTTTATGGGAATACTAACTACACCGCATCACGCCAGCGAACATGCTAAAGATAATGATAAAATAGTAAAGAAAGTAAGGAGGTGAGTCGCATGGAAATAAGTTTAGCAACAGGTGGATTAATTATCGCAATAGGAGGATTCGGACCGGCACTTGCAATCGGCATGATTGGTGCTAAGGCAATGGAAGCAATAGGAAGAAATCCTGAAACACAAAGTAAAATATTACCAATGATGCTTTTGGGCATGGCATTTGCAGAAGCAATTGCAATTTACGCCCTAATCTTAGCATTTATTAGTTAATTATTATGGAAATTATTGAAAAATTAGGAGTTGACCCAATATTATTGGTTGCTCAAGTAATAAACTTTTTAATAATCCTATTGCTATTAAAAAAATTTCTCTATAAGCCTATCTTAGAGATGTTTAAGAAAAGAGAAGAGGATATAAAAGAGGGATTAAAACAGGCTGAAGAAGGAAAATTAACACTTGAGAAAGCATTGGACGAGGAAAAAAATATTCTAAAGCTTGCGCAAACACAGGCAAAGAAAATAATTGACGATGCAAAAGAACAAGTTACCAGCGTCTCATTAGCAATTGAGGAAAACACTAAAAAACAAACGGAAAAAATGCTAAGAGAAGCAAAGGAACAAATAGAAGAAGATAAAAAAGAAGTAGAAAAAGAATTACTTGAAAAGATAACCGAACTATCAAAAGAAATTGCCGTTAAGTCAGTTAAGGAATTATTTTCAAAAAAGGATGAAAAAGACGTGATCCTAAAAGCAATCAAACAAATAGAAAAAAGTAAATAATAAAATGACAAAAACGCAAATTAAAAATTTAGCCTTAGCAAGTTTTAGCAATAATGGGATTGACGAAAAAAAAGTACTTAAGATAATAAAACTATTTAAGCAATCCGAATTAAGAGCATATATTAAGCATCTAAAAGCTATTGATAAAACAAAAAAAATAAAGGTTGTCCTAGCAAATAAAGATATGCAAAAAGACAGTAAGAAAGAATTAAGCAAAATATATAAAAATAAACAAATAGATTTTGAGTACGATGAAAATATGATATTAGGGTTAAAAATTATTGATAATGACTTAATTTATGAATATAATCTAAAAGATGCAATTAATAAATTATGCATAAACATTAAACAATTATGATAAAAAGTGAAGATATAATTAAAAACTTAGAAGAAAAGTTAAAAAATTTTAAATTAAATCCTAAAATAGAAAATGTCGGAGTTGTTGAAAAAAACAACGACGGAGTAATAGTTGCTTCAGGATTATCAAAAGCATTTATGGGAGAAAGAGTGCTTTTTGAAGATAACACTAGTGGAATGATCTTAAATCTTGATGAAGACAGTGTTGCTATCATACTTTTAGGAAACGGTGAGCACATTAGAGAAGGTTCGGTAGTTAAAAGAACAGAAGAAGTTTTGAGTATAAAAGTTTCAGAAGAACTTCTAGGAAGAGTAATAAATCCCCTTGGCGAACCATTAGATAATAAAAGTAAAATTAAAACGGGAAAAAATATGCCGCTTGAAAAAATTGCAGAAGGTGTTGTAGAAAGAGAACCTGTAAATACGCCCCTTAAAACAGGAATTAAAGCAATCGACACAATAATACCTGTAGGCAGAGGACAAAGAGAATTAATAATCGGAGATCGAGGACTTGGAAAAACCGCAGTTGCAATTGATACTATAATTAATCAAAAACAATGCGTTAAAAATGAAAAATTACCACCGGTAATATGCGTATATGTAGCAATTGGTCAGAAGCAAAGCAGAATAGCACAAATGGTCGAGAAACTAAGGGAAGAAGATGCATTAAGCTACACCATAGTTGTAAACGCATCGGCATCAGACCCTGTAGCATTGCAGTATCTTGCACCATATGCAGGATCAGCAATTGCGGAATACTTTATGGAAAAAGGGCAAGACGCATTAGTTGTATATGACGATTTATCAAAACACGCCTGGGCATATAGACAAATATCGCTTATATTAAAAAGACCTGCAGGACGCGAGGCATATCCGGGAGACATCTTTTATCTTCATAGTAAGCTTTTAGAAAGAGCTGTTAAGCTAAATAAGCAACTTGGAGGGGGCTCTATTACTGCACTTCCAATTATTGAAACACAAGCAAACGACATATCAGCTTATATCCCAACAAATGTAATCTCAATTACAGACGGACAAATTTACCTTCAGGGTGACTTATTTAATAGTGGTGTTAGACCTGCTATTAATGCTGGAAATTCAGTATCAAGAGTAGGTGGATCAGCTCAAACAGCAGCTATGAAGTCAATATCAGGAAAAATGAGGCTTGAATTGGCCCAATACAGAGAACTGGCAGTATTTGCTCAATTCGGAAGCGACCTTGATGAGTCCACATCAAAGCAACTGGAAAGAGGAAAAAGATTAATCGAAATATTAAAACAACCTCAATATCAACCTTTAACTGAAGCCCTGGAGTATTTAAGTATAATTTTAGTAACAAATGGTCATTTAGACGATGTACCTGTTGAATCAGTACAAAAATTTGAAAAAGATTATCATTCATACATGAACACAAATAACAAAAAACTACTAGCGGAAATTTCTAAAGGAGATAAACCCTCAGAAGACTTGTTAAAACAAATAGATAAAACAGTTCTTAGTTTTAAGAAAATATTTGTTAATTAAATTATGGCAAACTTATTATTACTAAAAAAAAGAATAACTACAGCACAAAATGTTTCAAAAACAACAAGAGCCATGCAAATGATTGCTACGTCAAAATTAAAACGTGCTCAGGATGCGGCTCTTCAATCCCGTCCTTATGTAGATAAAATTTCTACAATTTCTAAGGAGTTAACATCAAAGGTATCAAATGAAAATACGCATGAGTATATGCAAAAAAACAAAAACATAAACAAATCATTAGTAATTCTTTTAGCACCGGATAAAGGACTATGCGGTGGACTTTTATATAACTTAATTAAAGAAACAATGGAATTTGACAGTAAACATAAACCATATTACATAACTGTTGGAAAAAAGGCAGAAATTATAGTCTCAAAAATATCTAAAGATATTATAGCTTCATTTCCATTCACCACTTCCCTACCTCCATTTGACATGGTTTACCCCATTGCAAGAATTATTGATGAATACTATTTAACAAAAAAAGTATCTGACGTTAAAATAATATCTGCAAAATTTATAAACCTATTTACACAAAATGTATTGGTTACAAATATTTTGCCTCTTGAGATAAACGATGAATTAGAAAAAAATAAATCTCCATTTACATTGTTCGAACCAAATATCTCAGACATTTTACCAACACTTTTAAAACAGTACATGGAAATGATAATATATCAAAATCTATTAGAAACTTATGCGTCAGAACAAGCAGCAAGAGCAATAGCGATGAAAAACGCAACTGATAATGCAGCAACTGTAATAGATGATTTAAAACTAGAATATAATAAAACAAGACAAGAAAAAATTACGAATGAAATATTAGATATTTCAGGATCAAGCATCGCATTTAATTATGAATAAGAAAAATATAAATACAATTAAAAAAGACGAAGGTGAAATTATAAAAATTCAAGGACCAGTTGTTGATATAAGATTTGAATATCAACCACCAAATGTATACGAAGCACTTATTTTAAAAAGACCAGGAGAGAAAGATTTAATATTTGAGGTCGCTTTTCTTACAGGAGACAAGGAAGTTAAAACACTAGCTCTTGGATCGACAGATGGCATCAGAAGAGGTTTAAAAGTAAAAAGAACATATAATCCAATAAAAGTACCTGTAGGTATAAAAACATTAGGCAGAATCTTTAACGTATTAGGAGAACCAATTGACAATAAAGAATTAAATCTAAAAGATAAAGAAATAAGCTTTGAGCCAATTCATAAAAAAGCCCCCCTGTTATCCGAACAAGAAACAAAGCCGGAAATTCTTGAAACCGGTATAAAGGTAATTGATTTAATCGCTCCTTTTACTAAAGGTGGAAAAATTGCAGTATTTGGAGGAGCAGGAGTTGGAAAAACAGTTATTGTTAAAGAATTAATAAGAAATATCGCCATGGAACATAAAGGCCATTCAGTTTTTGCAGGAGTAGGAGAAAGAACAAGAGAAGGAAACGATTTATGGCTTGAAATGAAAGAAGCTAAGGTAATGGATAAAACAGTAATGGTATTTGGACAAATGAACGAACCACCGGCAAATAGAATGAGAGTAGGGTTAACCGGGCTTACCATGGCAGAATACTTTAGAGACAAAAAAGGAGAAGACGTACTATTATTTATTGATAATATCTTTAGATTCGCACAAGCAGGAAGCGAAGTATCGGCACTACTTGGTAGAATGCCATCAGCCGTAGGATATCAACCTACATTATCCTCTGAAATGGGAGAACTACAGGAAAGAATAACTTCAACAAAAAAGGGTTCAATCACATCGGTACAAGCAGTATATGTACCTGCAGATGACTACACGGATCCTGCACCTGTAACAATATTTTCACATTTAGACGCAACCATCGCTTTGGAAAGAGCAATTGCAGAACAAGGAATTTATCCTGCTGTCGATCCCCTATCTTCAACATCAAGAATACTTGACCCTATCATTATAGGAGAGGATCATTATAAGGTCGCACGAGGCGTACAATCAGTTCTACAACGTTATAAAGACCTTCAGGATATTATTGCCATCCTAGGAATTGATGAGCTGTCAGACGAAGATAAATTAACCGTAGGAAGAGCAAGAAAAATTCAAAAATTTCTAAGTCAACCTATGTTTGTTGCAGAAATATTTACAGGACAACCGGGAAAATATGTTAAGGTTGAAGACACAGTTAAAGGATTTAAAGAAATTTTAGAGGGCAAATACGATAATATACCTGAACAAGCATTCTATATGGTTGGTACAATCGATGAAGTTGTAAAAAGAAGCAAATAAAATATGAATCTTCTGCTTGAAATAATTACTCCTACAAAAGTAGTCTTAAAAGAAGAAGTCGAAGAGGTTATAGTTCCAACTAGCAATGGAGAAATAGCAATTCTACCAAATCACGTGTCACTTTTAACCAGACTTGAGCACGGAGAATTACAAATAAAAAAAGATAAAAAGTTTTTTTCATTTGCTATTGCCGGAGGTTTTTTAGAAGTGTCAAATAACAAAATTAATGTTTTAGCCGATTATGCAATAAGAGCTGAAGATATTGAAGTCGCAAAAGCCCAGCAGGCAAGCGAAAGAGCTAAAAAACTAGTGGAAGAGAAAAAAGGAAAAGAAGACTATGCTTTCGCAGAAGCAGAATTAAGGCGATCAATTCTCGAGCTAAAAATTGCAAAAAAATATAAACCCAAATTCTCCAATAAATAACCTCATAAGTTGATTAACTGATTAAAATTTCATAAAATCATTTTATGCCGTTTTAGCTCAGTGGTAGAGCAGCTCTTTCGTAAAGAGCAGGTCCTCGGTTCAAGTCCGAGAAACGGCTCTGAAAAATATGGCCAGAACAAGATTATCAAGAAGAAGAGAAACAAAATCTAAAAAAAACCTATACCTAACATTAATTGCAATTATAGCAATTGTATATTTACTAATTAAATTTGGAATACCGTTATTGGTAAATTTTAGTCTATTTGTGTCTCAAATCGGCAGAAATGAAGAAACCAACACAATTGTTCAGAAAACATATATTGCTCCCCCGATATTAAATCCCCTACCTGAGGCAACAAACAGCGCTAAAATAACTATAAGTGGAAAGGCATTTAAAAATCAGTCAATATCTCTTTATATAAACGATGAGCTAATCGCAAAGGAATCAACCGATGACAAAGGAGAATTTTTATTTTCCGAAACATTAGATAACGGGCAAAATGAAATAAAAGTAAATGCAACTTATGATAATAATAAAAGCGATTTTTCAGCAACTTCCACTATTATATTTGATAATAAATCACCTGAACTTACCATTGAATCGCCAAGCGATGGACAAACATTTCATAAAGGAGATAATGTTATTGAGGTTACAGGGAAAACCGATGTAAATACCGACGTTACCGTAAATGGTTTCTGGGCTATTGTTAACGATAATAATCAATATATATACGACTTAACTCTTAAAGAGGGAGAAAATGAAATTTTAGTTGAGGCTGTTGATAACGCCGGTAATAAGTCGGAAAAATTAATTAAAGTTAATTATTCTTCGTAAAACCAATAATCATCCACAACCAAAGCATAATCGGCGGATAAAACAAACTATTTAAAAAAAGTGAGTTAATCAGTAAGCCTACAATTGATGATATTGACACCACAGCCCATCTGCTTTTTACAAAACTACTCTTGTCAATTTTTCTAAATTGTAATTTAAGTATCTTACTTAAAAGGTTAATATAAACTACAAATCCGATCAAACCTGTTGTTGCTAAAATAAATAAAAAACTATTATCAGTCCCTGATCCAGAATGGGTAACTTCCCATTTATCACCGGATAAATATCCATACTTATTCTGCGCGTAGCGATAAGTATTGAAACCAACGCCAATAATTGGATTTTTAATAAAAATATCGCTAGCAATTCTGGCACTCTTTACTCTTTCCATACTTGAATAGGACCTAAAGAGATTTGTCCCTTCTGTTTGAAATGATTTTGGGGATAAAACTAAGGCAATAAATAAAATAATAATGAAATATAAAATATATTTTGATTTTTTAGTAAGAATTAAAAAAGTAATAATTGATGCGATAAGCATTAAAAGAGCACTTCTTGAATATGTTAATACAATGGCTATAGTCGAAAAAATTGTAATTATACTAAATAATATTTTTTTATTATTATTTTTCTCTACCAAAAGATATCCTAAAACATAAATTGTAAAAAGTACAAAAAAAGCTCCTGCGAAATTTGGATCAAAAAAAGTGCTAAATAATCTATATAAATGCTTATCCCACTGAAGGTAATATAAATTGGCTAAATCATTGTAAAAGAAAAACTGCAAATAACCGATTATTAATATTACTAATCCTGATATAAGTAGCAATTTTTGAAGAACTTTTTTTTCATCAACCTTAAAATTAACTATTATTAAATAAACTAAAGCATAACTTATCCATCTCAATAAATACAACGACGATATAAACACTTGATTTAAGGAATAACTAAATAAACTTATTATTAATGAAATCAATGCTGTAGTAAAAAAAAGTAATATCGGCAAGAATAATTCATTTTTAATTTTTATTTTTTTACAAATTGTTAAAATGATAAAAAAGATAAAAATTACCCCGACGATAATATCATTAATACTTATAGACAGGCTTTTAGCTAAATTAAGCTTACCCAATTCCAATAAGGGAAATAATATTATTAATAAATAAATTATTTTTTTTAATAATGCCATCTTAATTGATACAAATTATACAACTTAACACCGGTTGTAGGATTTTGATAAATCAATTTCCAATTTTTGAATCTATCAGGTAAATTTGTGTTTTGTGTTGCAATATAATTAAACGAATCACCACTCTTAACCCAAGAAGAATGAATAAACGGAAAATCTACATAATATAAATTATGAAAACCATATAACAATACCGTATCATTTGATTTAATATTTTGTTTAAAATAATCATCTATATCAAAAAAATCTCCGTACTTAAAGTTTAGGTTTTTCGTTAAAAAATCACTTTTTGATTGTTGCAATAAAATTACCGGGATATACTTTGCGTTAGCACCACTTCTATAAAAAATAGAAATCAATGCAATAATAAAAACTAAAAAAATCATATATTTTTTAAGCTTCTTGTTTTTAAGTATAAATATTGAGTACGCAGCTAATATCGAAAATAATGGAGTATAGGGAAGAATAAACCTTCCACCCTCTATTGAAATCGTCATAATCCAAAAAATTATCGCTAATAAACAATAAGCTAGAACTTTTTTAAGATTTTTGGGAAAAGACTTAAAATACATAATAATAATTGGTAAAACCATAATATAAATCGGATTAATTAAATCTTCTAAAAAAATCATATTAAACGGATTTGCATATATCGATAAGTTTAAATTTGGATTAAAAAAAGACGAAAAAAGCGGATAAAACGGATTTCCTGTATTAAGAAAGGAAAAAATAAACCAAGGTAATGGAATAAATATAGCAACAATTATATAAGTAAATAAATATTTTAATATGGATAATATTTTTTCTTTTTGTTTTATTAACTCATACGCTATTAAAATTACTACAATTAAAAGCGTTACTAAAGCAACAGTTTTAGTGGAGATAGCTAAACCAAGCATTACGGCAGATTCAATAAGCCATTTTTTTTCTTTTGACTCAATCCAATTAATAAATCCCCAAAAAGCCATAACCTCAAAGAATGTTCTGGAAAGATCAACATAAGCTGTAATAGATTCCCAACCTACAACTAAACTTGAGTAAAATATTAAAACAGTTAAAAGTGAATATTTTTTATCTAGAAATTTTCTAGCTAAAAAGTAGGTCGCAATCATTGCTAATATTCCGAAAGTAAAACTTGTTAACTTTGCAAATACTTCCAGTCCAAAAGATAGGGGAAAAATATAAAGCATTTCTATTAATTTAGGCATTGCAGAATAGTACAATAAGCCTCCTTGTATAAAATTTATAGAATTACTCAACGAATAAATTTTAGGCAGTGTTAAATGATACCAAAGGCTATCAAATGCTAACTCCGGTCCTAATACTCCGATTAAATTAACTAACGCCTGGAATATAATCAATATTAAAATTAGATATTCTGTTTTTGTAAAGGTTAATTTTTTAAATCTTATTCTTGGTTTCTTTCTTAATTTGATAACTAAAAATACTAATAAAAAAAGGAGAGTAATTATCGTTATTATACTTTTTTGCAAAAGGCCCATAAGACCTAACGCAAAAATTACATAAGAGTAAATTCCAATAACTATTGCTAAAGAAAACATATTTTAAGTTAATTTATCGATTGCTTTTTGATACAAATTAATAATATACAACAATAAAATTATAATAGTCCAGACAATAAATATATTTTTTTTTAATTTTGTTTCCATAAAAGCCAAAGCTTTCCTCTACTTAGGAAAGTATGCATACTCATTAAAACTGCAAGCATCAATCCTCTTACCCCATCTAAAAAACCAAGTTTTATAAAATAATTATTGATAAATTTACCCAGAGTATAAACAAACACCAATACTCCATTAACTTTTATATTTTTAGTAAATAACTCTTCTGCTCTAATGGTTGAATATATGTTTAATTCCTGTATAAATTCGCTTAACAATTGATGTGGATAATGATAAATGCAGTTATTTAACTCACCAATTTTACCATTTATTTTAATTACTTCATGTACCTTACCGTAACTCACTCCCTTACCCTTCTTAAATAACCTAATTAATTTTGTGCTCCCCTGCTCTGCGTATTTAATTTTTCTACCCCACATTTGATCAATTCTTTTAATTTTATATGCATCGTATATATGGTTATTAAAATTTAAAATTCCAATTATTTCGTTTTTCAACTCTTCTGTAATTCTTTCATCTGCATCTACGAACAATATCCAATTATTACTTGCTTTAGAAATACCAAAGTTTCTTTGTTTACTAAAATCTAAATCTAAATTTCTTTTATAAATTTTTGAAGTATACTTTTTAGAAATCTCAATAGTTTTATCGCTTGAGGAATCGTCAATTATTATAATTTCATCTACCCATTTTATTGACTCAAGACAATCTTTTATATTTTTTTCTTCGTTTTTAGTTAACACGATTGCGGAAACTAAATTAATCATGAATATATTCTAACAAAGTATATATCAGTTGTCAGATAATCTTATTTATAAAAAGTACAACAATTTATTAATTTTTATCTTTTAAGACATAAAAATAATTATCCTTATAAAATACTTTTTTATCTTTTGAGATTAAGTCAACGTCATTAACATCAAGTATTGTATACACATTTTTAGATGGCAAAAAACAATCTTTCCCTCTTAACCAAGTTAAATACTTAAAATTATCAATTCCAGAGTCATATTTTCCCAAAACCCCTTCACCAACTATCTTAAAAGACATATCGCTGGAATCTTTTACAATTTTTCTTGCAATGTCATCATAAATTCTCCAAGTTGGACCAAGGCTATGGTTAAATGGAGGCATTACTTTTACTGAATTTTTTGTAGAAACATAATAATCATTTGTGATTAATAATCCTGAATTTATAAAAATTATTATAATAAAAAATATTATTGTTAAGTATCTATTTAAATTCATAAAATAACTAAATCCTATCCCAATTACTAGTGCTATTACAGGAAAAACTAACGGATAATACGCATTACCGGGGCTTGCATGAACTAAAAACCCAATAATTGGAACTACTAACCAAAGTAAAATAACCAGTAAGTGATTCTGACACTTTTTTTTAAAAAATAATAAACCAATTAACGATAATATAATTATTATTAATGCAATTATTTCCATATGAGGAAATACAATTCCTAACAGTTGTTGTTTTGTTGTTAAGAATGCATTTGGGAAATTTGCCGTTGTTGAATTACCAGAAGCTGTAAGACCAAAAAATAATCTTGCTCTATTTATTACCCATAATGGAAGTCCTAGTGTTTGAACAAATTTATTCGAAAAATCATAAATTATAAAAGGAAAAATACCAATAATAAATCCTATTATTGAATTTAATATTATTCCTTTATTTATTTTTATCTTTTTAATAAAAACAAAAATTGCCAATATTATAAAAAGTATAAAATTTGATAATTCAAGCTGAATTAAAAATCCAAGAATTAAAAAGATTAAAAAATAAATTATTTTACTTTTTTCATTTACTAGCAGAAGACATAAAAAGAATAAACAAGCAAAAAAAGGAATAGGGCTTGTATGATATGGCATTCTTGCCATTACCACAATCAATGGTGATGTAGCATAAAAAGCAGCTGAAAATAATCCGGTTGAAAGATTAATAAATCTTTTTCCAATTAAATAAATAAAAAAGATTGTAATTACATCTAATAAAGAAAAAAGAATAGCAGGAGCAACAGGATTAAATTTTCCTATATATAACGCAAAGGCAATAAAGTAGGTAGCCAAGGGGCCTTGTTTTAACCAGACAACAGATGATGGTATTCCAACAAGAGGTATCTCCTTGGTTAAAAGCATTTCTTTTGCAGATAAATAAAACCAACCCTGATCACCAATAAATATCATTAATTCCTCTAATTTATAAAATCTTAAAAATGTTCCTATTGTAATTATCATCAACAAAAGAAGATCAGTTTTTTTAAGGCTTAACCAAAAATTAATAAACAAAGCGGGAATTAAACCATAATACTTTTTAAAATATAGATACCTGCTTTTATTAAATATTTTATTTTTATCACTTCTTTGACTTGTGCTTTTTTCCCACAAATGAATTATTTTTGCACTTGGAGTAATGAAAAGTTTATAGCCTAATTTTTTGATTCTATTACAAAGATCGTTTTCTTCAAAATACAAGAAGAAGTTCTCATCAAATCCTTTTACTTTTTCAAAAATATCTTTTTTAATTAACATCGCAGAACCGGGTAATACCCCAACCTCTTTTTTATTTTTTCTATTCCAGTTTAAATAATAAAAGCTTTTTGAAATAAAATTTTTAGGAAATAACTTATCAATAAAAGATAATGAAAAAATCCCTTCTAATAATCCAAGTTTTTTTGTTCCCTGATAGAAAAACTTTTTACCGTTTTTATGAAGCATTATTGGAGACACCCCTGCAACATTTTTCTCTTTTTTTATAAAATCTATTAAGCTTTCTATGGTATCTTTAAAAACTATTGTATCCGGATTTAGAAAAAATAAATATTCTCCTGTAGCTGATTTTGCTCCGAGATTATTACCCGCTCCAAACCCCAGATTTGTTTTAGCTTTTATATATTTAACATTTTTAAACTTACTTAATAATTCTTTTTTTATTAACTCCTTATCATCATTATCTACAATAATAACTTCGTATAAATATTTACTTTTACTCTTTTTGATTGAATTTATACAATTAAAAAGTTCATTTTT
>CAYWVK010000006.1:0-26133 GCA_964461865.1 uncultured Gammaproteobacteria bacterium
AATATTAAGGGTATGGATTTTTTTGGCGGAATGCCAAAAACAAAGGCAGCTAATGCGCCTGTCCATGCACCTGTCATAGGTAAGGGGATTGCTACAAAAGTAATTAATGCTATTTCCTCCATAGTCTCAAATCTTTTTGAATGCCTAGATCTCGTACGTGTAAATAACTTTTTAAAAAACCAATTAAACAGCCTTGAATGGGCTGATAAGAACTTTTGTACAGGATCTAAAAGATATACAATTAAAACTACGGGTAGCATGTTACCAAGTACTGACAGGGTGTAAGCTGTAAAAAAATCCATTTTGTAATGAATTAATGCAAGGGGTAATGCACCCCGTAATTCACTAATGGGAAGCATTGCTGTTATAAAAACATTTATAAAACTATTTTCAATCATCTTTATTTATTATATTGTATAATGGAATCCTAATTATGGGCAATTTATATATTGTAGCAACGCCAATTGGTAATTTACAAGACATTACTTTAAGAGCAATTGAAGTTTTGAAAAATACCGATATAGTTCTTTCGGAAGATACAAGAAAAACAGGAAATTTGTTTAAGCAAGTAATAGGTGAAAAAGATCAAAAAAAGAAATTTCTTTCTTATTATGAGCAAAATGAGAAAAACAGAATACCTGAAGTGATTACTCTTTTAAAAGATGGGAATGATATTGCACTTGTTTCTGATGCTGGAACTCCAACTATCTCAGATCCTGGGTTTAAATTGGTAAGAGAGTGTCTTAACAACAACATTAAGGTAATATCGATTCCTGGACCATCCTCAGTCGTTTGCGCACTTGTATCTTCAGGTTTACCAACAGATAAGTTTACATTCATTGGCTTTTTACCTGAAAAGCAGGGGAATAGAATTAAAACACTAAATAATCTTCATTCCTCGCTTAAGCTTTTAAATTCAACTGTAGTTATATTTGTTTCACCATATAAATTAACAAAAACACTAACTGATATAAAATCTGTTTTTGGCGATATCTCAGTTATATTAGCGAGAGAACTTACTAAAATACATGAAGAAATAATTAATGAAAAAATATCTGTTTTATTAACAAGGTTATCAAAATCAAGGCTTAAGGGCGAAATTATTTTGCTTTTTAATATAGGTTCTTGCTAAATGGTTTTTAGTTGCTGTTCAATTTGTAGTAATCGGTTATACTTAGCAACTCTTTCACCACGAACTGGAGCTCCAAATTTTACATAATCTGAAGATACAGCAACTGCAAAATCAGCAATAAAATCATCATTTGTTTCTCCTGATCGATGCGAAACAGTTATTTTTAACCCAGCTTCCCTGGCTATTTCAACAACAGCTAGTGTTTCAATTACAGTACCTATTTGATTAGGCTTAATAATAATTCCGGAAATTGCTTTTTTATCTAGGGCCATTTGTAGCCTATATGGGTTAGTAACTGTTAAATCATCTCCCGTAATAATTGTTTGCTCAGATACATTTTGCGAAATTTGAGTCCATCCATCCCAATCATCTTCAGCTAATGGGTCTTCTAAGTATAGAAAACGATATTCTTTGTCTAATTCTTTATAAAAGGAAATTAAATCGTCAGATGATAAAGACATAGTTCTATCTTTTATTTGGTATTTTTGTTGATTATAAAAATTAGATGCAGCAACATCTAAACCTAGGAATACATCAAAACCATATTTATAAGAAGAGTCGTTAATTGAGGCCCTTAACAAAGATAAGGCATCACTATTTGATGCAAGCCTAGGTGAAAAACCACCTTCATCCCCAATAAGCGTTGATAAATTGCTGCTTTTTAGTCTTGCTCTTAATAAATTATAAATTATTACACCCATTTCTAATGATTCCCTAAATGACTTTGATGATGCCGGTATTATTAAAAACTCCTGAAAATTCAGATTCATGTCTGCATGTAATCCGCCATTTAATATATTAAAAAGGGGAGTGGGAACTTTTAACGTAAGGTTTTCTTTTTTAATATATTCTCTTAAATATAAGTATAAGGGTAAAATTGAGCTTTTAGCAGCTGCCTTACAAACTGCCATTGAAACACTAAGTATTGAATTTGCACCTAACCTTCCCTTATTCTGCGTACCATCTAACTCAATCATTGTTTTATCAATCTCTGTTTGTCCTGTGGCATCTTTTCCAATTATAGATGGAGCGATTATCTCATTTATATTTGATACTGCTTTTGATACGCCTTTGCCATTATATCTTTGCTTATCATTGTCTTGTAATTCATATGCTTCATAACTTCCTGTTGATGTTCCGCTTGGGCATGATGCAGTACCTGTTTTTCCATCGCTTAGTATTACTGTGGTTTCAATTGTTGGGTTTCCTTTTGAATTTAATATCTCTCTTGCGATTACCTGTTTAATTTTAGACATAGATTATCTTAATATTTTTTTCTCGCATTGTGATATTAATTTTCTAGTTGATTCAACTGCGTCAGGGGATACAGAAACACTTGTTACACCCCATTTTACAAGATTTTCTACTAGATTAGGACAAGATGATGCTGCCTGACCACAAATTGAAGCTGTAATTTTTCGTTTATGACAGGTTTTAATAACTTTTTCAAGAGCCCATGTTACAGCATCGTTTTGTTCATTAAATTCAGGTGCGACTTCTTCATTATCTCTATCCGTTCCTAGTAAAAGCATTGTTAAATCATTTGAGCCTATTGATATCCCATCAATTCCACAATCTATAAATTCATCCAACAATATCACATTAGAGGGTATTTCTACCATCATCCATAATTTAAAGCTTGTACCTCGATTTAATCCTGATGCTGCTACAATCTTTTTAACCTCTTCTAACTCGCTTACTGTTCTCACAAAAGGTATCATTAACCAAAGGTTTTTAAATCCTAATTTGTTCCTAACATGCTTTATTGCTTCAAGCTCCAGTTCAAACACATCTGGATCATGAATGTAGCGAAATGCTCCTCGATATCCAAGCATTGGATTTGGTTCTTCAGGTTCAAACTCTCTTCCACCTACTAGATTTCTATACTCGTTGGTTTTAAAATCTGATGCTCTATAAACCACTGGTCTTGGGTAAAACGATTTACAAAACGATTCAAGTCCAGATGCCATTTTTTCGATAAATAGTTTTTTATTCCCGTCCCTAATTAGTTTCTTTGGATGAATTCCTATTCCGGCCATCATAAACTCTGCTCTAAGCAGTCCAACTCCATCAGCATTTAACCTTGATGTTCTGTCTGCTATTTCAGGCTCAGCTAAATTTACGTATACTTTTGTTGCTGTTTTTATATTTTCCGATGGCTCACTTAGATTAACTACTGTTCCGGGTTTAATATGACCTCCCTTATATACCTCTCCTTTTATTCCGTTTACCGTCACTATGCTTCCGTTCTTAAGCGTTGTGGTAGCAGTAGTTGTACCAACAATTGCTGGAATACCTAGCTCTCTGGATACTATTGCTGCATGAGATGTCCTACCTCCTTTATCAGTTATAATAGCGACTGCTTTTTTCATTGCGGGAACAAAATCCGGATTTGTTTGTGGAGCAACTAATATATCTCCTTTTAAGATTTTTCCTATCTCTTTTGCACTATGAATAATCTTTACTTCACCTGATGCTATACCAGGACTTGCAGGATCTCCTTTTAAAATTAGCTCTAGTTTTTGTGATGCTATCTCTGACACTTTTTGATGTAAAGTATCCTTTTTTTCATCCTTGTCTTTTTTTTCACTAGTAGTAGTTATTGCTCTGGTTTGAACAATATATACTCCTTTATTGTCTATAGCCCACTCAATATCTTGAGGAAAATAATAATGTTTTTCCAGCTCTTTTCCCATTTTTGCTAATTTTATTATTTCTTCATCTGATATTTTTTGTCTTTTTGACCTTAAAAACGACACTTTTTTCTTTTTATTTTTTCCTCCTGATCTTTTTAACATTAGTTTTTGATTACCAATTTGTTTAGTTAATATTTTTAAATCTTGTTTATATAATTCGTAATGGTCTGGTGTTTCTGCTCCCTGAACTATTAATTCCCCAAGTCCATAAATTGCCTCGATAATAATTTTTGTTTTATCGTTTGTAACAGGATCTATTGTAAACATAATTCCAGATTTTTTAGATTCAATCATTTTTTCAACAACCAACGCAATTCCGATTTTTATTTTGTCGTATTTTTGATGATGTCTATAATAAATTGCTCTTGCTTCAAATAATGAAGCCCATCCTTCTTTAATTTTTTCAAGAAGCACGCTGTCTCCTTTTACATTAAGATATGTTTCCTGTTGTCCTGCAAAAGAGGCATCTGCTAAGTCTTCTGCTGTTGCAGACGATCTTACAGCAACCAATGCTTCTTTTAAAACTCCTCCTAATTTTCTATATGCCCTTACAATTTCACCTGCTAATTCATCAGACATTTCTCCTTTCATTATTTCTTTTTTTATTTGCACAGATGCCTGCATTAAAGATTTACTATTGTTTACATCTACGATGTTTAGGAAATGTTTTATTTTTATCTCAAGATTATTATCCTTTATAAATTGGTAATATGCATTTGAAGTTACTATAAAGCCATTCGGAACGGGAAAGCCTGCTCTTGTCATTTCCCCAAGATTTGCTCCTTTTCCCCCAACTAATGCTGTGTCTTTTTTATCTACTTCATTAAACCACACTATTTTTCTTAGCATATAGCTCATATATTTATTATGCAGACATTAAAAAAAATTATCAATAGCAAAGACTATTCATGAAGCTAATATCTGTTTTAATTTTTCTACCATATCTACAGGCGTTGGGTCTTGTTTATATTCTAAAGCTAAATAATATGACGCCCAATCTGCAATCGTAATACTTGAGAAAATTTTATAAAAAACATCATCTTTCCCCATATCTATAGTTTCACATTCAATACCTTTTTCCTTTAATAATTTTGTGGTAGCTTCATATCTTTTCAAATTTCTTTTATCGTCCTCTAAATCTTTTAACATAATTATAAAAAATTTACCCTGTGGATTTGTATAACCAACCATTTCGTTGTGGTTTGCTTCAGGAAAAAAATTCCAAAAAGCAGGTGTTTTTGCGTTTTCATTTATTTTAATTTTCCATACCATTGCTATTGACTTAAACTTAGGAGAAGAGTAGACCACTATTGTTTTTCCTTTCATTTTTTTTGATAATTCAATGCCTTTTTTTTCAAAATCATTCATATTAGCTTCCAACTTATTAGCAAGTGATAAAAGACCTGATGTTACGTTTGGAATGAGATTTAAATTTATTAAAAGTTGAAACATTGCCCCAAAAAAATACCCTGTTCCCATTCTGGGCTGATAATTTGGATAGGGAATTGGTAGCTTTATATGTGGGGCATCATACTTTTTACATAATTCTTCTACCTTACCTCCACTTGATAAACCGACAAACTTTAAATTATTTTTATGAGCCTCTTCAAGAGAACTTATTGTCTCCTCTGTATTGCCGGAATATGACGCAATTATATTTAAGGATTTATCATGCGCTTCTGGTGGTAGAAAATAATATCGATTTATATATATTTGAAAAGGATTATAATCCGGATTTTTTTTAAATAAACTATTACAATAAGTTCTTAATAGGTTTGCAGGTAGGGCAGACCCACCCATGCCAGAAACCGTGATGCTTTTAAAACTACCATCAACTGATATGTTTTTTGCTAAATCAAGTCCTACCCTAAACTGCGTTGGGGTATCGATGATAAATTGTTTAAAATTTGATTTATCAATATTATTCATTTTTAAATTTCTCAATTAAATTTATTAATTCATCTCTTTTTTCTATCATCATACCTTTTTCTAGGGATTCGACATTTAATCTAAGAAGTGGCTCTGTGTTAGATGTTCTAACTGAAAATCTCCAATTTGGATAGCTTATTGCAATTCCATCTAGCAAATCTAGTTCTCCGTCTTTATATTTTTCTTTTAATGCACTCATTATTTTTTCTGAGTTTGAAACTTCAAAATTGTATTCTCCAGATTCAAAACTTCTTCTATACATTTCTACAACCTGCGAAAAAGGTTTTTTTATTTTAGATAAAATTCCAAGCACAAATAAAATTGTTGCCATTTGTGATTCTGCATTTCCAGTATCCCTAAAGAAAAAATGACTTGATGATTCACCGGCAAATACAGCAGATGAATTATGCATTGCTTCTGTAATATATGCATGACCAACCTTAGTTATTAGCATTTTGCCATTATTTTCTTCAATTATTTTTTTTGGAGTTAAAAGATAACGTATATCAATAAGTATCGTTTCGTTTGGTTGTCTCTTTAATAATTCAGTAGTAATCATAGATGTAATTATTGAAGGTGGTACAATTTGGCCTTTTTCATCAATGAAAAATAATCTATCTCCATCTCCATCGGGTGCAAATCCCATATCCGCATGTTCTTCGATTACTTTTTTCTGAAGATCGACTAAATTTTTTGCTTGCAGAGGGTCAGGTTGATGAGCAGGAAATGAGCCATCAAGCTCAAAATTCATTTTAATAAGCTCTCCTTTAATGTGTTTAAAAATTTCCTCTATGTATTGCGCGCCCATTGCATTAGCTGCATCTGCAACTACTTTAAATGGATCTATTTGATTATTTCCCGTTATTTTTAACGCATTCTTAATTTCATCCTCAAGTATTCCGTCTTTTTTTTCTATTACTCCTCCTGTAACAGGTTTTGCAAATGATTTATCAATTGCTATTTTTTTTATTTCTTCCATTCCCGTTGATTTACCTATTTTTACAAGTCCTTTTAGAGTATTTTTAACAATTTTTAATCCATTCCACTCTTTTGGATTATGTGAAGCAGTAATCTGAAAACCGCAATCAAAACCATAATGAAATACTGAAAAATAAAAAGTCGGAGTTGAAACAAGATCGATATCAATCACTTTTGCACCCATTTCTTTTAAGGTATTTTTAGCTACTTCAAATAACTGAGGGGAGGAAAGTCGCATGTCCTTTCCGATTACTACTGTTAAATTATCTTTTTTTATTTCTTTTTTAAAAAATGTATAAATTGCCTTAACTATATCTTTTATTATTTCTTCATTTATGTCTGTTGGGTAAACGCCTCGTATATCGTATGACTTAAAGATTGAAGGATTAATTGTCATTTTTTTATCTTAAATTTTTAGCAATAAAATGTCAATGCTTTGCGTTAAACTTTTTCCCAAAACCCCTGACTTTTGTGCATGATCTATTTCTAGTAGTTCATTATAAATTTTAATTAATTTTTCGTTTGAAAAAAGTTTTGCTTGTCTTAAAAGCTTACCTTTTTGCCAGGGTGCAAGTCTTTTTAAATCGTCTATTGAATCTTCTACTTGATTTAATACAGCAAGTAATAATCTAAATTGCCGAACAAGCATATAGAAAAGCTTATCTTCTTCCATATTTTTTAAAGCATCATGAAAAAGTTTCACGTTATTAGTATTTTCTGGTTTTAATTGATCTAAGAATAAAAAGAGACCCTGTGGAAGCATAAAAGATTTTTGAATTGATTTTTTCAAAAGATTAAACGTACTTTTTTCAATCTTTTTCCCTTCCCAAAACACTAAATTTAGCTTAGTTGAATTATTATTAATATATTCTAATATTTCTTTATATTCACTAGAACTTTGCTTTTTGTTAGAGAAAAAATTTTCAATAAAAATATCATTTATATTAAGAAAAAGATTTCCTCCTTCAATAACTTGTTTAAGCTTTTCTATTGATATGTCTTTATCAAATGATGCTATGTCTTTTGATTTTTTCTTTTCAGAGATAAAATACTCTCTGGATTTTGACAAATCATCTCCGTGAATAATTGTAATCATATTTATCTTCTAAGCTTTTTATATTGATCGTAAAGTTTATTAGCGTCTTTTTGTAAATGCCTATTTCTTCCATGATGAGAGAGAAGAGCTCCTGAAAAATTCTTAGGGATATGGAGTAACTCGTGAATTAAAACTTTTCTTTTTGCATCTTCATCTAATTTATCGTAATACTTTGCCAAAACTTCAATAACATAAGCCGGTCTTAGCTCAAGTGCAGTTTGGAAAATTTTTGGAAAAGACCATATTCTTGCATATGCTCTTGCTTTTGAGCCGTTTGTTCTATAACAAAATATTCTATTTTTCTCTAGATGTTTTAAATCTAATATCTCAATAAGTCTTATTAGCTCTTTTTTAACATCCGGTGCATTTTCCCATTCCATAATTTTTTTTAGGTATGCCTATCAGCAACTTTTGTTGCAGCATGTGCATTTGGTTTTGTTTTTACAGAAAAACCAATTCCTTTTATCATTCCTGTTATTTCACCTAACATATCTTTTGTTTTGCCTTTTTCCCCAATGTCTACATGTATTTCCATGTTTAACTTTTCAGAACTTCCGTTTAATGTTTTTTTTAATATTGGTTTCAAGCTCATTGCAAAATTTAATGATTTCATAGTTTCTGCATATATTTTTTCTCTTAAAGAGGATATGTTTTTTAAATTTTCATAATTTCTAAAATATTTTCCACCATATCCACTTCTGTAAATCAAAAGCGCTGTAACAATATGAAGATATTTAGAATTATTTCCAGTCGTATTTTTTAAGTCTGAGTCAGAACCAATTGCAAGCAAATAATTATCATTTGGAGACGAATTAATAAAGTTTTCAATAACATTTAATACTTGACTAAGATTTAATACTCCATGTGTTTCGCTTAGAAATTTTTGCTCTGTTAATTTATCTTCCTTATTATTTTGAATATCCATTTTGAGGTTTTAACTGGTCAATTATAGCATATCAATCGATCTTTAAAATCCACTTTAAAAAAATTACTACATTTTCCTTACTGTTGAATAAGGGCTTAGTTTTTAACTTATTTTTAAATGATTTTACAGGAAGATTATCATCGTTTAAAATTTCTTTTCCCAAAACTTTTTTAATCTCCGATAAAATTGGCGTTCCTTTTATTTTTTCAATTTCCTTAATGGAGTCAAATACTTTATTATTACCCCCATCTACGTTCTTCATTGAAAATTGCAAAAATGGTTCTGTTCCTGCTTTTAATATAAAGGGGGTAATAGCAATTACATTCTCATCACTCCATACATTCTCAAACGCTTGTTTATAGAATTTACCAATTTGAGTATCTGTATATCTTTTTAATGTCCATCCTGTTTCTGTAATAAAAACAGGTAATTTTTTATTGGTAAAATTCTCGATGTATTTTTTTTCATATAAAAAACTATATATACTCCTACTAGTTGAAACACTTGGAAGCTCGGAAAATCCCGGATTTGGATAAGCATGACTAGCTAGTCCGTCAATTTGATTAAAAATCCCCGGTACTGCTTTTTCCATCTCCCTGTAAAAAGTTAGCTTATCCATTGCATCAGGATAATTATTAACCGAAGCATTATCCATTCCTGATGAAATAATAAAAAAATCCGGATTCTTAGATTTAAAAACAGTTACTGCATAACTTAGAAACTCTGCGTATTCTTTGGGCTCAGGACTTCCACCCCATTCATCACCCCTGTTAACTTCGTTATAAATAATTACATATCTATTTTTAGTTGGCCAATCAAGAGAGTTTAAAAAATTAGCAAAATCCAGTATTGATTCATATTTTGGCTTTTCCCAAACCTTGGTATTAAAATAATCTCCGTTTGTTGCAAGTCTAATTATAGGAATTAAATGATAATCCTTACAGTCGTCCATAAACTTTTGCCATTTTTCTAAATCTTTATCATGCGACTGAATAGGAATTGTTACATAACCCCAATCACCATTACTGGAATTAACTAATTGCCTCGCATCCTCTAATTCATCGGTAAATAATATATGTATTCCAATTTTGTTGTTAGCTGTTGATAGAGGATCATAAATTGCATTTACGTTAAACGGAAATAACAAAAAAACCACAACATATATTAGAAAAATAATTCTTTTCATATATAAATTATACCACCTTGAGCTACTTAATATTCTTGGTATAATCTTTTAGATGAAAAACTTTTGGAATGATTTGAAAAAGCCTTTTTCAATTGTTGCTCCAATGGACGGAGTAACAGATGTTATCTTTAGGCAAATGTTGGTCTTTTTAGGCAAGCCTGATGTTTTATTCACTGAATTTACTCCTGTTAATGGAATTTTTTCAAAAGGAAAAGCTATTGTAACTTCAAATCTTTTATTTAAAAAAAACGAACAACCAATTGTTGCACAAATATGGGGAACAGATCCTAATTTGTTTTATAAAGCTGCAAAATATATTGTTTCCCTTGGATTCTATGGAATAGATATTAACATGGGCTGTCCGGATAAAACGACTATTAAAAAAGGGGCCTGTGCTGCTCTTATCAAGAATCAAAAGTTGTCAGCTCAAATTATTGAGGCAACCAAAAAAGGAGCAGAGGAAATTCCTGTAAGTGTAAAAACAAGAATTGGATTTAGTGAAAACGAAACAGATTCATGGATCTCTTTTTTATTAAAACAAAACATAAGTGCTTTAACAATTCATCTTAGAACTGCAAGCGAGCAATCAAATCCTCCTGCACACTGGGAAGAAATGCCAAAAATTATTGAAATGAGAAATAAAATTAACCCAAGTACACTAATAATTGGCAATGGAGATATTTATTCCTTAAGTGATTTAAAAGAAAAACATGAGAGATATAAATGTGACGGATATATGATTGGAAGAGGGATACTTGCAAATCCCTGGTTATTTAGCAAGAAAAAAGAAATAACACAAAAGGAAAAAATTGACACCTATCTAAAACACATTAGATTATTTAAAAAAATATGGAAAAATACCAGAGACTTTAATGTGCTTAAAAAATTTTGCAAAGTGTATATAAACAACTTTGCTAACGCTTCAAACTTAAGAGAAAAAATAATGGAAACAAAAAATTTTGAAGAATTGGAAAAAATAGTTAAAATATATAAAGGATAGGATTTGTCTTTACCTAGTTAGCTTAATTACAATATGGATAAAATTATTTTTACAAAAATTGGATTTGAGGAGTTAAAAAAGAAAACAGAGGATCTAATAAAAGAAAGACCCGTTGCGGTTTTGGATTTAAAAAAAGCTCGCGAGATGGGTGATCTTTCCGAAAATGGTTATTATAAAGCCGCAAAATTTAAGCTAATCGATATTGATAGGGCAATTCGAAAAAATAATTATTTAATTAAACATGCAAATGTAATAACTCCTGTTAAAAACGATCGATTAGGAATTGGATCAAAAATCACAGTTGAAACGGAAGGCAAAGAAAAAAAATATGAAATAGTTGGTAAATATGAGGCAAATCCGTCAGAGAGTAAAATTTCCTACCTTTCCCCAGTTGGAAAAGCACTATTGGGTAAAAAAGCAGGAGAAAGTGTTAGGATAAAACTGCAAGATAAAATTGTCGTTTATAAAATTGTAAATATTAACTAAGCTATAGAGATTCTTTCTGTGAGCCGTATAGGTCTGGAACCCATTCGGCCTTATAACTCCATATTTTACATTTTTTTATCATTAAGAGATTATCTTCGATTTAACTCAAAGCTAACTTGCTCAGTGGAGCGGCTTACCTAATCAGTCCTTCCATTCCAAGTTTTTGGTAAATCTGTTGTGCCTGTTCGTCTTTCGTATTCCTCAATAAAATGTAAAAGATTCGCTGCATGCCTTAACACTGAATACGCGCTAACTCCCAATTGGTCAATTGGTTCAAAATTTACTTCAGTTTCGACTAATTCGCGGATTTCCTTCATATCGCCCTCTAAAGCTCTTGGATCGTACTCTAACAAATGTTTATAAAAGCGGCGATTATTTGATTCGTGACCAGAACTAGGTGGCCTTTGTGATTCATGATTCATCTTTATATTTTTAATTTATTGGACGGATAATCAATTGTGAGCCGTACAGGATTTGAACCTGTGACCAAGAGCTTAAAAGGCTCCTGCTCTACCGCTGAGCTAACGGCCCGATTTCATAATTATATCAACCAAAGCTAAACTTGACAAGGATTTATAAAATCCATAAACTAAAACTAATCTACAAATGAAAGGAGGTGATAACATGACAGGAATCGGAGACACGATTGTATCCTCCTTAAATAATGGACTTTTGGCATTCGTTAATTTTATTCCTAAATTAGTTGCAGGTTTAATCGTAATTTTAATTGGTATAATTGTTGCATCAATAGTTAAGCAATTAATTGTTGGTATTTTTAAAGCTTTAAGAATTGAAAAATTCTTAAGAAAATACGGAGTACCGGAATTAAAAGACGAATTCTCCTGGACTAATATACTATCTGAACTGGTCAGATGGTTTGTAATTGTTTTATTCCTTATTCCAATGGCAGAAGTCTGGGGTCTTCCAAGAATTACAGAAGTACTAAATGAAGTATTATTGTACTTACCAAATGTATTCGTAGCCGCAATTATTGCTATGGTTGGATTTGTGTTTGCAAGACTTACACATGATGTTGTTTTAGTATCAATAAAAAATGTTGATCCAAAAACAGCAGCAGCAATAGCATCTGTTGCAAGATGGGCGATTAATATATTTGTAATTCTAGCTGTACTAACTCAATTGGGAGTAGCTGCTGACTTAATAAGAATACTATTCACAGGACTTGTAGCAATGCTTGCATTAGCCGGAGGAATTGCGTTTGGGTTAGGCGGACAGGGAGGAGCTAAAGAAATCGTAGACGGATTAAAAAGGAAATTTAAGTAACAATTGTCTAAATGTAATATTTTAGATATAATACTTAAGTTTAATGCCGCGTTCGTCTAGTGGCCTAGGACATCGGGTTTTCAGCCCGAGAATCAGGGGTTCGAATCCCCTACGCGGTACTATATAATTGCTAATACTCATAAATTCCTCTATAATATAAGTTCGATTTTAACCCCGATAATAATACTTACTTTCGCTCGAGGATTACATCCACGCATCGAAAGAGCGTAATTACGGGGCAGGCCTCCATCTATGGATAAAATTATTGTAAAAGGAGCAAGGGAACATAACCTCAAAAATATAGACGTAGAGATACCGAAAGATAAATTAGTGGTTTTTACAGGTCTTTCTGGAAGTGGTAAATCATCACTTGCTTTTGACACTATTTATGCTGAAGGACAAAGAAGATACGTAGAGAGTTTATCTTCCTACGCAAGACAATTTTTAGGCATAATGAAAAAACCGGATGTAGATTTTATTGAAGGATTATCTCCGGCAATATCAATCGATCAAAAATCCACATCACATAATCCAAGAAGCACTGTTGGAACCGTAACTGAAATTTATGATTATTTAAGACTACTTTTCGCAAGAATAGGACATCCTCATTGTCCAAAATGTGGTAGAGAAATATCACATTTAACTAAAGAGCAAATTGTTAATTCAATTTTTGGATTACTTACAAAAAATAACAGCCAGAGAATTAAACTCTTAATTATGTCTCCTATTGTAAAAGACAGAAAAGGGGAGTACAACGAACTTTTTTTAGATCTTAAAAAAAGAGGATATAAGAAAGCGAGAATTGACAACCATGTCTATAACCTAAGTGAGGACTTTGTTTTAATTAAAACTAATAAGCACACTGTTGAGGCAATTATTGATGAAATAATTTTGTCTAAAGATAGCGATAAAGACAGAATTGCAACCGATGTTGAACAAGGATTAAAGCTGGGAAACGGAGAATTAATAGTCTCTATTATAAAAGATGCTGGATTTTCTCTTCCTGAAAAACCAAAAAAAATGGAAGATGAACTATTTAGTGAAAAATTTGCATGTCCAATCTGCAATATTTCTCTTCCTGAAATTGAACCAAGGTTATTTTCATTTAACACACCGCATGGTGCCTGTGCAAAATGTAATGGACTGGGAACAATTTTAACAATTGATAAAGACTTGGTTTTTAACAAAAATTTAACAATCCTTGAAGGAGGAATAATGCCATTTTCAAATATTTTTGAACACGATACCTGGTTTAGTAGAACTTTTAAAATAGTTTGTAAAACAAATGACATCCCGCTTGATAAAAGAATAATCGATTTAACCAATAAACAAAAAGAATTATTGCTAAACGGAACAGGAAACAAAGTTTACGAAGTTGAAGGTGAAAATCGATGGGGTAGAAAAACTAAGATATATGAGGAGTTTAAAGGAATTATTGAAGAATTAATGAAAAAATATAACGAAACAGAATCAAGCTTTGCACACTCTTTTTACGAAAGATATATGCGCTATGAAGTTTGTACAGAATGTAACGGCACAAGACTTAAAAAAGAGGCATTAGGAGTAACAATTAATAACAAATCTATAGTTGAGTTATCTGATATGTCCATTGATGATGAATATAATTTTATTAATGAACTCCCAAAAAAAATATCAGCAAGAGATACTGAAATTGCAAAATTAATAATTAAAGAGATTAAACAAAGATTATCATTTCTTTTAGATGTTGGACTTGATTATTTAACCTTATCAAGAGGTGCGCAAACTCTAGCTGGAGGAGAAGCACAAAGAATAAGACTGGCCTCACAAATAGGAAGCGGCCTAACAGGAGTTTTATACGTTCTAGATGAGCCATCCATTGGTCTTCATCCAAAAGACAACAAAAAACTAATTGATACGTTAAAAAAACTAAGAGACCTAGGAAACACCGTACTTGTCGTTGAGCATGATGAAGAGACAATGAGAGAATCCGATTACATTTTTGATTTCGGACCCGAAGCAGGAATAAAAGGAGGAAAAATAATTGCAAAAGGAACAATAGAAGAAATTAAAAAAAATCCAAATTCACTAACAGGTAAATATTTATCAAACATCAAAAAAATAAGTATTCATAAAAACGGGGATACGGATGTAAAAACACTAGAGGGCTTAAATAAACTAACAATATATAAAGCAAGTGAGCATAATTTGAAAAATATTGATGTTTCGTTTCCTTTAAATAGATTTACCGTTGTTACAGGAGTATCAGGATCCGGAAAATCAACACTGATAAATGACATTTTATATCATGCTTTAATGCAAAAGAAAAATCCGTATCATAGGCAAAAACCCGGTAAATTTATGGAGATGCAAGGTCACGAATTATTAAAAAATATTTATCTAATTGATCAATCGCCAATAGGAAGAACTCCTAGAAGCAATCCTGCAACCTATACCGGTATATTTTCATATATTAGAGATCTATTTGCACAAACAAAAGATGCAAAAATTAAAGGCTATGGACCGGGAAAATTTTCCTTTAACGTAAAGGGAGGAAGATGTGAAGCTTGCCAGGGAGAAGGACGTATTAAAATTGAAATGCAGTTTTTACCCGATATTTATATTACATGCGATGTTTGCAATGGGAAAATGTACAATAAAGATGTTTTAGATATCACATTCAGCGGGAAAAATATTGCAGAAGTATTAAACATGAGCGTAGCGGAAGCTCTTAATTTTTTCTCTTTTTCAGCTCCATTATCTCATAAGCTAAAAACACTAAATGAAGTAGGATTATCATATATAAAACTTGGTCAACCAGCACCTACTTTATCTGGGGGGGAAGCTCAAAGAGTAAAACTAGCAACAGAATTATCAAAAAAAGGCCAAAATTCACTTTATCTTTTAGATGAGCCCACAACAGGACTTCACTTTGCAGATCTTGAGAAACTGTTACATGTTTTAAGAGAATTAGCAAATCAAAACAACACCGTAATTGTTATTGAACACAATTTAGATGTAATTAAAAATGCCGATTATATCATTGACTTAGGACCAAATGGCGGTGAAAAAGGCGGAGAAATCGTTGCAACGGGTACACCAAGCGAAATTGCCAGTAACCCAAAATCACATACAGGAAGATTCTTAAAACCCCTCTTATCTTTTTAAGATAAAACTGCAATAATTAAATAATGAAAAAAATACTTTTTTTCATATTTACGCTTTTTTTAATATTAACCCCTTTGAAGTTAGCTTTTGCTGCCGCTGATTCACAATCAGATTATAACGTTATTTATTCTGTTTATGAAAATGAAAATACCCATGTTAATATGGAAATCACTCTTACAAATAACGAAGCTGATTCGTTTTTCACTTCATACAAGCTACAACTTGGATATATTGATGTTAAAAATTTAAAAGCATCTGATACTAAAGGCTCAATTATTCCAAGGGTTGAAAAAAATCAAAAAGGAAGCTTAATTGAGCTTAGTTTTAACGATAAAGTTATAGGAGAAGGAGAAAAGCTAGTTTTTAATCTTTCTTTTGATACCAGCGAAGCAGCTGAAAACAGAGGAAATGTTTGGCAAATAAATATACCTGGAATTTCATCAAAAAACGATTTCAATTCTTTTAATATAAATGTTTATTATCCACCTTCATTTGGAAAACCGGTATACATAAAGCCAAATATTCCCGGTGCTTTATCAAAAAATGAACTATCATTTAATAAAGAAGAACTTGGGACATCCGGAATTTCAATAGCGTTTGGTAATTATCAAATATATTCCTTTGATTTATCTTATCATCTCAAAAATTCAAATTTATATCCTGTAAAAACAGAAATTGCCATTCCTCCTGAAACAAATTATCAGGAAATTATTTTAAATGACATGATCCCAAAACCAAACAACATTAAGGTTGATAAAGATGGAAACTGGCTTGCAGAATACACACTTAACCCATCTGAGGTAAAACGAATAAGAGTCTTAGGCAAAGCTAAAGTCAATCTTAATCCTAAAGAAGAATTAATAAGCGAAAAAGAAAGGAAAAATTATCTTTTAGAAAAAAAATATTGGGATATAAAAAATTCAAAAATTAAAGAATTAGCTGATGATCTAAAAACTCCTTATGCAATTTATCAATTTGTAGTAAAGAATTTAACATATGATTTTTCAAGAGTTACATCTAAAAGCGAAAGAATCGGTGCAAAAGAAATTTTAAATAATCCAAAATCTGCAGTTTGTCTTGAGTTTACAGATCTTTTTATTACACTATCAAGAGCCGCCGGTATTCCAGCAAGAGAAATAAATGGATTTGCATATGCAAAAAATGCTGAAGAAAGACCAATATCACTGGTCAAAGACGTATTACATGCATGGCCAGAATATTATGATGATGATTTAAATACATGGAGGATGGTAGACCCAACTTGGGGAAATACAACGGGCGGCATAGACTATTATTTTGTACTGGATACTGACCACTTTGCATTTATCAGAAAAGGGATTGACAGTAGCTATCCTGTTCCTCCCGGCGGTTATAAGCTAAAAGAAAGTGATGAACAAAAAGATGTTTTAGTAGAGCTGGACTCAGAATTTGAAAAAATTGAGACATTTGATATCAAAACTAATTTTGCCAATCCTTCATTTTCGGCAATTCCTGTAAAAGGAAGCATAGTAGTAAAAAATAATGGAAATACCATGATGGAAAATAAAACCATAAACATATCAACAAATTTTCTAACCCCAAATAAAAAAGAATTAATAATAGAAAAAATTCCTCCATTTGCATTTATAGATACTGAAATTGCGTTTGATAAAACTCCTTTTTTGACAAAGACAAAAGATATTATTAAAATACAACTCGATAAAAAAGAGGTATTTGCTAATATAGAAATTACTCCGTTTTACATTAGCAAAACAATTATCTTAGGAGGAATTATTAGTGCTATATTCATCATCATCATATCAATTATTATCTACTGGTCCAGGCGTATATTTATTCTTAGATCAAAAAAATAAAATTTTATACGTTGGTAAAGCTAAAAATTTAAGAGAGAGGGTTTCTAGTTATTTCACCTCAAAACAACTCGGAGAAAAAACAGCCAAGCTTGTAGTAAATATTAAAAAAATAGAAACAATTGAAACATACTCAGAAGTAAACTCATTGGTATTGGAAGCAAGTTTAATTAGAAAATATAAGCCCGAATACAACATTAAATTCACTGATGATAAAGCATATTTATATATTAAAATAACAATTAAAGATAAATATCCAAAAGTTTTGGTCTCAAGAAAAATTGACGATAAATTATCACTTTTTTTTGGACCTTATCCAAACGCAAATGCTTTAAGGTTAGTGTTAAAAACAATCAGGAAAATATTTCCGTATCAAGGAGTAAAGAATCATCCAAAATCCATTTGTTTATATAACCACTTAGGTCTTTGCCCCTGTCCTGAATTCTTTCAACTAAAAGACTATAAACAAAAAAATATAAAATATATAATTCGTTTTTTAAACGGCGAAAACAAAAAAATAATAAAAGGATTAGAGAAAGAAAGAAATAATTTAAGTAAACATGAAAAATACGAAGAAGCTAAAATCATGCAGGACAAAATTGATGCTATTAATTTAATAACAAATCCTGATAATAAAATATTTGATTTTGAAACAAATCCTAATCTAGCAATAGACATAAGAAATAACCAACTTAATGAGCTTATAAAAACACTTAATTTGAAAGGATATGAAATAAAAAAATTATCAAGAATAGAATGTTTTGATGTTTCAAATATATCAGGTTTAGCAACTGTTGGATCAATGGTTGTTTTTAAGAATGGAGAAGCAGAAAAAAGTGAATATAAAAAATTTAAACTAAGAAATACAACAAAACAAAATGATTTTTTATCGATGCAGGAATTAATCGGCAGAAGATTAAATCACCAGGAATGGAAAATACCTGATTTAATTATCGTTGATGGAGGAAAACCTCAAGTTCGAGCAGCGTTAGATGTGTTAAGTGAAAAAAATATTAAAATACCAACAATAGGACTTGCTAAAAAAGAAGAAGTAATAATCACTTTTAATTTTTTAGAGATAAAATTAAAATACGACTCTAGTGCTTTATTATTACTTAGAAAAATACGTGATGAAGCACATAGGTTTGCAATAAGTTATCACAAAAAACTAAGGCTTAAATCCTCTTTTAATTAAGGTTACTTTCTTAATATTTCAAAAACATACGGATTTATCAAAAATGAAGCCGGGACATCATCAAGTAAGTATTTTTGAAAATCTAAATAGATAGTTCTTCTTTTTTCCATATCTAATATTTTTCTTCCATCTTCTAATAATTTGTCTATTCTTAAATTCTTATATTTCGTAATATTATTTTGCTGATCTGAATGCCAAAGAGAATATTGATCAGGATCTTTAGGGATACTATATTCACCAAGAAACATCTGGAAATTATCAGGTCTTTGATCTACAACTTCAATTTTGATTTCTACGCCTAATTCATTAGTCCACACTTTTTTTATTTCTTCTGCAATTTTATTATGCTTTCTTAATGTTTTTAGCTCTAATTTAAAGGTCGCGCTTTGACTTGCAGCCTCTTTTGCTTCTTCTAGCAATTCTCTTGCTGTTTTTAAATCCTGAAGCTTACTATTTAGCTCTCCTTTATTTACCCAAATATCTAAATAATACGGAGTATGATTTCTTATTCCCTGAGAAAAACTGTCCGGTAATGAATAATCTAAAGCTTTTCTTAATTTTTTATCGGATAAAAAACTATCCTGATTGTTATAAAAAATTGAAACTAATGTAAATTCGTCTGTTTTTTTTGATACAGTAGAATTTTTAAATTCATAAAAATTTGTATCCTTGAAACTAGTATCCTGAACACCCATTATTTTTGATACTTCACCGAGCATAAATGCCATTTTTAATGCCTCTTCTGTAGGATAAAATTGATAAGTAACAATGTTTCTGTTGTCTATATTTTCAAGAATTAAACTTTGAACAAAATTTCCATTAAGATTTAATTTTTTTATTTTATAATCACCAACACCCACGAAATCTTTTTTGTAAATAGGCTGTGAAACTGTAATTAAAAAGGGTGCATATGTTTCCTTAAGATTAAAAATAAGCGTATATTTATCTGGTTTTTCCAAAATAACGTCTCTAAAATTATAATTTATTTCTTCTGAGGTTAAAGGCGTACCGTCTGAAAAATATACTTCTTTTTTTAACTTAAATACATATGTTTTTCCACTATTTTTTATTTCCCAAGACTCAGCTACACCCGAACTTACCGTACCATCTTTACTAAGTTTTGTTAAACCCGCAGAAACTTTTTCCAAAACTACCGACGGCATAGAATCAATTGTATATGTACCTATCATTCCAATTTCTTCATGTTGAATAAATGGAATTTTACTTATAATATAGGGCAAACTTGTTCTTATAATAAAAAAAGCTAGCAAGCCTAGTGCAAATGAAAAAAGAATTGTTTTTCCCCATTTTTTTAGATAGGCTTTAATTAACCAGAAATATAACCGCCTTCTTTTTAAAATTACCATATTTATCTTTGAGGGATTAGTAAGATAATCGATAGTACAGCAAAAAGCACAGCTAAAATTATTGTTATCCAATAAAGTAATTTTTCTACACTTCTTTTGCTTCTATAAACCTCTCCGCCGCCGCCAAATGCACCTGATAATCCGCTACCTTGAGACTGAAGCAAAATTACTGCTATTAATCCTATTGCTATTACTATTATTACTGCATTTAGAATCATGAATTAGATTATATCTTTTTTATATTTTTAATTCAAACGCTATTTTTTGTATCTGAACAACCAGGTAACAAATGATACAAAAAAAGATTGGCAAAATGAAACAACAACAAAAGCAAAAAATATATTAAAATAAATCTTAGGAATAACAAACCCTGCTAAACTTATCCCTTTAAAAGTAAAGGCCTCAATTGCTATACCTCCAACAAACACTGTTAATAAATAAAATATTATTATATTTGTAAAAATTGAAAAAAAGCCAAGTGTTAAAAAATTAAGCGGGGCAGAGAAAAAGTTTAAAATAGGTTTGACTATTAAGAATAATAAAGATAATGCGAGTCCTCCTGCTATAAAAGTCCAAAATCCTCCAGATACTTTAACACCTTCTAAAAACAGTGATATAAAATATATCGATACTGCGTTTAAAATTGTATTTCTTAATAATGTTTTCATCGTTAATTTTATGCTAGCAGATGTAAAATAGCGCTGTCAATTTTGCCTTGCTTAATTTTAATTGATAGAGTATTATTTTAACAATAAGTTATGAAAACTATAAAAGTATCAATAAAAGATGAAAATACCCTTATTCTTCAAGAAGACGCCAATAAGGGCGATTTGATTGACTTGAAGTCACTCCATGATCTTGATATTGATAAAACTACAATAGCAGATGTAGTCAAATCAATTAAACTTGACAAATTTAATGAAGAGTTACAAAAAAAAGTTAAAGCAGAGACTGAATCGATTAAACGTGAAAACGATCTTAGAAAAGAAATTGCTGTTACTAAGGCTGTTAGTGATGTCGAGAGAGAACGAGATGGATTAAAGATAGAACTAGCTAATACCAAGGAAAAATATGAAGAGAAAATTAAAGATCGTGACGACGCGATAGAGCGCCTCAAAGACATGAAAATAAAACTTTCTACAAAAATGGTTGGAGAATCTCTTGAACAACATTGCCAAAATGAATTTAATAAAATTCGAATAACAGCATTTCCAAATGCATACTTTGAAAAAGACAATGATTTTAGTAGCGGTAACAAGGGTGATTATATTTTTCGTGATCCAACAGAAGGAATAGAATCTATATCAATTATGTTTGAAATGAAAAACGAGAATGATACGACAGAAACAAAAAAGAAAAATGAAGATTTTCTTGCCAAGCTAGATAGAGATCGCAAAGAAAAAAACTGCGAATATGCTATTCTTGTTTCTTTGTTAGAGGCAGACAGTGACTTATATAATCAGGGCATTGTTGATGTGTCATACAAATATCCTAAGATGTACGTAATAAGGCCGCAATTTTTTATACCAATGATTACATTACTCAAAAATGCTGCTGAAAAATCCCTAGCAGTAAAAAATGAATTAGCAACAATAAGAAATCAAAATATAGACATAACCACGTTTGAAGATGATGTAAACAATTGGAAAACTAATTGGCTTACCTCTATAAAGAATGCTGCCCAAAAACATAGTGATGCAGTAGAACAAATAAATAAAGCCATAAAAGACCTGGAAAAGGTTCGAGACGCCCTAACTATATCGGATAAGCATTTATTAGCAGCTGAAAATAAAATGGATGACCTAACTGTTAAAAAATTAACACGCAAAAACCCCACTATGGCTGCTGAATTTAATAAACTAAAAAAGAAATAAAGCTTTATTATTCTTAGAAAAAAACAAATGGGTAAGAAAAATTCTATTAAACCCTCTTTTAAAGAAGAGAAAATACTTTGGAAAAAAGGAATAAAATATGTAGTTGGCGTAGATGAAGTAGGAAGAGGGGCGTTTGCAGGTCCTTTAGTTGCCGCTGCAGTTATTTTTCCGCCTTTTTTTAGTAAACAGCTTGAAATAAATGATTCAAAACTACTTTTAGAGAAGAAAAGAATAAAAATTGCAAAAGAAATTAAAAAAAATGCATTATCTATCGGAATAGGTAGTACAAGTGTTAATTTTATAAACAAACACGGAATTATAAAGGCAAACCAAAAAGCTTTTTATAATGCAGTAAAAAATTTAAATAATAAACCTGATTATATTTTAATAGATGCTTTTTATATAAAAAAATTAGATAAATTAATCCAAAAACCAATAATTCATGGAGATTCTATATCTACCACTATTGCTGCAGCCTCTATCATTGCTAAAGTTTACAGAGACAATATTATGATTAATCTTCATAAAAAATACCCTATGTATAATTTTTTAAACAATAAGGGGTATGGAACAAAATATCATCGAGATATGATTAAGAAATACGATACATGCAAGCACCACAGAACATGTTTTAACCTAGGAGCTTAAAAACACCACCAAAGAAAACACCTTGTATTTTTAGGAGTTAGTTTAGGCTTAGTAGTGGTAGTTGTAGTTTGTACAGTAGTTACTCCTTTAACGGCTTTAGGTGTAATTGCATTTGGTTTACCGGCATTGGTATTTGTTGAGCTAAACTGATATGTCCCTCCACTTGATGAAAGAATATATAGTCCTGATTGATTAGTAACAAATACAGCATATTTTTTATCATTAGTTAAAACAATTGAAGTATTTAATCTAACCCAAGTCTTTTTATTTGGATCATATCTTAAAACAGACATGCCATTTGTTGAATCAAGGCTTTTGGTAAGTGGTAGATATATTTGAACAGGAGAAGGAAGTGTGTTAATTTTTAATCCTGTTTGGTAGTTTGATGGATCAAACTCATAAATCTTGGTAACAGCGGAATTAATTATTGATTTCGGAATAGATACAGATTTACCTACAACTGAATTTCCGGCTAAGATATCAGCTTCTGTTCTTTTATCAAGCCAAACATGTGTTTGAGAAGGTAATGATGTACTTGGACCAAGGACTACTTTAATCTGCCATTGCATTCCTTGATCTTCCTGGTTAAAAGTGATATCTCCACCTGAATTTCCAACAACTTGGTTTTGAGGAGGGGTAGAGGATGATTTATGTGGTGCATTTGAGGGGATCTCCGGTCTTGGAACATCAGCAGTGCCAACGGTAAAACTTCCTGTTGTTGTAATACCTGTATTATTAGTTTCAGCAGAAGCTGAGGCAAAATGAGTAGTAATATCTGTTTGTAAATTAGGCTGTTGTGCTTCAACTGTATATGTATGCGTACCATGACTTGTGGTAGATGGTAACGCATATGCTCCTGTCCAGATACTGTTTCCGCTTCCGTTAGTTGATGAATAGGTTAAGGGCACTTTATCTCCGTTATCCATTACAATTTGCACCTGGTTATCTCCGCCAAAAAGAGGATTTGAAGAAAGCATGGAAGATGAAACAGTAAAGGTCATTATATTTCCCGGTTGGAAAAATGAGGCATTAAGAGAGGATGTTAATGTCCATGGAGCAAGGGCAAAGAGGTTAGAATATATTTGATCCTCAATTTCATCACCTTCACCATCCTTATAGGAATGATAATATCCGGAATAAATCCACCCTCTTTCATCGATTCTACTAAAAAATGAAAACAAACGATCCTCTAATTCATAGTCATATAAGGTTGATAATTTCCATTTAATATTAAAGTCCTTATCTCTATATACTAAATTAGATACATTAGGTATGTTTGGCTGACTATTAATGCTAGAATCATATGAATAAAGAATTCCATCGTTACCATGGCTGGTTACATCAAAATAAGGAAAACTGTAAAATTCATCAGACACTTTAACCGTTGATCCGTCATTTATATTAATTTCATATAATTTAGTAGGAATACGACATAAATCAAGATTTAACAAATCTATTTCTAGTATCCTTGTTAGCAATAATGAGTTATTACCTTTAAGTATCATACCAGTACCTCCATTTACCATATCTGTCATAGAATCGTTATAGGTATTTGCTCCAAAACTTTTTTCCCATTTTAAAGTACCATTAGGATTAATTGCTAAAAGCTTATTTTCACACATAGGCAAAAAACTAAAACAGCCTAGACTTGCTGTTTCTATATATATAGTTCCGTTAGCATCAACTAAGGGACCTCTGGCTATATCTCCTGATGGATATATCCAATTAGTTTCTCCATTTTCCGGATTTATCGATAATAATTTTCCGTTACCAGTGTTAGTTGTATCGTTTAACGTATAATAGCCCATATACAATGTGCCATCTTGTGCTATTGGTGAAGTCTGTATGTAAACACTTGTATCCCCAGAACCATGAAGATTATCAAATAGTTTAGTCCATTCAACACTTCCGTCTTGATTTATCGCCCAAAGCTTATAAATGACGTTTGAACTTTCAGATCTAAAAGTATAAAGAGTTTCATCGTTACCTATATTAAACATGCTGTTGCCGTGTCCTCCGTAAAAATTATATCCCCATTTTAAAACCCCATTATTTGTGTCAATTGCTTTTGAGTAGTCATAGTACATTTCTGTAGAAAAATAGGTTCCATTACTGGTTATCACACCCCTACCTTTATTTAATCCAGGAATACTCCAAATAAGCTCTCCATTATCTTTATCTAATGCAAAAAATTCTTCCAATGTAGAAGACCCAAAAAGCTTATCACTTAATACATAAAGCTTATCAATAGCAGAATATGAATTAGCTAAAGTTGAGACCCATTTAAATGCAGGATAGATTTTTTCGTTGTAGTATTGAGATTGATTAGTTAATTGCCTATTACCAAAGTCCATAGGCCATGCACCGGTAGACAAAACTTGCGTTGACAAATCACCTTGCTTTGTTAACCAAGTAATGGTTACAAAATCAATTGTTGGAGTAATGGAAGAATTATTTGTAACTAGTAAAATTTTTAACATAATTCCGGGAGGTTTGCTACATGAATCAAAATTCGCACAGGCAAGTGGAGGAACTAAGCTTAAATCAATAGGAAAATTTACACCTATTGAATTGTTTTCTAAATATATATCGTCATAAACACTCCCTCCGTCATCCACAATCTGTACTTTAATTGATGTTCCTTCGGGAATAGTGGCTGAAATTGTTGCGCTTTTCCATTCGGAAATCGATAAAGGCCTTAAAACGCTTGTAATTACATAACCGGATGTTTGATAAGGAGCAACATATGCTCCGCCTGCATTTTTAAGCTGGATAACTCCTGAATTTACTCCTGCATTACTACTTGATGATATACCGGTTGTATTAGCAAAGTCATCCGTATAGATACCATTATCATTATCTGTACTCGGTGCTGCTAAGCATAAAGAAGGAGCAACAAAGAAAAGAAAGAGAATTGATAAAATTATTTTTCTTAAAATTGACATTTACTTTTTAAGTATAAAACATACAAATTATTAAAACTCATCTCTTTATGATTTTTTAGAAATCTCTTTTTTTCCCTATCTGAGATATTTTCACATTTCATTATTTCATAAGCTAAATTTTTATAACTAATATCTTCGTCGTTAGCTAAATTTAATTGCGCATAAGTTTCTCCAATACTAAATATAGACGGTATTACTTGAAAAGAAGTAATTAATAAAAAAGCTACTATTACGCTAAGTATTATGATTTTTTTCTTGTAATGATTCATTTTTAGCGGAATTAATTTTATTTTTTGCATATTTATATATTACTAACCTAAAAATATTTATGCAACCATTTTGTGAGCCGCCGGGGGATCGAACCCCGAACCTATTCCTTAAGAGGGAATTGCTCT
>CAYWVK010000007.1:0-22340 GCA_964461865.1 uncultured Gammaproteobacteria bacterium
TCCTTATTACCCTCCTTATCCTACTTGTACTGTCGCATCAAATGGTGATAAGTATGGAGATTGTAGTCAGTGTTATGTTGGTGGAGATGATAAGTGTGGAACTTTTTCAAGCACACGAACATGTAATTTAACGCATATATTATTAAACGGACAATTAAGTGATAAATGCACAGATAAAACTGTAACTAACTCCTGTACAATAACCGATAAACAATGTGTTGATACTACAAAAACATGTATTAATAATCAATGCGTAAATCCAAATCCAACAACTACTACGACTAAAAGCACAACTACAACAACCAATAACAGCTCTACTACAACAACTGCACCAGCTAATTGCCCTAATGGAGAAATTAATCCTCATTTTATTTGTGAATCAAACGGCTGTAAACAAATTAATGCCTGTGGTGTAAATTCAGGTGGATGTACACAAAGCGGTGGTATTTGCGGACTTGTTGATGGACATACCTACCTATCATTAATAATAGGCTTAGATGGAATAGGTTCAACAGGAGATAATCAAAATCCTGAAGACATAAACTGTACAATTGATCAAAGACAAAATAATCAATGCGGTTCAAATTGGAATCCCCTTAAAACAAACAGAGATATTAATGTTGAACTCTTAACCGATAACAATACTCCTCCTTCAACCTATTCCAGCCAGGTAAACTTTACACCAGGCTCAACAAACAGCGGTAAGTTCACAGGAGCTGTTGACCTAGGAACTAATTTTACAAGCGGAGGATATGTAGTAAAAGCTAAATCTTCAGGATATTTAAAACGGGAATTTCCATCAATTCAAACAATTACAATAGCTTCAACAGATGGTCCACCATCGGTAAACACATTACCTACAATAAGAAAAGTAACCGGTAATGTAGACCAAAATACATCCTTAGATATTAGAGACTATAACATCTTAATGAGTTGTTCTATCTTTAGTACAGATAATAATGGAGCCTGCAATCAAAATAATAACTATAAAATCTGGTCGGATTTAGAAGATAACGGAGTAATAAATGAACTAGACTATAACCTTTTTATGCGAGAATGGGTTAACCAACACGAACAGTAAATTAAACATATTGACATTTTATACCAAATACTAGATACTAAATATTAGATACAAATTAAGCTGCCCTATGGATGATAATACAACAACTAACCAAGTAACAACACCTGAGGTACAACCAGAAAATCCGCAGGTTGAGAAAAAAACATCTGCTCTACCACCTAAAAAAACTATAATTTTAATTGTTGCCTTAGTTTTAATAACTGTTGCTCTTGTTTATTTATCTATAGCATTTAGTCCAAAAGATAAAACAGTTACAACACCTACTACAACAAATGAACTATCTTATGCTCAAACCCATTTTGAATTATCTTCTGTTCCTGTTTTAGACCCAATATCATCTAAATCTGCAGTATCTGTGTATACCCTGGACTTAAGTATGAGAACAGGAGAAAACAACATAACTGCTGTACAATTTGAAATACAATACGATCCCCTAGCAATAACTGACATAGACATATATCCTACTGAAAATTTTAAAGATTGGGCCCAATTAACTAAAAAGATAGACGCAGAAAACGGCACAATATCTTACGCACTTGGCATGAGTCCTGGTAGGAAAAGTGTAAAGGGCTCCGACATTGTTGCAAAAATGGTTTTTTCTAAGGTAAATGGTTATGATGGAAACACAAAAATAACTTTCTTGCCAAAAACAATGGCAACTGCAGAGGGACAAGATAACTCAGTTCTAAAATCTGCAACAGGAGCGATATTTGCAATAGAAAACGAAAGCAGTTATAACACCACTGAATAAAAAATACCACACTTGACTACACTAGTTTAAGATGATAAATTCAAAGGCATAAATTATGTCAAGCAAAGCAGAAGTTGAAAGAAGAGGGCTAGATAATACCCCACTGTCTAATCACTCACGAAACCAATGCAAACTTAAGGGTCAAAGAGAGGGACATAAAAGAATAACTAATCTTACAGGAAATGGAAAAGACAAAGCTTCTAAGGCTAAAATGAAACAAGAACAAGCTCTATTTATATCAACTCTTCCTTTTAATCAAATGATTAGAATTTTTGAACATAAAAAATCAACAGGTATAACTAAAGAAGAAGCCACTTATTTTAATAAGCATAAAGCTGAACATGAAGAATTTGCAGAATACCCCATGATTAAACCAGATACAGATAGTTTCTAAGTTATAGGACCAGCCCAAGTATAATTTGTGAATTTCGGAGATTGATGTCTACCAATAATTTTTACGCTAGAAACTTTAGCCTTAAAAGCTATTCTTTTTAAATAATTTAAATCTGTTTCCGTTGGGGTCTCCTTTGCCTCAATAGCCAAATTTTTACCAAGAATAAAGTCAATTTCCTGTCCTGTTTTAAGAGCATAATATTGAATTTGCCCAAGTTTAAAGATTTGATAAAAAAGGGTATTTTCAAATTGCGCTCCACTTGATACTTCAGCAAGTATATTAACAAGACCTGTGTCACAAAAATAAAGTTTTCGTGACTTTACAATTTCTCGATCAACACTTCTCTTAAATTGATAAAAAATATGCAACTACAACTTGACAAAAAGTTATACTTTTTGTCAAGTCCCTATGGTGCGATCTCTTGCCAGATATAGCTTGTGTATTTAATAAGCTCCGGTGCGTTTAGGATAAAGTCTGGTCTTTCCATGATTGAGAATACAGGACACATCGTATTTCCCTCGCATAAGTCTCTGTTGTTTTGAAAAGTACCTCCAAAAAGAGCAGCGTTAATTACCAAACTTCCTTCCATATTTAATCTTTTCTCTGTTGCACACTCTCCTGTACCGTTAAGTATAAAACTGTTATCTGTTGAGTAAAGCCCCTCTATGCTACCATCTGTTAATGTATAGTCAGCTACTCCAACTCCTTGATCTACCACTATATCTCCTTTAACAATAAATGTAGCTGTTGAGCCTATTGGTACTATAACATCACCGTTAATGTTTAAATTACCATCAATTAAAAACATATAATCTTTATTATCTTCAAATGTATATCCACTAGCTGGGGTATCTAGGTTTCCTGTTACACGGTATATTCCGTTTGTAAGAGCAACTGTAAGCTCGGTTATTTCTATTGGTGTTATACCAGCTTGTATAACTTTTGAGCTAACAAAACTATATGAAGTTTTTAATCTACCACCTGAGTCAATTGGTGCATAAGTTTGCGGATAATCCATTCCTCCTACTACCCATTGTCTCTCAGATGCTCTTTCTTGGCATGATCCCTCTTGGCAAAAAGAATAGGCTGAAGTTCCAACAAAAATTATTCCCGGATAGCCACCCTCTCCTTTAAGCGAGGCATAAGTAGCATAGTCAGGATTTGTTCCGCAGGTTGTAGTTAATGGATCAGGGATAATATAATCATAACCACCAATACCGTCTCCCCCTTCAATTCTTAAATCTGCTCCGGTTGTTTGAATCCAAGGACCGGAAGATCTGGCAACCCCAAAATTTATTGTAAAATTATAATCATAAGGAGAAAGAGTTGTAGTTGTAGTTGAAGAAGTTGTGGTAGTTGAAGAAGTTGTGGTAGTTGAAGAAGTTGTGGTAGTTGAAGCAGCACAAATCCATAAATTACAGTCTCCAGAACAACACTGACTATCTATAAAACAAAACCCACCATCAGCAATACAGCTTGGCGGCGCTGTGGTACTTGTTGTTGTAGTATCTGATGTTGTAGGTATAGTTCCACTATCACATTCTTCTGTCCACATACTGCTCGTACAATCACACTGTAAACCAGTCCAACAACTACGTACTCCGCCAACGCAAGCGCTACAACCAGCATCCGTAGGAGTACAATCACATGCTAATTGACATTGATCATTAGTAGTACAACCTATTGACCCAGGACCACAGACAGAACTACATTGACAACTTACACCACTACATGCACATACTTGATTAACTCCACCAGGAAGACATAAACCACTTGAAATACAAGGACCGCAAATTGGACTTGAACATTGATACCACTCCCCTATACTACTACAACACATATCTCCAGACGTACATGTTTGTGTCCCGCTATAATACCCATCAGGAGAACAACTTTGCGTAGACTCAGTCCCTGGAATATAATCGCCTGGTGTACATCCCCACACTTCAGCAGGAATAAATAAAACAATTGCCACCACTACTGTAATTACTGTTAACTTCAATAAATTTCTCATTTTATGTTATTTATTAATTTTTGTTTTACTTTAATTCTGAACTTATACTCTTTAATCCTCCAAATCGTCTAATTTCAACACTTTGGGCAATTAGAACATTGTTTTCATCCTGAATATTTGCAGATTCTGAACCATTATTATTTTTAAATCTTGGTACAAATACTGTAATAATATCATCTTTATTTATAATTTTATCTAAATTAAAATCACTAATTTCACTAATGTAATCTATTTTTTCAATTGGTTCTATTGAGTTGTTTAAGGGACCATATTCAAGATTATCAACATTAAGTAAGGTTTTATCTTCTATGCCCTTATAACTTATTGGATTTTCATAAATAACTCTCGCCTTAAATTCCTCGGAGTTAATTACATCTCTAAAAACTATATAACGATCCTTTGAATCATCTATGCTCTCCCATCCTACAAATGCACCTGTTCCCCTTGTAGGAATAGCCGAAACTACAGCCTCTTGCCATCCAAATTTATCTATCCATCCATTTACAATCCTTTTTGATGAAGCAAGAATATATCTACCACTTTCATCCCTAGGATTTTCTTTTGACACTATTTCAAAATATATCTTATACCCTGCTTTTTGAGCTTTAGGATAAACAAGCTCAGAGCTTTTTATGGTTTGTTTTTGAAACGATAAAAGTTCTTGATTTTTTTTAAAATAAGAAAAAATATTGATTGCGTTAAAATAATTTAATACCAGGAGTATAATGAATATAAAAATTAATCCAAGGATAATTCCCGTAAAACCAAATCCAATTCTTTTTGTTATTTTTAAGGAATCATTATTCCCATCTTTAAATACCCTACTCATTATATTTAGCATACTTAAAGAAAAGAGGTTTTGTCAAGAAATTTAAATTATTTCTTGTTCTTTACAAAGCATTAATTATGTGGTCCATGCTTTGACCTTGTTTTACGTTCGATCTATCATATCGAAGAACAACTCCATAATTAAAAATTTCGAGCTCATTAGATTTTCTTAAAAGACTTAATACGCTATCTGTAAGTTTTAATTCTGCTTCGTTATAATCATCTTTTGTTGATATTTCGTTAATCAATTCTTGAATTCTTGCTTCATGGTCGTTGAAACTTGTATCCTCTCCTAAGTTAAAACTAAGCAATGGGTAAGTTTCAGTCCCAGAGTGTATTTGACCTAAGTTAATAACAGCTTTATAACCATCTTCGGTCTTAACACTTGAAAACTCTACATTAAGTTTTTCTAATTCAGGCATTATTCCAGAATTTCCCGGATTTGTTTCGAAATAACCTTGGCCATCACTAGTTTTTACTAAATAAAACCTAAAATTTTCCCTTACTAATTCTGAAGGATCTTGGACATTGATGTGTTTAATGGTTTCAACTTGTTTACCCAACTTATCTTCCATACTTTCAAAAAGACTTAAAAACCCATCTTTAATAAAGGGTTCTATTTCGATTAAGCTCATGTCTTCCTCCATTAATAACCATGGTTTATCAGGGTGTAAATTTAAAAAATTATAAAAAATCTGAGCCGCTACTTCTCTTTTTAAACCTTGATCAAGTAATAACTCACTTGTGTCAATATTGTTAAGAAGTGAATTAAATGCTGCTTTTTTAATTAACTCTGAAGAAGTCTTTCCATCCTTAAAACCAACTTCATAATTATCCGGCGCTTCTTGTAAAGAGGCATATTTTAAATCCGCAGCCTTAACAACATCTAGTATTGCCTCCTCTATTGTCACATTGTCATTTGGCCTAAACTCTGTTTCGCTTTTTCCTCCCATTAAATCTTTTTCTGTAACTGCAGCAATATAATTATCCGGATATAATGATTCAGAACCACTTTTAGCAACATCTGTAAAACCAGAAGTCTCCCCTTCTGTTACTGACAAACCATAGGTTTTAGCAAGTATTTTTGCAAACTGTGCTCTGGTAACTATTGAATTTGGCCTATATTCTAAAACGTCTTTATTAATGCCTTTAGGCTCGTATCCATTAATTATGCCGACATTATAAAGATTAACAATTGCCTCATAATATGGTGTATTCTCAAAAACATCTACAAATGGAGAATTAAAACTTGCCCATGCTTCACCGATTACTGGTTCTTGAATATGCTCTGTTATAGAAGTTGTTTTTACGTTTTCTGTAGCTTTTGCATCTTTAACTCCTAATGCTAATGCGCCTACGTCCAGAGTCATTGCGGCTCCAACTAAAGCTCCCGCAATCTTTGCCTTACGGGTTCGAAATTTTTCCATTAAACCCTCTTTGCCGGAAACACTTTCTTCTTTATTCATGCTTTGGTGTTTATAACACTTCTAAACATAAAAGTCAAATATTATAGGATATTTTTTATATTACTCCGGAATACTTATATATGCTGAATTATTTGTTTCTTCTCCTCCAATCGGATTTCCGTCGGAGTCTATTCCGCTCCACCTAATAGTTGAACCATCAGCTGTACTAAGCGTAACTATCGTGTTTGAATCAGAACAGTTACACCAGGTTTGTGGTTCACAATCACTAACTATGAATTCATTTGTAGAGCCACAACAGGTAACACTAACTGTTCCATTGTAACAAGTATCATCCCCGTCTTTTACCCCATTTTTTTTAAAATCGTTAAAAACATAACCGGTAATATTCATGTTTGCAGGAATTTTTTTAATTCCAAAATTTACTATTGTATAACTGGAACTTGAATAAACATTTTCTACCGGATTATCACTGGTAACAATATATCTTCCTGATGGAAGAGAATCTATGGAAACATTAAAAAGACGTTTCACTTCTCCTAATGAGCGAGTATAAACTCCATAATCATTTGCTACAGTTGTTACATCATATATTCCACTTATAAAACGTATTGTTACTTTTTCCATTGCAGGTCTACAGCAAACAGAGGTTTCCTGACATGAATAAGTACTGGAACAACTCGTACAATTATCAATTTTGACATATCCATCTGTATCATTTTCGTGATCACAACGAGACATGTCACTTCTACAACAAAAAGTACCGGGTACACATTTAAGTCCACTGCTACAATCTGCGTCATTTTCACAATTTACAGAAGCATAAGGATAACTTAAACAAACAATATATTCATCAGGAATAATTGATGCTATAAATCCAGATTCGTCAGTATCAAAATTACCGTCACCATCTAAATCCATATATACTGTTCCTTTTATTCCATAAACAATCGGCTCTGGTGGTACTGTTGAAGGTGGTTGTTCACAAGCACCATCGTTTCCCCCGCATTCATCTGTGCCTGGCGGAGGGTGCGGACCCCAGCATCTACCACCATTACAGTTATACCATTGTGAACCACTTGGCACTGTAGTAGTAGGTGTTGATGGCACTGTAGTAGTAGGTGTTGATGGCACTGTAGTAGTAGGAACTGTTGTTGTGGTGGTATCACAAGGACAATTAATTGTCCCACACATTGTACCAATACTTCCACAAGCAGGATAATAATCTGCACAAGTAGGGCATCCTCCTCCCCATGGAACAGTAGTAGTTGTTGTGGACGTAGTTGTTGTGGACGTAGTTGTTGTAGGGATTGATCCTCCACTAGTTGTTGTAGTAGGGGTATAAGGTTTAGTTGTGGTGGTAGGGGTATAAGGTTTAGTTGTGGTGGTAGTACACGCAGGACAATTAACATAACCACCACATCCATTATAAAGCTGTCCACAAACCGTAGAACCACATGTAAACGTAGCAGGGGTACAACAGGAACAGTTATAACAGACTTGTCCCACTATGCATGTACCTACGCAACTATTTGTTGCTGCGACATATCTTTGACAACATCCACAACTTGCCTTAGTTGTTGTTGTAGTTGGTTTAGTAGTAGTAGTGGGACAACTACAAGAGCTACAATCAACAGAAGTTCCACATGTTGTACCAGGACATGTGTTTCCACAAGCTAATCCCGTACATCCAGCACCGCAATAATATGAACATGAAAATGGACAAGTCGTTGCAGCATGGCTAATTTGTTTTCCATTAATTAAAAACAAAAATGATATTAAGATAAAAAAAGACATAAATGTAAAAAATTTTTTTAATATCATTCTTCTATATATCATATTAATTATTTCTTTTATCTGAACAGACTATTTATCTCATCTACTCCTGCACGTCTTATTATCCCGCCAAGCCTTGCCGTTTGTTTTTTATTTTCATCAACAACAAAAGTTACTTTTTTTACATCGCCAACATCACTAAGCTTAGTTGCCGTAAAAAACTCTATTGTATCTCCTGGGGGGAAAAACTTTTCTGGTGCAATTCCTGATGCTAGATGCTTATCTTTATTTTCATCAAGAATATTGTAATTAATTCCATCAATATTATTTAAATCAAAGCACTGAAGAACAGTCTGCTCAAATTTACCATCTGCATCTCTCACTATTCTTACATAAATATCAGCGTTATTATTGATCGGATCTATACCATGAACATAAAAATCTTTCGATCCTGGAATAAGAACAATATCCTTAAATTTCATAACAATTTGCGGAAAAACTGTTATTACCTCTTGTTTTCCCTTTTCATCCTTTGGGCTTTGTTCTACAAGAAGTGTTCCACCATATTGAATAAATTTAATTTCTGATTCATTTTCGCTTTTTAATCCACCAACTGTAACAATACTATCGTTTAATTCGTTATCTATCAAACTATCTTTTGGACCCTTATTATCTTTCCCAAGATAGAGGATTTTCTCTCCCGGATGAATTTTTTGAAATTCTTTTTGAAGTTTGTCGGAAACATTAATAGGCTCTGTTATCTCTCTACCCTCCGGTGTTATTGCAACCCTAACATCTTCTATGGTTTTGTCTTTGGAGATAAGAGATTGAAAAGTTATGCTATTTTCAGATGATTTAGTTGTAGTTATTACGTCTTGTACTGTTTTTGTTTGCTTTAAAAAACTAAATGGTAAACTAATTAAATTTAGATAATTAAACATTAATAAGACTACTGCTACAAATAATAAACCAAGAATTATCCCCCCCAATCCAAACTCTGCTTTTTTAAGAGGATTCTCATTAACACTTTGATTTATGTCTTCGGACATATTTTTAGATTAGAATGTTTAACGAAGTTTGTCAATGATAAATTATTAATTGTAAATTGATAGATCGAGGTTAAAATTAAGCCCTACTTATTGACTTACAGTTGTTTTAAATAAATCATTTATCTTATCTGCACCTGCAAGTCTAATATTTGCTACAATTCCACCTGTTTGCTTATTGTTTTCATCTACTTCAAAGGTAAGTTTTCCGTTTTCATTAATTCTACCAGCTGTAAAAATTTTAATCGTATCCCCTTCTAGAAAAAATTTTTCTGGTAAAACATTTACTAGTAAATGTTTCTCTTTTACATTTACGTCATTGATAAAATCATAATCAAATCCATCCGGATTATTTAAATCAAAACATTGCAATATTGTTTTAGAAAATTTACTGTTTATATCTCTTACCATTCTCACGTAGACATCAGCATTACTATTAATTGGGTTTATGCCATGAATATAAAAATCTTTCGATCCTGGAATAAGAACAATATCCTTAAATTGCATAACAATTTGCGGAAAAACTGTTACCTCATCTTCTTGACCGCTTTCTCTTTTTACTACTTGCTTTATGCCAACTGTTCCTCCACCAAATTTCAAGAATTTAATTTCTGATTCATCTTTGCTCTTAAAACCACCAACTGTTACGACGCTATTGTTTAATTCGTTTCCCGTTAAACTATCTTTGTCTTCTGCTCGATTATGCTCTCCTATAAAAAGGATTTTCTCTCCTGGTTGGATTTTTTGAAATTCTTTTTGAAGTTTGTCGGAAACATTAATAGGCTCTGTTATCTCTCTACCCTCCGGTGTTATTGCAACCCTAACATCTTCTATGGTTTTGTCTTTGGAGATAAGAGATTGAAAAGTTATGCTATTTTCAGATGATGGTAAAGTTGTTCCAGTAATTGTTGTTTCACTTGAACTATCCCCCCCTCCTTGATTATTAAGCACATCAGATCCATAAATTGTCCCCAAAGTAATCGCTACTGCTCCCAATGCTACCCCTGTAAACCTAATAATTCTTTGCCTACGTGTAATTGGCCTTTTTCTTTTACTGACATTTTGATGTTCATTTTTCGATTTAGGGTTTCTAAGTTCTGGCATTCTAGGTGCTAAAACTCCCCCTCTTAACTCTGATATTGAAGAATTTAAATTTTTTCCACTCGTAGTTCTAGTATGAAAAATCTTATCTTCTTTTGACATATACAATAACCTCAAATATAGATTATCAAACTATTATAGGATAGTCAAGAAAAGCTAGGTTTACTCATGTTGCGTAGTTCCTGTTGGAGTATGCGCTTGAAGAGGAGGATCTTCTTGTTGTTGTTCAATAGGTTGAGTATAATTAGTTCTTGTTGGTGGTTGATCTGGATTAATGTATTCTGATTTTTTTGTAGCCCCTACAATTCCAGTAGCAGCTGCTGCTGCTGTTAATGCTCCTACTACTACTCCTCTTCCTATTTTTGCCCTTCGTCCTTTACCCCCAATTATCCTTGAAAGAAACCCCGGTTTTACGTCTACATGAGGTTCGTTTTCTACTCCTGTTTGTTTTTGATCTACTATTGTTTCGTGCTGTCCTATCTCTCCTGACATATTATTAGACCTTCTATCTTGGAGTATAATTATCAACCATTGCTTTGTCAAGTAATCTACTTATAAAAGTATAAATAATAACTATATAAATTATTATATTTATCTAAAGATTTATTATTCTTCGTTTATTATTTTTATAGAATAACCTTGAGAATTACGAATATTTCTTAATGTTCTTATTTTTTTATAACAACTGTTTTCTTTTTGCTTAAGTATATTTACTTTTTTGTAACTATCTATCGCACCTGCAATTCCCGTTACTCCTCCCACTGCTGATACTAAAGCCAAGACTGCTAATGTTTTAGAATCAGAAAACACTGCACCTGAAAGAACGGTTCCAGCAAAAGACAAAGGAATTATACCCGCAACACCTCTTCTTCGAGTTATTTTTCTTGATAAACGACGTTTATTACTAAGCTCTCTAAATAACTTTGTGAGCTTCAATATGTCACTTTCTAAAAATACATCGGGCTCGTTTTTAAACCCAGAAAAACAATAAGCCTGTTTGTTTTCAGAATTCATAGACCGATAGTATATAATAAGAATCGTTAGTTGTCAAAGACAAGCTTAAGAAGTTTTGTTTTACTCTAATTCTTTAAGGATTGTTTCTTTTCCACCGAAACGTCTAATTAAAATTTTTTTTGCTACAAAATATCCATTTTCATCTTTTTGATTTAAGGTCCTTTGCTTTTTAGCTGTTTCTATGTCTAGAAATACAGGGTAAACAGTTATTACGTCCCCCGGCTTTATTAACGTATTTATTTCTTGTTGAGATAAGTTTGCAATATAACCAAGCGGTACAGTAGGAGAAACAGAATTATTACTATACCCATAATCAAGATTTTGTACACTTAATTTCGTAGGGATAAATTCCGAACCTTCTTTACGATCAAGAATAACCCTTACATGAAATTCAATTTTATCTTTTGTTTTTGCATCCGGATTAACAAGTTTTAGATAAAGATCCTTTGAATCTTTAATAGCTTCCCATTGCCTAAATACTCCGATTGCTTGCGTATAGCCAATTAGATTAAGTTCTGTATTGTGTTCCCAACTCCAATAAAACTTATCCTCTAACAAGCCTTCTACTCTTTGGCCATTGGCAAGAATGGTTCTTCCGGATGTATCATTTTTATCTCCCTGATAAGCAATTGTATATGGTTTTTCAACAGTTTTATAATCTCCTATTATTTCTTCATTTTTTGAGAATTTTGAATCTTTTGAAAATAAAGTAATTGCTAAATACCAAATACTAATAATAATGGCTAAAATAATAACAATAAAAATTATTTTATTGAAACTAAGGTTTAGTATTTTTTTTCTCACTAGGTTTAGAATAGATAAATAAATTTTCTTTGTCAATATTTGACTAGTTATTTAAAAACAGCATACAATATATAGTATGCTTCAGGAAGAAGACAAAAACATACTTCCCAGTCTTGATTGGATTATTCTATTTGCCGTTTTTATTCTTGGCATCTCCTTTTCGGGACTTTTACTTCCAATGACAAAAACAACTACTATTGATGATCAACAAGGCTCAATGCTGCCATATTCAGATAATACAAGTGATGATAGTTTACAAATTAAAGGTGTTAAGTTTAACGTACCATCAACAACTGTTCCTGAAACAGAAGCAGAAACATGCGATGGATATACAAGCAGTATTCAAAGTGATGAATTACCCATGATTAGCACAGAGGCTGAAATGGGAGCAACAATAAAAGATGCAACTAATTAATAGTACAAAAAAAGCAAGAATTGTAAAACTGGATTTGTTCATACTGGCAATACTTGGTGTAGCTATTGTTTTAAGCTTTTTTCTTGTCGGCGGTTTAATGCCTGAGGATTTTAAGCCCACTCAATATTCCGATACCCAATTTTATACCCCTTCAAACTTAACCTCTACACCTAGTGCTGAGCGAGGATTGCAGCTGGATTTAATAAAGCTTAAGAGCTGTTCTTCTACTACTGCTGTTAATTTTCTAGTGGATCGTTCCGGCTCAATGAGAGGAACTAAGCTTGCTCAATTAAAAAATGGTCTTCTTGCTTTTAAAAATAAGTTATCCGATGAAAATATTTTTGGATTACAAACATACAGTTATCCCCCTAATACTTGGATCAATGTTGTTAATCCAACCTATGTTAAAGATGTAAAATCAGACTTAAGAGCAAAAATTTGCAGTATACAAGCTGACGGCTGGACACACAGCAAAGATGCATTCTTGCAAACCGAGTCTATTTTATATGGAGCTAAAAATAAGTATCCAGGTTATAATTTTGTATTAATTTTTATATCAGACGGTGTACCAGAAACAGATGAGGAAAGCAGAACGTGTGGACAATCTAGATGTTTTGCAACAAAACAAGACCCAACAGAAGTTGCAAAAAGAATTAAAGAAAACGGAATAAGAATAATTACCCTTGCATATACCGATAGTGGCGATCAAGGCTTAAACGAGCAGCTTCAGGCAATGATGCAAAGGGTTGCCTCTTCTCCTGAGGACTATTATAAAGCTCCAAGTAGTAATGAAGTTAAAGAAATCTTAGAAAAAATAGTTAATAGTATTTGTAAAGAAGTAGAGTAACAATGCATTAGAATATCTAACCATGAATGAAAAAGGAGCCATTGGATCACTTTCAAGTTTTGTAATAGCAATGCTTTTTGTTGCAGGAGCAATTGGTTTTGTGCTGATTGGTGGTTTTGATGTTCAAAAAAATGAATATCAAAATCCTGAAAATGAGATCTATACACCTATTATAGAAATAGATAAAACAGACGGTAAGCAATCGCTACAACTTAAAAAAATTGAATTCAACAAAGAAATATTAGAATGTTTTAAAACAACTGCTATTAACTTTGTTTTAGACAGATCCGGTAGTATGGTAGGCAATAAAATACAAATTCTTAAACAAGGAACTAAAACGTTTATTGCTACCATGAGCGATGAAAGCTTAGTTGGAATGCAAACTTTTGGCGGAGACGCACAACTTGAATTCGAAATAGATAAACTAGGAGAAAGAAGAAATAATATTAATGAAAAAATTGACTCACTAAAACCAAAGGGTGGAACTCCAATGAAAGCTGGTTTAGAAATTGCAAAAAATGAATTAGCAAAAACAATGCCAAATCACAAAGATTACTCATTTTCTTTAATTCTATTATCTGATGGTATGTGGAACACCGGAGGTGATCCAACAGATATTATAAACGAAATAAAAGCAATGAATGTAAGAATTTTTACAATTGCCTATGGCAGTAGAGAAATTATAGATTTTATGAAAAAATCAGCATCTTCCGAAAGCGATAGTTATTATGCTCCAGGAAACGAACAAATAACTGAAATTTTAAATCAAATTGCAAAAGAGATCTGTCCTGCAAAATAATGCATCCTATAATATATGAGTAATAAGGATAATCAAATTAAAATCGCTGTTTCTGTTACTGATTTTCCGATTTTTAGAACTCTTGATTATTCTTTTTCTCAAATTAAAAAAACAGGGGCTGATGGGATAGAATTGGTTCATGGTTTAAAATCAAGAAAACCATTTAAAAACGTAATAAAGCTTTCAAAAAAACATAATCTTCCCATACTCTCTATTCATCAACCTTTATGGACAGGGCTTGGAATCCCTGATTATAGCTTTATTAATTTAGCAATAAAACTTAATATTAAAAATATTGTTATTCATCCCCTACCAATAATAAACTTTGAACATAAAAGAATGAAAAAGTATTTCATAAAACTAGCAAGTATTCAAAAAAGACATAGTCTAAAAATGCTTTTAGAAAATCTTCCGGTAAATAAACAAGCCCCTCTTATTGATAAGTTTTTTCCTGGAGGAAAAGATTCACAAAATCCTCTAAACTTACTAGAAACCGCAAAAAGATATAACTTTGGAGTTTGTTTAGACACTACTCATTTAGAAGATATAAATTTAGGAGAAAGATACTGGCTAAAAAAAATCTTACCTTTTACTAAAAATATTCACTTGAGTAATTTTACAAAAGACAAGGCTCATCTTCCACTTCATTTAGGAGACATGAATTATCTAACTTTTTTAAATGCTTTAAAAAAAAATAACTACAACGGTCTTATTACTTTGGAAATGTATTATCCCAAAATGGTCGCTTTAAGAAATTATAACTATGAAGAAATTAAAAAATCTATTGAAATTATAAGAAAAGAACTTAAGCATTAAAATCCTTTATTGCTAATTTTATTAAAAGATTAATAAATTCTTTAAAATCTAAACCGACTGCTTTTACCATTTTAGGAAGCAAGCTTTCTCTAGTAAGACCTGGTATTGTATTGACCTCTAATACAAAAAAATTATTATTATCTAAAATAAAATCGATTCTTGAATAAGAGCCTAAGTTGAAATTCTTATGAATACTTAAAGCGGTTTTTTGCAGCTTTTTTTTAATTAAAATATTTATATCTTTAGGGTTAATTATTTCTTTTGTTCTACTTGTATATTTATTTTTATAAGAAAACCACTCCCCTTTTGGAGGAATTATTTTAATTATGGGAAGCGCTTTATTATTCAAAATACCAACTGTTATTTCTTTTCCTTGGATATATTTTTCAACAAAAAAACTATTGTTAAATTTAGAAGGGATATTTTTTAAATTTTTTTTAGATTTTAAAATAAAAACTTCTTTTGATGAACCACCGCTTGAGACTTTTAAAACACAAGGAAAATCAAAGTTTAATATATCTTTTTTGTTTTTAATAATTTTCCATCTAGGTGTTAAAATTTTTTTCTTATCGCAAAATTTTTTAAATGATATTTTAAACCATGCCCTTTTAAGACTCTGATAATTTGATGTACCAACAATTGGTTTTTTAAGTGTTCTTAAGTACTTATGAAGTTTTCCCCCCTCTCCTTCTTCACCGTGTAAAATGGGAAAAATTACATCAAAATCTTTAACAATTTTTTTAATTTTTAAATATCCATTTTTAAGATCGTAAAGCTTAACCTTATGTCCATTTTCCATTAATGCTTCTTTAACATTTTTTGAGGACATTAAGGAAATTTTTCTTTCGGAAGATAAACCACCGGTGATAAGTAAAATTTTCATAAAAACCTATGGAAGGGGAAATTTTAAACACATTAGCTTTACTTCTTTTGCGATTTTTAATAATCTTTTATCTTTTTTAATTTCTTCTTTTACTTTTTTCCAAAGCACTGCTCTTTCTTTTTTGTCGTTTGGTAATTTTGGTTTTGGACAAATATTGATTACCTCGTTTATAAATTTAGCTATTTTTACCATTTCTTTTTCTTTCATTCCACGTGTTGTAATTGCCGGCGTCCCAAGTCTTATGCCTGATGGAAAAAACGGAGGCATTAAATCGTTTGGCACTGCATTTTTATTTAACACAATCCCGGCGGTTTCTAAAGCTAAGGCAGCAATTGTCCCATTTACCTCTTTTTTTGTTAAATCTATTAGCAATAAATGATTATCAGTTCCACCACTGATAAGGTCAAATCCATGTTTTTTAAGCTCACCTGCTAATTTATCAGCATTTTTAACGATTTGCTTTACGTATTTTTTAAACTGAGGTGTTGATGCTTCTTTTAAAGCAACTGCAATCGCTGCTGTTTGATTATCATGCGGACCCCCCTGAAGACCCGGGAAAACTGCTTTATCAATTTTTTTTGATAAATTTGGATCCTTTTTAAGGCCTTTTTGAGTAACCATAATTATTGCTCCTCTTGGTCCACGAAGAGTTTTATGAGTAGTTGAAGTAATAATATCAGCGTATAAAACAGGACTTTTATGAACTCCTCCTATTATAAGCCCTGTAATATGAGATATGTCTGCTAAAAGATAAGCACCTATCTTTTTTGCAATTTCTGAAAATTTTTTAAAGTCAATTTTTCTTGGATATGCTGTTGTTCCACAAACTAGAATTTTGGGTTTTTCTTTTATAGCTAATTTTTCTATTTGGTCATAATCAAGTTTACCGTTTTTTCCAAGTGTGTATGAAACAGACTTAAAATATCTCCCAGATAAAGATACTGTTGCTCCATGCGTTAAATGCCCTCCAAATGCCAATGATAATCCCATTATTTTATCAATAAGTGGGTTTAAAAGCGCAAAATACACAGCAGTATTAGCAGGAGAACCAGAGTATGGCTGTACATTAACATAAGGTACTTTAAACAGCTTTTTAGCTCTTTCTTCAGCTAATATCTCTATTTCATCAATTACATTATTTCCCTGATAATACCTTGCCTTAGGATATCCTTCAGAATATTTATTATTAAGAACTGTACCCAGGGCTTCTATGACTTCTTTTGAGGCATAATTTTCAGAAGCTATCATTTCTAGGACTTCTTTTTGCCTTTTTTCTTCTTTTTTTATTAATTTGTAAATTTGTGGATCTTTTTGTTTTAGCATTGGCTTATTTTAATCATCAATAATTTTTTTTGCAATAGCTTAAAAAATTATTCTTTTTCTTTTAAAATATAATAGGTTGCCTTACTTCTCCCTTTTCTTTCAATTAAGCCAAGGTTAATTAATTTCTGAAAATCCTTAGCTCTGGTTGACCTTGCTCTTTTAGTAATTGCCTTATAATCTCTATCTGTAATCAAACCCTCTTTTTGAATAAACTTTAATATTGCTTCATAATAAGGATTAAATTTAAACTCAGGGGTTATTTTTGTTTCTGTTAACTGCTTTTTAATTCTAAGTAATTCATCAATTATTCCTTCCGTAAAGTATTCAAGCCACAATGTAAAATCAATTTTGTCTACAAGCTCGTAGTAATTACCAATCTCTCCAACATTTTGAAAATATTTTGTAACGTTTTTATTGTAATAATTTTCAAAACTAAAAAGATTAAAAGTATTTAGCCCCATTTGTGCTAAAAGCATTTTTGTTATTAAACGAGTTACTCTACCATTACCATCCATAAAAGGATGGATAATAACCATTTGCTTATGAAATATTCCGGCTAAAATTAAAGGGTCTATTTTCTCTTTGTTTTTAGAAACAAATACTATTAAATCATTAAGCAAAAACTTAACATCTTTAACATCTGGAGGAAGATAAATAATTTGCCCGGTTCTTGGATCGTTAACTACCACCGGTCTTTGCCTGAGTTTTCCCAATTCATATTTTGGTAATAATTCTTCAACAACTGTTTTTTGAATTATTAATATTAACCCTAGTGTTAATTTTGTTTTTTTTTGATTAATTTTTTTACTTAAATCAACTAGGGCTTTATTATAATTTAATACTTCTTTTTCGCTGTCTCTAACATACGCGGGTTTTGATTTAAGAATCTTTTTAACTTCAGTTAAAGGAAGCGGATTACCCTCAATACTGGTGGAAGCATATACAGAAACTGCTAATGCCGTCTTTTCGAACTCAACTAAAACAACACTGGGAAGTCTTTTGTTATTTAGCTCATTTACGAGATTGTTTACCTTTTTAATGTTTTCCAGTAGTTGATTGGTAATCTTATATTTTGGTTTAAACATGTAGACACATTATAGACGAAACGTAGACACATTACAAGCTATTTTTAACAAATAAAATCTATTTCTCAAGCTCTAAAAATGTGTATTCAAAACTTCCCTCTTTTGCTTTTTTTTCAAAAACTACTCTCTTAAAAGCTGAAAATGGAGGAAAGAAAGTATCGGCATTATAATCTCCTTTTATTTTTGTTATATAAAGTTTATCCGCAAGACCTATTGTCTGTTTAAAGATTTGCTCTCCGCCAATAATAAAGACCTCACTGTTTCCTGGAGATTTTTTAGCAATAGCAAGGGCATTTTCAAGTGAATCTGCTATTTCTATTCCATTTTTTTTATAATCTAGATTTCTACTAATTACGATATTTGTTCTATCAACAAGTGGTTTTCCGATTGATTCAAAAGTTTTTCTTCCCATTACAACAGGATGATTAATGGTGATTTTCTTAAATCTTTTGAAATCTTTTGAAATATACCATGGAATTTTATTATCTTTTCCGATTCCCCTTTTTTCATCAATGGCAACGATTATTGAAATTTTCATTTCTTTTTTTCTTCAAAATACCCACCGGCAACAGTTAATTCCCCTTTTATTGTTGGGTAAGGATCATACCCCTCTAAAATAACCTTATCCGGTGTAAAATCCTCAATTGAATTTAATTTACCTTTTATTTTAATTTTTGGGAAAGGCCTTGGCTTTCTTTTTAATTGTTCTTTAAATTGCTTAACATGATTTTCATAAATATGCACATCTCCATACATGTGAATAAACTCACCCGGTTCAAGCTTTAATATCTTAGCAAGAATAACAGTTAAAAGGGCATAGCTTGCAATATTAAAAGGAACGCCTAGGAACAAATCGCAACTTCGCTGGTAAAGAATTAAAGAAAGTTTTCCTCCTCTATTGCTTATTTGATACATGTTATGACAAATAGGAAATCTTGAGGCATCTTTTTTCTCTGCCATTGTATATAAATACTCGGGGTTCCAAGAAGTAACAATTGCATTGTGAGCATTTTTATCTTTTTTTAATTCCTCAATTGCCCATTTTAATTGATCAATTGTTCGCCCTTTTTTCTTAGTTGGCCATTTTCTCCACATTTCTCCATATATTTTTGGTAACTCTCCCCATTTTTTAGCAAATCCGCCAACCGAAGGGCTATTTTTAATCTTTTCTATAAATTCTTCTTTTGTTAATTTTGACTTTGGGTTTTTCTCCATATATATCTTATATGGATAATCATCCCAAATATGTACGTTTCTATCGACTAAATATTTAATATTTTTTTGTCCTGAAAAAAACCAATATAACTCCTGTAGTACTCCATTCCAATAAACTTTTTTTGTAGTTAAAAGAGGAAAACCACTAGATAAATCGTATATACTTTGTCTACCAAAAAGACTAAAATCTGCTACTCCTGTTCCTCTATCCACTTGCTTAATGCCATTTTTTAATATTTCTTTTGCTAAATCAAGATATTGATATTCCAAATGTCTTTTTTTCACTATTCTTTTTTAAGTGATTAGTAACATTTTTACAATACATCAAACTATAGCAATTATTTGATATAATAATGCCATGACGGAGATACAAGAAAATCAAATGAGCTTTGAGATTGATGAAAAAGCGTCTGATTCTAAAAAGCCATTACTTAGTATTAAACCGCCTGAGCCGGAGGAAGGACGATCATTGGTTTTTTTTCGAACAAGAGAACTAGGAACAAAGAAAAACCCCAATGAAGAAACAATAACAGTTTACATTGAAGATCCAAATAAATACCCTGGACAAGGAACTGCCAAGCTACATGCACCGACAACAGTATGTGTTAACGTTAATATGCAATTTGCTGAAGAGATAGCAAATGATCGATCTCGCCTATGGAATGATATTAAGGGTAGAAAAGGAACAATTATCTCTGTATCAGACGAGAGAGACACCCCTCTTCTGGGACGAACTTTTTGGATAGACAGAAGAGATGCGGGACGAGGAAAAAATACTAAAAAAACGAAAACAAATTAAACCTGTTTTTCTCTTTTTAATGCTGAAACTCTTCCACCTTGCCACTGACCTCTGTATTTACTTCCCGCACCTTTTATCTCATGAAACAAAATATGTACAAACCTTGCTCCCATTTCAATCTCAACGGTAATTGGGCCTTCGTTTTTAAGCCCAAAGGTTAATTCTCCGCTATACCCCGGTTGAACAGGACCTGTTCTTAAAAAAAGACCGGATCTAAAAGTTGTTGTTCTTGGTAAAATTACTGCTGAAAGATTAAGCGGAAGATTAATTTTTTCAATTGTTTTAACTAAGAAAAAATCTCCCGGTTTTATTTTTATACTCTTATCTTTTCCGTAAATCTTAACTGATGTTATATCAGCAGTTTGCCTATGAGTTTCTCCTAAAAAAGCCTTTCCCTTAATCTTAAATACCTCTCCTAGCCTTAAATCAAAACCAGCTCCTTCAGGGTTTTCCAATTCTCTTTTTGATAAATTCTCAACCAGTTTTTTTGTTTTAACCAAAGATAATAGTTTTTTTGGACTTAATATCATAAAATTTTCTTAACCTCTTTTAATATTTTCTCTTCTATTTCTTTTACTTTTTGTTCACCGTTAATAACAGTAATTTCTTTTTTAAACATAGTTGAAACAAAATCATATCCTTTTTGAATTTTTTGTAGTTTTTGGGTATTTTCGTAAATTTCTTTTGTCTTACTCATCACATTAAGTCTTTTTAAAGCAGTTTTTGTTGATATATTAAGATGAAATGAAATATTAGGAATTAAAAATTGATAATACATAGAAAGAATTGACTGGCTGATAAGCAAAAAATTGGTTGTATTTTTGTAATCCGTAGCATCCCTATCAGATATTCCGTATGCAATTGAAGACCAAAAATATCGATCGGTTATAACTATATCTCCTTTTTTAAGGTGTTCGATTATTTCAATTTGCTGAACTTGTCTGTCTGCAGAATACAGATACTGAAAAGAAACCAAAGGAACTTTTATTTTCCCTCTTAAAACCTGATGAATTAATCTTCCAATCGGACCTTTTCTGGTTGGATTTTTAGTTAAAAAAACCCTCTTTCCCATTTTCTCAAGTTCTTTTTTTAAAAGCTTTACTTGCGTTGTTTTACCACTTGCATCTATTCCTTCAAAAGCTATAAGTTTACCAGGATACGTATTTCTCTTAAAATCTAAATCTAAACAAATTTTATATTTCATAAATATAGGATATATTCTATCCTCTAATACTTGTAATTAGCCCTATAATATAACATTATACTACTTACCGATTATCTTTCCTGCTGTATTTTTGATTCATAAGGCTTATCTTGATTTTTATACTTAGCACTTTTCTTATTAATATACGACACCTCTGCTTCTGAAGACAGCTCTTCAAAGGTCATTGCGCAAATTCTCATCCCCGGATAAAGCGCAACGGGTAATCTTCCTAAATTTCCAAGCTCCAAAACTGCCTGACCGTCCCAGCCAGGATCGAAAATACTGGCTGTTGAATGAACCACTATACCCAACCTCCCAAGCGAAGATCTTCCCTCAAGTCTTCCTAAATGTTTTGAATCTATAGTTATCTTCTCTTTTGTTATAGCTAACACAAAATCTCTCGGTTGAATAATAAAAGGTTCATTATCTTTAACCTTAATTTCTCTGGTAAAATTTATTTCTTTTGTTTCTTTAGATAAGGGATCGATAAGAGAATGTTTGCTATATTCAAATACTCTAAAAACATTGCCTAGTCTAAGATCAATTGAACATGAACCAAGTTGAATATTAAAATCAGGCAAAGGAGTTATCTTTATTTTTTTTGTTTTTAAAGCTTTTTTAATATCCCTGTCCGATAGAATCATGGCAAAAGTTTAACACAAAAGTGCTTGACAAGACAAGAAGACTTATGCAAAATTTAATTAGTGGCTAAGAAAAAAAC
>CAYWVK010000008.1:0-20429 GCA_964461865.1 uncultured Gammaproteobacteria bacterium
TGGGTAAAAAAAGAGTCTAATATAGTGTTTTGCATATCTGAGGCTACAAAACAGGATGCAATTAATATTTTAGGCATAGATGAAGAAAAACTAAAAGTAATTTATTCGGGGATTTAATTTATCTCCTCTTTATTTACAAGATATCTGGCAATATCTGGTAATATCTGGTAATATTAGGAAGTATATGGAAATTCCACTTAAATATAAATTAACCACGGAAATGCTTGATTTAATTACAAAGATTGAAGCAAAAAAAGCTGTCTTGGAGAATATTAATATTCATTCTCAATTAAGTACTAATTTGCAAAGACAGTCTCTTTTAAGAAGCTCTTTATTTTCAGCAAAAATTGAAGGTAACAATTTAAGTGTTCAAAGTATTGATGAATTAAGAAAAGTTGATCCTAAATCAATTGAAAGAATTGAGGTTGAAAATATTTTACAGGCATTATCATTTCTTAACAGTAGTCAGAAAAAGGACATTGATTCCGATTTTCTTTTGTCTTTGCATAAAATTGTTATGGAAAACATAACCAACGTAGCTGGGAAATTTAGAAAAGAGCCTTCAGCAATTTTTAACAAAGATGGCTTTCCGGTTTATATCCCGCCTCCTCCTTCTCAAGTTAATGTTTTAGTTGAAAGATTGATTGAGTACATAAACCTAAATAATAAAGAAAATGTTCTTATTAAAGCTTGTCTTGCACATTTATCTTTTGAGAAGATACATCCGTTCTTAGATGGTAATGGAAGAGTGGGAAGGCTTTTATTTCAAGCGATTCTTATTAGAAAAGGATATTTTTTAACTAAATATTTTTCTTTGGAGGAAATTTTAAACGAAAGAAAAGAGGAATATTATCTTTATTTGGATAAAAATGATGCTGTATCTTTTATTGAATTTATTTTAGAGCTTATTTTGATTCAATTCCAAAAAACTCTTGATGTAGTAAATGAGAGAAAAATTAGTACTGAAGATTTGCTTTTGCCAAGAAGAAGAGAAATTTTAGAGATTATAAAAGATCATCAAATTATAACTTTGGATTTTCTTAAAAGAAGATTTCTAAAAATTAATGCCAGAACTTTAAGATACGATTTAAAGCAGCTTGAAAAACAAGGTTTTATAGTAAAACTAGGTATAACAAAGGGTGCGCATTATGCAATATCTAATTAAAAAACTATAATTTATCTACGGGTTTGATAAGATATAAATATATGTTAATAGGAATAGATGGAAACGAAGCAAATGTTAAAAACAGGGTTGGAATAGGCGAATACGCTTATGAGTTGCTTTTGCAATTTAAAAAACAAAAAAATCCAAATATTAAGTTTTTAATTTATCTTAAAGATAAACCTCTTTTGGATATGCCTGAAGGGGATGAGGGATGGAAATATAAGGTTATTGGCCCAAAAAAGATGTGGACGCAATTTGCTTTACCCCTAAGTTTAATTCTGGGAAAAGAAAAGCCTGATGTGTTTTTTACACCCTCTCATTATGCACCAAGATTTGCGTTTCTAAAAACAGCAATTTCCATAATGGATTTATCCTACATTCATTTTCCAGGGCTTTTCAGAAAAGAAGATTTGTATCAGCTTACAAACTGGACTAAATATTCGGCAAAAAATGCAAAGCTTGTCTTTACTATTAGCAAGTCAAGCAAAGATGATATAATCAGGGAGTACAACCTAGATTCAAAAAGGGTAGTTGTAACATATCCTGGAATAAGACAAATTAAAAGTATGAAGAATACAGATTTAAAGAAATTTAATATTACTAAAAAATACATATTATTTGTCGGAACTCTTCAACCAAGAAAAAATATTTCAAGGTTAATTGAAGCTTTTTCAAAAATTGAAAAAAAAGATATAGATCTTGTAATTGTTGGTAAAAAAGGTTGGCTTTACGAGCAAATACTTGCTACTCCTAAAAAATTAGATATTGAAAAAAGGGTAAAGTTTTTAGATTTTGTAACAAATGAAGATTTACCCTCCCTTTATAGAAATGCCCAAGTTTTTGTTTTACCCTCGCTTTACGAGGGGTTTGGACTTCCGGTTTTAGAAGCCATGAAATACGGTTGTCCTGTAATAACTAGCAATATCTCATCGCTTCCTGAAGCAGGGGGAGATGCAGCAGTTTATGTTAATCCAGAGGACGTAAACGACATAACAGAGAAAATAAATAAGGTACTAAGGGATGAAAGCTTAAGAAAAGAAATGATTAAAAAGGGAGAGAATCAGGTTAAAAAGTTTTCCTGGGAAAAAACAGCCAAACAAACACTTAGTGCACTGGAAGAATTGGCAAAAGAGAAATAAGTTTATTAAACTTAAAACATATGGGAGGAAAAATAACAAGACGAATATTAACAATTTTACTTGAACTAGAGAATATGCTTTTAATTTGGATTGGGCATTTGCCCTCTCATTACATCAGGCGCTTTTTTTACCGTTTGTTTGGAATGAGAATAGGTAGCGGTTCAACTATTCATACCAATGCTAGATTTTATAATGTAGCAAATATAAAAATAGGAAAAGATACAATAATTGGCGAGGGAGCAGTATTGGATGGAAGAGATAAGTTAATTATCGGAAATCATGTAGCTTTTGCCTCGGAAGTAATGGTTTACAACGCAGAGCACGATATAAACGATGCAAGTTTTAAAGCAATTACAGCCCCTGTTGTAATAGAAGATTATGTCTTTATTGGTCCAAGAGCAATAATTTTACCCGGAGTTACTATTAAGAAAGGAGCAATTGTTGCAGCAGGAGCAGTTGTAAATAAAGACGTAAAAGAGGGGATATTGGTTGGTGGAGTTCCGGCAAGAGAAATAAGAGATAGGGGGGTAAAAGAATTTAATTACAAATTGAGAAGAGCCGCTTGGTTTAGATAGTCTTTTTTGGTATAATTTAGCTATGAAAAATTACTCTTGGTATACGGATAAGGCAGATAATAAATCATTGGATAATATTCATCAAACACTAGCTTTTGGCTCATTAAAAGATATTAAAAATCTTATAAAAACAGTTGGAGAAAATACACTTGTCAAGCTTTTTTTGCAAAACCCAAAAAAAGTTTATACAGCTTCTTCTCTTAATTTTATCTCAAAATTTATATTACATATTAATTCTATTGATGAACAAAGATATCTTAAATTTACACCTAGATATACTCGATAATAATAGAAAAGAATTGTTAAATAAGTTATTCTTTCATACCGAGGGTTTTATTCTTGGAGGGGGAACAGCTTTGGCTTTGTATATTGCTCATAGAAAATCATTTGATTTTGATTTTTTTAGTATTAAACCTATTCCCAAAAATCTCTTAGAAAAAATATCTAAATCCATACAAGTTGAAAATATTGCTAATGATTCTTCAAGTGAATTAACTTTTTTTACTAAAAATAAAATAAAAGTAACTTTTGTTAATTATCCATTTAAACCTTATTTTGAAACAGTTAAGAAAGAAAAGGGCTTTGAGCTTTTTTCTATAAAAGATATTGCAGTTCAAAAAGCTTATACAATAGGAAGGCGAGGGGAGTATCGTGACTATTTTGATCTATACACAATCCTAAAGGGTAAATATATTAATTTTAATGAGCTTATAAAAGTTGCAAAAAAAACATATGGAAGTATTTTTGATGAAAAAATGTTTTTAGAACAATTGGTTTATTTTGATGATATGCTAAGCTTTGATATTGTTCCTGTTTCTTCGGAAAAATTACCGACAGAAAATGAGGTTAAAAATTTCTTTGAAGAATTAACAGCAAGCTACATTAAACAATTCTAGATGAAACTTTCAATAATTATTCTAAATTACAACACTTTGGATTTAACACTTGCTTGTATAAATTCACTTTTAAAAGAATATAAAGAAGAAGTAGCAGATGAAAAATTAGAAATTATTGTTGTTGATAATAATTCAACCGATAACTCTGTTTTATCTTTAAAAAAATTAGTGCCAAAAATTAAACTTGTCGAATCAGCAGAAAACCTTGGGTTTTCTAAAGGCTGTAATTTAGGAGCAGAAGTTGCAACAAAAGAGTATCTCTTGTTTTTAAATTCAGATACTCAAGTAAAAGATAATCACTTTTTTAAAATGGTGGAGTTTTTAAAAGGTAATAAAGATATAGGAATTTTGGGAGGAAAACTAAAAAATACTGATGGCACTATCCAACCATCCTGTGGAAAATTTTATAATCTTTTTAACTTATTTTTAGTGCTTTTGGGCTTTGAGAGAACAAAGCTTTTAAGGTTTAGCCCAAAGGTAACCAAGAGAGTTGATTGGGTAAGCGGAGCCTGCCTAATGATAAAATCGGATGTCTTTAAGGATATTGGTAAATTTGAAAAAGACATCTTTATGTACATGGAAGATCAGGAACTTTGTTACAAAGCAAAACTAAGAGGTTTTTTAACTTACTTTTACAAAGATGTTGAGATTATTCATAAAGAAAGAGGAAGCAGCAACAAAACATTTGCCATTGTTAATATTTATAGGGGAATTAAGTTTTTTTATAAAAAACATAAACCCAAATGGCAATATTTAATAGCTATGTTTTTATTAAAAGCAAAAGCAGTGATTCTTGTGGTTTTAGGCGAAATAGTCAATAATAAATACATAAAAGATACTTACAAACAAGCCTTAAAGGTATGAAGAAAATATTAGATTTTATTAAAAACAATTTTTTATTCTTATTGTCTTTGTTTTTGCTTATATTTATACCTTTGTACCCAAAGATTCCAATTGTTGATATTAAAAATACCTGGGTATATATAAGGTTAGAGGATTTTGTTGTTCTTTTTGTGCTTTTATTCTGGATTGCTCTTTTATATTTAAAAAAGATTAGCTTTAAGACTCCCTTAACTCTTCCAATCTTAGTTTTTTGGGCAATCGGTGCAATCTCAACACTGCATGGAATACTTCTTATTTTCCCAACTCTTGCCAATGTTTTTCCAAACGTAGCCTTCTTAAGTTTAATTAGACACATTGAATACATGAGCTTATTCTTTATTGCTTACCAGGGAATGAAGGATAAGAAATATTTGCCATATGTAGTAGCAACGATTGTTATTACATTAATTGGAGTTATTGCTTATGGTTTTGGGCAAAAATATCTTGGTTTTCCAGCCTTTCTTACCATGAATGAGGAATTTGCCAAAGGTATACCAATTCAATTATCCAATCTTTCAAGAGTACCATCAACCTTTGCAGGACATTACGATTTAGCAGCTTATTTGGTTTTGATAATTCCAATTGTTGTAAGTCTTATTTTTGGTATTAAAAATATATTTATTAAGCTCTTGCTTTTAATTACCTCTATTTTAGGTTTTGTTTTACTTTTTATGACAGTATCAAGAGTATCTTTTTTTGTAATATTAATTTCTCTTTTAATCGTACTTTTCTTTCAGAAAAGAAAAATTGTACTCCTTGCCATTCCTGTAATTTTAGCGTTTTTAATTTTGGTTCTTTCTTTTCAGACATCTCTTTTTGACAGGTTTAAAAGCACAATTAAGGAAGTAGATGTTTTAGTCGATGCTAAAACAGGAGAGTCAATTGGTCATGTTAAGTTTGTAGAAAATGAATATTTTAAAGAAAAGATAGTTTTACAAAAAAACGTCAAGGATAAAACAGAGCTTGAAAGAGCATTAACCGGAGATAGAAACGATTCACTTGCTTCTCCAACGGCAATACTTGAATATGAATATATTCCTCAAAGTGTGCCATTAGTTATTGCAACTAATATTTCAACGGGTGAGAGCTTGCCGCAGGGTACAGGGTATATTAATCTATCACTTTCTCCGGTTATAAATAGATTGGATAGTTTCTTTTATGAATTTCCGCCCAACACAAAAGAAAAAATAGGCGCAGATCATTTAGTACTGCATGGCGATTTTATTGTTAAGAAAGCTTCGGCTTATGATATGTCTTTTACCACAAGATTTCAGGGAGAATGGCCAAGGGCAATTGAAGCTTTTCAAAGAAACGTTTTATTTGGAAGCGGTTATGGTTCTGTTAGTCTTGCGGTTGATAACAACTATTTAAGAATGCTTGGTGAAACAGGGATTTTGGGATTACTTGCCTTTTTAATAATTTTAATATCGTTTGGTATTTATATAAAAAGGGTGTTTAGTGATATTGACTCAAAGCTTGCCAAAAGTTTTATTGTCGGATTTGTTGCAGGAGTGATTGGGCTTTGCCTAAATGCAACTTTAATTGATGTATTTGAAGCTTCAAAAATTGCCTTTGTTTTATGGATTTTAATGGGAATTACCTTTGCTACCTTATCTTTTTATCAAAAAAAAGCAATAAACTTACTTTTTGAACTTAAAAAGATTGCTACCTCTACACCGGCAGTGGCAATATATTTATTCTCTATTTCTATTATTATGTTTTCCTCAATGGTTGAAAACTTTTTTGCAGGAGATGATTTTACCTGGCTTAAATGGGCAGCGGAAAATAAGGGTGGAATTTTATCCTACTTTACCAATTCCGATGGTTTTTTCTATAGACCGGGAACAAAAGTGTATTTTTACTTGATGTATCAAGCATTTTGGTTAAATCAGGTAGTTTATCATGCGGTATCGATTTTTCTTCATTTTGCAATTTCTCTTCTTGTTTTTATTCTTTCCAAAAAAATATTTAATAAAACCCATTTGGCATTTTTAACATCTTCTTTATTCTTAATAATGAGTGGATCTTTAGAAATGGTTTACTGGATTTCTCCAACAGGTCATTTGTTTAATGCTTTTTTTGCACTTTTAGGATTATTGCTTTTTATTGTCTGGGATGAAAAAAAGAAAAAGTATCTATATGTACTATCTTTTGTTTCTTTTGGTTTATCGATGCTCTTTCATGAGCTAGGGGTTGTTTTGCCGCTTTTAGTTATTTGTTATAAGTTAAAAAATAACGCCCTTTTAAATATTAAAAATTTTCTTAAAAGAAAAGATATCCTTTGTCTTTTTATCCCTTCAGTAATTTATTTAATTGCAAGATATTTTGCAGATAGTCATTGGTTTAACGGAGATTACAGTTATAATTTAATAAAACTTCCGTTTAATATTATCGGCAATATCTTTGGTTATATTTTTATTACGCTTTTGGGTCCGGTTGCTCTTTCTTTTTACGAAACAGCAAGAATTCTTCTAAGAGAACATTTAGTTTTTTCTTTAATTGGAGCTGTTTTACTAATAATTGTTCTTTATTATTTATTAAGAGCAATTAATAAAAAGTTTGAAAAAGAAGAAAAGGGTATTATTGCTTTTGGTTTTAGTTTCTTTATAGTTTCTCTTCTTCCATTTATCGGTTTTGGAAACATAACTTCAAGATACAGTTATCTTGCTTCAATCGGACTTATTATTATCTTAGTTGTTTTAATAAAAAAGCTGTATAGGTTTTTGCTAACAAACGGAAAAAATGTAGCAATGATCTCCGTTTTTGTAATTCTAATTACTTATTCTCTTTTTCAGATAATTCAGCTTCAGCAAACATCGTTTGACTGGAAAGGAGCAGGAGAAAAAACTAAGAAGTTTTTTGTTTCAATTGATGCAATATATAATAACAGTTGGGCAAAAGATCCTGTTCAGTTAAATTTTGTTAATGTACCGATAAAATACGGTGATGCCTGGGTGTTTCCTGTTGGTATTGAGGATGCTGTTTGGTTTTCGTTTAAAAACGAAAATATAAAGATAAACAAATATCTAGATTTAGAAACCGCACTTGGGCAAAATACCATATCAAAGACAAATAAGATTTTAATCTTTAATGAAGATGGAAGTGTTACTGATTATCAAGTTGTCCTAGACGAAAAAAGTAAAAAACTTAGCGAATAATGTTTAAAAACAAAAATTTTAAAATATTTTTAGTAATTCTGTTGTTTTTAGCAGCTTTTTTAGTAAGGCTGTATGGGTTTAATAATCCAATTGCCGATTGGCATTCCTGGAGGCAGGCAGATACATCATCTGTTTCCAAGGATCTTATTACAAGCGGTTTTGATCTTTTACATCCAACTTATCACGATTTATCCAATGTGCCATCGGGAATGGATAATCCAAATGGCTATCGTTTTGTAGAGTTTCCAATTTTTAATTTGTTTCAATCAGCAGGATTTGTGTTGTTTAACACCTTTTCTCTTGAGCAGTGGGGAAGACTAGTTAGTATTTTTGCTTCTCTTTTTTCAGCTCTTTTTCTCTTTTTAATTATAAAAAAAAGGTTTGCTTTTTGGCAGGGATTTTTAACGGCATTTTTCTTCTTGTTTTTACCGTTTAATATTTATTATTCAAGAGTAATTCTTCCGGATCCCTTAATGGTAACTTCGATTTTAGGAGGTATTTATTTTTTTGATAAAGGGATAAGCAAAAAAAACTTACTTAATATTTATCTTTTAATTTCATTAATTTTAACAGCGTTAGCATTTTTACTTAAGCCCTATGCCCTGTTTTTTGCTTTGCCGATTGTTTATTTAGCGTTTGAAAAATATAAGCTAGCGGTATTTAAAAAGTGGCAGCTTTGGTTGTATTTAGTGTTGTCACTTGCTCCTCTTATTTATTGGAGATATTACATGTTACAGTTTCCCCAAGGCATTCCGGCAAGCGATTGGTTGTTTAATGCCAATAATATTCGCTTTAAGGGTTCGTTTTTCTATTGGTTATTTGCCGAGAGAATCGGAAAGTTAATTTTAGGTTTTTGGGGAGTTTCGCTTCTTGTTTTGGGTATTATTGCAAAGCAAAAAAGAGGCGATTTATTATTTGTCTTTTCCTTTATGCTTTCATCCCTTTGTTATTTATTTGTAATTGCTACAGGAAATGTTCAGCATGATTATTACCAGATTTTAATAATTCCTGGTATTGCTATTTACCTAGGTCTTGGCAGTATGTTTTTGTTAAATACCAAAAATTTAATAAATAAAATTTCAGCTTATTTAGTATTTGTGGTTTTGATATTATTTATGCTTTTTTTCAGCTGGTATTTTGTAAGAGATTATTACAATATTAATAATTCCTCAATTGTTACAGCCGGAGAAAAAATTGACAAACTTATTCCAAAGGATGCAAAAATAATTGCTAATTACAACGGGGACACATCATTTCTTTATCAAACCAAAAGAAAAGGCTGGGCAAGTTTTGAGAAATCTTTACCTGAAATGATTGAAATGGGTGCAGAATATTTAGTTTTAATTAATCCAACAGATAAGGATTTGGAAATTGGAAAAGAATATAAAATTATAATGGCGGATGATGACTTTGTTTTATTTAACTTAAATGAAAGCCTATGAAAATATTAATGATTTCATCATTTCTGCCTTATCCTCTTTATTCCGGTGGCCAAGTAAGGCTTTATAATCTAATTAAAAATTTGCCCAAAGAAATTGAGGTTACTTTAATTTGTGAGAAAAGAAAGATTCAAACAGAAGAAGACGTAAGAGAAGTAGAGAAAATATGCAAAAAAGTTATAACAGTTGAAAGAAAGTTTCAGTGGGCATATTCAAATATTTTAAAAACAGGATTTTCTAAAAATTGCTTTTTAATTACAGGACATACTCTACCGGAAATGAAAAATAAGATTAAGCATGAATTAGAGAATGCAAGATATGATCTAATTCATGTCGAAACATTTTACGTAATGCAAAATCTTCCCAAGACTTCTGTCCCAATAGTTCTTGCAGAGCACAATGTAGAGTATTTAGTTTACAAAAGATACATGGACAAATCACCGTTTTTTATTCAACCATTGCTTTTAGTAGATATTTTAAAGCTTAAAAAGCAAGAAATTGACTCATGGAAGAAAGCTGACAAGCTAATTGCGGTATCAAAAGAGGATAAAGATAAAATGGGAATAAAAGGTACGGAACTTGTGGTTAATGGAGTAGATGTTAATAAATATAAGATGGAGGATGTTAGATATCAGAAAAAAAAGGAAAATACATTACTTTTTATAGGTGATTTTAATTGGATTCAAAATGTAAATGCAGCAGAAAGTATTTTAAGAGAAATCTGGCCAAAAATTATTGAAAAAAACAATAATTTAAAACTATGGATTGTTGGAAGAAGGATTCCGGAAAGGATAAAAAGTATTGGTGGATTAAATGTAATCTTTGATGAAAATGCACCAGATAAAACAGAAGAGATTTATAAGAGAGCGGATATTCTTTTAGCTCCAATTTATATTGGAGGAGGAACAAGTTATAAAATACTTGAAGCAATGGCAAGCGGTGTTTCGGTTGTTACAACAAGCTTGGGTGCGGAAGGAATTATAGAGCCTGGTGGTAAAGAGGTGTCAATTGCAAACACATCGGATGAATTAGCAGATTTAGTTATAAAACTCGTAAATGACAATGAGTATCGTGTAGAACAAATTAAAAACGCCAGAAAATTAATTGAAGAAAAATATGATTGGAAAAAAATTGCTGAAAAATTAGATAGAGTTTATAATTTAGTAGTAAACAAATGAAACTTTCAATAATAATTATTTCATATAATACCAGGGATTTTTTACAAAAATGCCTTGCCTCTTTAAGGGAAAATATCTCCAAGAAAATAGAATACGAAGTAATTGTGGTTGATAATGATTCTAAGGATGATTCAATAGAAATGGTTAAGAAAGAATTTCCTGAAGTTATATTAATTAAAAACGAAAGAAATTTAGGTTTTGCAAAAGCTAATAACGTTGGTCTTAAAAAAGCCAAAGGTGATTATGTTTTGTTTTTAAATTCAGATACAGTAGTTCCTAAAAACACTATTGAATACATGCTAAATTTTATGGATAAAAATGCAAACGTTGGGGCATCAACCTGTAAGGTGTTATTAGTTAACGGACAAATTGATGATGCATCTCATAGGGGTTTTCCGACTCCATGGAATGCAATATGTCATTTCTCAAATCTTTCAAAAATATTTCCTAAAGTTAAACTATTTAACGGATATAATCTCTCCTTTATGGATTTAAATTCTGTGCATAAAATTGATGCGCTTGCAGGAGCATTTATGTTGGTTAGAAGAAAAGCAGGGCAGGATGCAAACTGGTGGGATGAAGATTATTTTTTCTACGGAGAAGATATCGATTTTTGTTATCAGTTAAGAAAAAAAGGCTGGGATGTGTATTATGTTCCCGATGTTTCAATTCTTCACTATAAAGGGGTATCTGGAGGAATAAAGAAGATATCATCAGGTATTACAACTGCAGATAAAAAAACCAGACAACTAGTAACCAATGCCAGATTTGAAGCAATGAAAATTTTTTATAAGAAAAATTACGAAGATAAATATCCTAAGTTTTTAACAAAACTGGTAATGCTTGGAATTTCCTTAAAGAAACGAATTAATTAGCCTCTTTTACTTTCTTGTCTAGACATTTTCAATTGAGTATAATTAGCATTATGAAAATAGGAATAGATGCCAGGTTTTGGAACCAGACAGGAGTTGGAAGATATACCAGAAACTTAATAAAAAATCTGCAAGTAATCGATAAGAAAAACGATTACGTTTTATTTGTGAGAAAAAGAGATAAAGCTTTAGTATTAAAAGAGATAAAAAATAAAAAATTTAAAGTTGTTGTTGCTGAGATTAATTGGCATTCATTTTCAGAACAGTTAAAATTTCCTAGTCTTATTAAAAAAGAAAATTTGGATTTAATGCATTTTCCTTATTTTTCAGTGCCGATTTTTTACAACAAGCCCTTTGTTATAACAATTCACGATTTAATTATTAATCATTATTCAACAGGTAAAGCAACAACGCTTCCTCTACCTTTATATGAAATAAAAAAACTTGGTTATCAAATTGTTATCAGGCAAGCATCAAAAAAAGCAGAAGCTATTATGGTTCCATCAGAAGCTACAAAAACAGAAGTTATAACACATCTTAAGGTTGATAAGGATAAGGTTTTTGTAACACCAGAGGGTTCTGAAATTAAAAACAAGATAAAAAGAGTAAGTGTAAATAACAAGAAAAAATATTTTCTATATGTTGGTAATGCTTATCCTCATAAGAATTTAGACGGCTTAATTAATGCCTTTAGAATTGTTAGAAATCAATTTAGCGACATTTATTTATATATCGTTGGTAAGGATGATTATTTTTATAAAAAGCTTAGGGAAAAAGTAATAAAAGAAAAACTTTCAAATGCAGTAATTTTTACCGGTTCAGTTACCGATAAGAAATTGGAAGAGTTTTATCAAAATGCGCTAGGCTTGGTAGTTCCTTCTTTTATGGAGGGATTTGGATTGCCTGCTTTGGAGGCGATAAGCAATAAGTGTCTTGTTATTTCATCGGATATTTCATCAATTAGAGAAATATGTAAAGATGATGCGATATATTTTAATCCTTTTGATGCTTATGACATGCAGGAAAAATTAATAGAAGTATATAAAAAAGGAAAGGAAGGTTTTAAGAAAAAAATTGAAAATTCATATAAGAGATCAGCTGAGTTTTCCTGGAAAAAAACTGCCATACAAACCTTTAAACTTTATGAAAGTTGCATTAGTTTACGACAGAGTAAATAAGTGGGGAGGGGCAGAAAGGGTTCTTCTTCATCTTCATAAGCTCTTTCCCAAAGCACCTCTTTTTACATCGGTTTACCATAAAAAAAATGCGGTTTGGGCAAAAGATTTTGAAATTAGAACTTCTTTTTTACAATATTTTCCAAAAGCAAAAACAACGCATGAGCACTATGCATTATTAATGCCAAAAGTTTTTGAGAGCTTTAATTTTGATGAGTATGATTTGGTAATTTCTGTTACATCTGAGGCTGCAAAAGGAATTGTTACTAAATCTAATACACATCATATTTGCTATTGTTTAACTCCTACTAGGTATCTTTGGAGTGGATATAGTGATTATTTTAAAAATTCTCTTTTTAAACTTATTTCAAAACCGGCAGTTTCATATTTAAGAAGCTGGGATAAAAAAGCCTCTAAAAGACCTGATCTATACATTGCTATTTCAAATGAGGTAAGAGACAGAATTAAAAAATATTACAATAGGCAAGCAGAATTAATTTTTCCTCCCTTTACCGGTATAGGTAAAAACAAGAATAAAAATACGCTTGAGGAAAAGGATTATTTTTTAGTTGTTTCAAGACTTGTTTCGTATAAAAGAATTGATATTGCAGTTAGGGCTTTTAATAAACTTGGTTGGCCGTTAAAAATTATCGGAACCGGAAAAGAGGAAAAAAAGCTTAAAAAAATGGCAAATAAAAATATTGAGTTTTTAGGAAATGTAAAAGATAGTGATTTATCAAATTACTACGAAAATGCTAAAGCTTTAATTTTTCCGGGACAGGAGGATTTCGGCTTAGTTATGGTTGAGGCACAAAGCTTTGGTAAGCCTGTAATTGCTTTTAAAAAAGGTGGGGCGCTAGATATTATAAAAGAGGGAGTAACCGGAGACTTTTTTAACAAACAGTCAGCCAAAAGTTTAGTAGAAAAGTTGAAAAAGATAAATTGGAAAAGTTATAATACAAAGTTGTGTATTAAAAACGCTAAGCGTTTTAATGAAGATAGATTTAAAAAAGATTTTATGGTTATAATAGAAAAAGAGTTAAGAAAAATATGAAAGTAGTAATTTTTGCAGGAGGAGTAGGGTCAAGACTTTGGCCGCTTTCAAGAAAAAATTCCCCAAAGCAATTTGGAAACATTGTCGGTGACAAGTCAATGATTCAAATTGCCGTTAGTAAACTTTTTTCCGATTTTGGCTGGAATGATATATATATCTCAACCGGAAAAGCATATTCAGAAATGATTAAAAAACAGCTACCCGAATTGCCAAGCGAGAATGTTATTGCAGAACCTGAAATGCGTGACGTTGGGCCAGCAGTTGGTTTAATAACAGCCCTTTTTAGCAAAGTTAGTCCTGATGAACCGATGGCGCTTTTATGGGGAAGCGATCATTTGGTAAAAAAAGAAGAAGTTTTTAGAAACGCATTAAGAGTAGCAGAGGAAATTGTTTTGGATAATCCTAAAAAAATGGTTTTTATCGGTCAAAAACCGCGTTTTGCAAATCAAAATTTAGGATATATTGGTTTTGGCAAAAAAATAAAAGAAATAAAGGATGTGCCGGTTTTTGAATTTGTTGGTTTTGAATACAGGCCAGATTTAAAAACAGCCCAAAAATACCTTGAAGATAATCATCACAGTTGGAATCTTGGGTATTTTGTAACCACCCCGAAATTTTTATGGGAATTATTTGAAAAATTTGCACCTGAATTACATAAAAAACTTAAAAAAATAAAAGATGCATATAAAACTGATGATTTTGAAAGAACCTTAAACTCTATTTATCCGACTTTAGAAAAAATTTCTTTTGATAATGCGGTTTTGGAAAAAATGGATCCAAAATATGCCCAAGTTTTATCTATTGATATCGGTTGGAGTGATATTGGGGCATGGGAGGCATTAAAAGAGGCTTTGTCTGAGTCACCTGATGAAAACATAACTAAAGGAAAGGTGTTAATTGAGGATTCAAGAGATACACTTTTATTTAATTACACAGACCAATTAGCGGTAGGAATAGATTTAAATGAACTATTAGTAATTAATACTGAGGATGTATTATTAGTTTGTCCTAAAAATTCCGTACCGAAGATAAAAAAACTGGTTGAGAGCTTAAAAGGGTCTCCTCATGAACATTTAACTTAAAAAAATTATGCCTTACAAAGAAATAAAAAAGAATTTTGTTTACGAGATTATAAAAAGATTAATTGATATTTTGTCTTCAGTTTTTCTTTTAGTATTTTTTTCTCCGATTATTCTTCTTGTTTCAATAGCAATAGTTTTTGATTCTAAGGGTCCTGTTTTAGCTGATACTCCGCCAAGAGTTGGAAAAAACGGAAAAAATTTTAAAATGTATAAATTCAGATCAATGATTATAAATGCTCATGAAATTTTAAGAAAAAATCCCAAGTACGCTGAATTTTATAAAGAATATAAAAAAGGAAGCTATAAATTAAAAGATGATCCAAGAATTACCAAAGTTGGACATTTTATAAGAAAACATTCCTTAGATGAAGTTCCTCAGTTTATAAATATTTTAAAAGGAGATATGAGCTTAGTTGGTCCAAGGGCATATTATCCGGATGAGCTAAGAGATCAGCAAAAAAAATACCCCAATACAAAAGATGATGTAAAGATTGTGCTTTCCATAAAACCGGGGTTAACTGGTTTTTGGCAGGTTTCAGGAAGAAGTGAAATAAACTTTGATAAAAGAATTAAGATGGATGCGGAGTATGTTAGGAAAAGATCGATTGCTTATGATTTATTAATTATGTTAAAAACTCCTTGGGCAATGATTTCTGGTAAAGGTGCGCTTTGATATTGCATAAGCTTTAATTTTAGTATAAAATTTTATTTATGGATGGTTTTAGTAAAATTGATATAGACGTTAATGAGAAAGCAGAAGCTGCCAATAAAGGTGTGTCGGATTTTTCTTCAAAAAAACTAACTTCAGTAAGAAAAAAAAGAGGTTTTAAAAAGCCACTCTTAATTGTTCTTGTAGTATTAATAGCAATAGCAGTATTAACAGTTTTTACAATAGTTTTGCCGGCAAAAAAAACCATGGATTCGGCAAAAAAGGCCTATTCCCAAGCAACCCTAGCAGTTGATGCAATAAAGAAACAAAATGTTGAATTAGCAAGTGATGAGCTTACTAAAACCAAGATAGAGCTTGAAAATACCAAAAAAGACCTTGATTCAATGGGCTATTTAAAATATGTACCGATTGCTAATTGGTACTACGCTGATGCAACCCATCTTTTAAATGCAGGTTTTTCAGGGCTTGAAGCAGCTAGGATTTTAGTTGAGTCGGTTGAGCCTTATGCCGATGTATTAGGCCTTAAAGGGCAAGGAAGTTTTGTAATGGGATCAGCAGAGGTAAGAATTCAAACAGCAGTTAAAACAATGGATAAGGTAACTCCAAAAATTGATGAAGTTGTTGTAAAGCTCGAGGAAGTGAAAAAAGAAGTAGATAGCATTGATGTTAATCGCTATCCATCGTTTTTCGGCGGAGATAAGATAAGAAATAGTCTAGACACTTTTAAAAATTTAACAGATAACGGAGTAACAATAATTAGCGACGCTGCTCCTCTTATTAAAGTATTGCCAAAGCTTTTAGGTGAGCCGGAAGAAAAAAAATACTTAGTTATTTTCCAAAATGATAAAGAGCTTCGTCCTACAGGTGGCTTTATGACAGCATATGCAATTTTTAGAATTGACGGAGGAATAATTCATGTTGATTCCTCAAGTGATATTTACGAGTTGGATAATAAGATTTCAGGGAAAAAGGCAGCACCGGAACCATTAAAAACATACATGCCCAAGGTTCCTCTTCTTAACTTAAGAGATACTAATTTGTCTCCAGATTTTATTAAATCAATGGAAGAGTTTAATAAACTATACGATAAATCACCGGGACCTGATGTTGACGGCATAATTGCAATAGACACTCATGTCTTAGTTTCAGTAATGGAAATATTAGGAGAAATAAATGTAGGGGGAACAACCTTTACTACAGAAATAGATAAAAGATGTAATTGTCCACAGGTTATTTATGCCTTGGAAGAATATGCAGATAGACCGGTTGGTTATGAGAGAACAAATAGAAAAAGTATCATTGGTGATTTGATGTATGCAATTATGAATAAAGCTTTTTCATCATCACCTAAACTTTATTGGGGACCGCTTTTCCAATCTATTCTTTCGGAAACTTCAGAAAAACACGTGCTTTTCTATATGTATGATAAGGAAGCACAAAAGGGGATTGATAGTTTGAATGCTTCGGGAAGAATATTACCGTTTGATGGTGATTATTTCCACCTTAATGAAGCAAACTTTGGAGGAGCAAAATCAAACATGTACGTTTCGGAAAGCGTAAAGCATGAGTACGATGTAAAAGATGACGGAACAATTACAAAAACAGTAACCGTAAGTTATAAAAATCCTTATGCTCCGTCTGATTGTAATCTAGAAAGAGGAGGACTTTGTTTGAATGCAATTCTTAGAAATTACTTTAGATTTTATGTTCCAAAAGGAAGTGAGTTGGTAAACTCTAAGGGGTCTGAAGTGAAAATGACTACCTCTGAAGATTTAGGAAAAACTGTTTTTGACGGCTTTATGACAGTAAGGCCAGAAGGTGCTGCGACCGTTACCATTACTTATAAACTTCCTTTTAAACTTGAAAAGGGTTCGGTGCTTCCGGTTATGATTCAAAAACAACCTGGAACAAGTGATTTTGAATACAGTATTAACTTAAACGGAAAAGAGGTAAATAAATTTAAGCTAAATACTGATGTAAAGCTTGAACTTAATCCATAAAATTACCTCTGAAAAATTATGCGTTCTTTTAAAACCGACGGAATAGTTATAAAACGAAAAAATATTGGTGAATCGGATAAATTAATAACAGTTCTTACCAAGACTTTTGGAAAAATTAGAATAAAAGCCATCGGAGTTAGGAAAATAAATAGTAAACGCTCTCCCCATGTTGAACCGCTTAATTTAACATCACTTTCTTTTTATAAAGGGAAAGCAGCACCTATTTTAACTGAAGCATATACCAGAAACAGTTTCCCTGATATTAAAAATAATCTAAAAAAAGTAGGATATGCATATTATGTTTGTGAGTTGGTAGACGTACTATGTCCTGATAATCAGGAAAGCGAAAGACCATTTTTGCTTCTTTATGATATTCTTGAAAAACTATCAAGAGGCTTTGATGTAGATTTAGTAATTAAGAAGTTTGAGATTGATCTTTTAAGTTCTTTGGGATATTTTGATTTAACAGTTGTTAATAATACGACAAATGATTTATCTTGTGTAGTTGAGCAGATTATTGAGAAAAAATTAAAAACAAAACAAATCCTCCCAAGATTAATCTAGCTTTTTAAAGACCTTATTTTTTCTAAAATTTCATAATCGGATTTTACCCTAAATATCGATTGACTTATATTATCAAAGTATTATAATTATATTATTATGAATAAGACAGTTTTGCAGATTCCAATTAATCGAGATTTAAAAATTACCGCTGAACAAGAAGCTTTGTCTCAAGGTTTTTCTTCTCTTCAGGAGCTAGTTAGGGTATTTTTATCTAAAATTGCGACACGTAGAATAGAGATTACACTTCAAGAATCAACCATGCTTTCAGGAGTGAATGAAAAAAGGTATCTTGATATGACAAGAGATTTTGAATTGGGGAAGAATACTTATTCTTCAAATTCAGTAAGTGACTTAATAGATAAGCTACATGAAAATTCAATATCATAGAGAGTTTCTAAAAAACTACAAAAAAAGAATTGCTCCATATCCTAAGCTTGAACTACAATTTAAAAAACAACTGGAAAAGCTCATCACAGATCCAGATGACCCAACCATAAAAGACCATAAGTTAATCGGTAAAAGAAAGAATTTTCGTTCATTTTCAATTACAGGAGATATAAGGATAGTGTATATAATTGTCGATAGCAATATCTGGCTATTTGATATTGGTTCTCATAATCAAGTTTATTGAACAAATTAGTTTCTGTTATCCGCCACTCCCCGGAGCTTTGTTTTTTTAGACTTAGGATATTGACACGATTGTACAAGTTATTGTACAATTATTTAACTATGACTAATCTTATTTCAATATCAAACGCCAGGGCAATTTTGCCTGATTTAGTTGAGAAGGTGAATGAAAAGCTTGAAAGAGTTGTAATTACTGTAAGCGGAAAGCCTAAGGTGGTAATGGTAAGCATGGAAGAGCTTGAATCATTAGAGGAAACCGCAGAAATTTTTGCTGAAAACCCTAATATTATAAAAGATCTTAAAAAAAGTGAAAAACAAATAAAACAAGATAAATTCACTTTATTGAAAGATTTAAAGTAACTTTTATATGCAGCTTGCTCTTTCTGAAAACGCAAAGCGCGAATACAAAAAAATCCCCAAACGAGAACAAGTGAAGATTAAAAGAAGGCTAATTGCGATAGAAAATGATCCTTATTTAGGTAAGAAGTTAGCAGGAGAGCTAGCAAAATATTATTCAGTTAGAGTATGGCCTTATCGTATTGTTTATATAATCGATAAAGGAAACCAGATAGTTTGGGTAAATAAAATACAACATAGACAAGGTGCTTATAAATAAGACAAATTTTGTCACGCTTAATCTAGCTTTTTAAAAAGACACTTTTCTGCTATTATTAAGAAAATGGAAAACAACTTGCTTGAAAAAATAACAGCGCTTGCTAAAAGAAGGGGTTTTGTATATCCCTCATCCGATATTTATGGAGGGATGGCAAACACCTGGGATTTTGGACACTTCGGAACGCTTTTAAAAAACAATTTAAGAGACCTATGGTGGGAAAGCTTTGTTTTAAAAAGGGATGATATGGTAGGAATTGATGCATCTATTTTTTTAAATCCTAAGGTTTGGGAGGCTTCAGGACATGTTGCCAATTTTACAGATGCTTTAATTGATTGTAGGAATTGTAAATTTAGAACCAGGGCAGACCAGTTAATTGAGGAAAATGATCCTGATATTAAAGTTGAGGGATTACCTGTTTTAGAATTAACAAAAATAATAAAAGAAAAAAACATTAAGTGTCCAAAATGTGGAAAAACACAATGGACAGAGGTCAGAAGATTTAATCTTCTTTTTGAAACAGAAATCGGAATAGTTGAACAAAATAAAGCAAAAGCTTACCTTAGGGGAGAAATTGCTCAGGGAATATTTTTAAATTTTAAAAATGTTTTGGATACAATGAGGGTTAAAATTCCCTTTGGAATTGCACAAGTTGGAAAAGCTTTTAGAAATGAAATAACCATGGGGCAATTTATTCATAGAACCCTAGAGTTTGATTTAATGGAGTTTGAATATTTTATAAGAGAAAAGGAATGGGAAAAACAATTTGAGTATTGGAAAAATGAAATGTGGGATTTTGCTACAAAAAAAATTGGGATTAGCAAGGATAATTTAAGATGGAGAGAGCATGAAGAATTTGAAAGATCTCATTATTCAAAAAAGACCATGGATATTGAATATAAATATCCGTTTGGCTTTAAGGAAATGTTTGGACTTGCATACAGAACTGATTTTGATTTAAGTAATCACGCTTTGCATTCAGGAAAAGATTTAGCTTATCAGGATTTAGTAACTAAAGAAAAATTTATTCCGCATGTAATTGAGCCAACATTTGGATTATCCAGATTAACCGGTATTGTCCTTTTTGATAGCTATAGAGAAGAAGAAATAAAAGGTGAGAAAAGAGTATATCTTGCTTTTTCTGCTAAGGTTGCTCCGATTAAAGCAGCAGTTTTTCCGCTTCTTTCCAATAAGGAAAACTTGGTTAAAAAAGCAAGAGGAATATATAAAGATTTAAAAGAAAATGTAAATGGACCGGTTCTTTTTGATGACAGGGGAAATATCGGAAAAAGATATTTTGCCCAGGATGAAATCGGAACACCGTATTGTATAACCGTTGA
>CAYWVK010000009.1:0-19188 GCA_964461865.1 uncultured Gammaproteobacteria bacterium
TTCATTTTGCGACGTGCTAATGTTGTAAAATGAAGCAGATAATGCGACTTTTTATGTTGCATTATCTTTATTATGCGACACAATCTTGTGTAAAGTCAACCTTGACAAATTATTGTAAAAAAAATACTATATATACATGGAAAACACGGGTGAGCATCAAACAGGAAATAGCGAACAAAATGTAGTAAAAGTAGATTTTAAAAATAGACAAAAACAACAACCCTTTACCTCAAGAGAAGAATTTGACGAACTAATAGAAACCGAGTCGAAAAGACAACGAGACGAAAAACAAATAGGAAAACAACACAAGCACCTTACAAGAAGACAAAAGCTGACCAGAAGACTTCTTGGCCCACTTGTGGCAATAGGCATTATAGCCGGTACAGCAGCACACGTTGCTAATCAAGAAGAAAAAGTTGTATCTAGTGAAACAGGATTTTCAAACAGAAGTTTTATTGAACAAATTGAAAACACCGGCCACGAAATCATTGGAATAATACCAGAAGCTACCATAAGTAAAAACGCCCGATTAAGAAATAAGCCAAGTACAAAAAACTCGCAATACACAACGCTTGGTGTTGTAGATGAGCTTAATGGAGTAAGTATAGAAAGAACAACCGCAATAGAAGGAGAAAATCTAATTGTTATTGAAGGAGACAGCGCATCCGGGTTTGGAAAAGACCCCTGGATAGTAACAAGCGCAGACCTAGGCCTTGGAGGAAATAAGATCTATTATATTAATGACAGCAATTTAACAAAAGAGATCTTAGATACACACAATGAGGAACTATTAAAAACCTACAAAAGCCCTGAAGGAACATATTATGCAAAAGATGCCCAAGGAAATAAAATCCCGGAAACAGAATTTAACAAAATAACTCCTGTTAAAAAATAAAAAAACTACTTACATCCTATAGTTGATTTAACAAAAATTCTATGTTAAGATATACAAATGAAAAATCTTTTAGAACAAGCTTTTAGAACACCTGATAATCAAGGCGGCCACTCTTTCCTGGACTTTAAAGAAACAGTACGCGAGCATAAACATGACACTGTAACCGTTCGTACATTTATTCAAGAAAAAGAGCTAAATATAATTAAAGCTATTAATAGAGTGATACTTACAAAGGGCAAAATGACAGTAATACCAGAGGAAATCTCTCGCTACGACGAAGACTACTTAGCAAACGTAGAAGAATTTGATCGAAAACGCTTTATATACTCTAGTATGCTAACAGGACTACATCGAATCTTGGCTTTACTTCATCAAAACCCGAATCAGGAAATAGTATACTTTTCTCCCTTTGGTGAAGTTTATGAACTATCAAATGAGCAAGAGGCTATTGATTTAATGCAACTAAGACAAAGATTAAAAGAAAAAGGAGCAATTGTTTTTCCTATTATTTCAAAAAAACCCACACCTCAAGTCTGGAGAATAAATAAATTTAGACCATAAACAACCAACCCTATAGTAGGGGATAATAGACAAAAACACCGGGCAATAAAAATAGAGAAATATCCAAACAAACAATAAGCAGTAACAATAAAACAATCAAATTTCTTGTAAAAAAATTTCAAATTTTAACCACTTCTCTTGGAAGGCGTGCCTGAGTGATGTCGCAAAAGTATTATTGTGCGACACAATCAGTTTCTCTTTCCTAGCGCTTATATATAAGGTATTTTTACTAAGACTACTAACGGAGAAGAATAAAGAACACAGTTCTCAATCTTTTAAGAGACTGATAGTTCCCTGATAATTCCTATCTTTTAATAAAATTAATAAGTCCTAGACAATCCTAAGGCCCCTCTTTCTAATCCTCAAGTAGACGTTAGTTTAGCCTATTAAATCAATCTAAACTAGCAATTTTAGCCTCAAAAAATAGTAGTTTGGTAATTAAACTAGTGAGCTATAAGGCTTTTCGTATTTTTTTCGTATATTTCATGGCTTAAGACATATCTATACCTACCCTAGAGCAGGACAACCGCATAATTCCCGTGAAAACTTAAGTCATATTCCGTGAAAATGAAAAGTTATCCACAATTTTATAATTTAATATTTTTAAATATTATAGGACGTTTTTATCAACTATATCAAAATGTATCACTTTTAAGAATAGGTGTGAGCACATTAGTCCTCTTCCCTCTTCTCTAGTGGATGACATTTTTTTAAGACCACGAAGTAAAAAATACAAGTACAATAAACACAATAAAAATTACCCAAAAATATTCTAATATTACTCCCTTAAACAGCCTCTTCTCCAGCCACACATGAGAAAGCCCCAAGAACGCATAAAATATTCCACTTAAAAACAATGCAATTAAAGTCGGTGTACTTGGCCAAAACCATAATAAAATTGCTATTTCTAAAAGGCTAATTGTTAAGGATACTACCCAGAAAATTGAAGAAAACAACTTCTTGTCCAAGGTATAAATCCAAATTGACTGAAGTATTATGGGAAAAGTATAAAGAAAAATTAAAAGTATTGTTATAGGCAAACTTAAATGTAGTGAAAAAATTACATTTGATAAAAAGAAAAATGATAAAAGTGTTAATGCTACAGCAACTGTTCTCGCGCTTGAAAGCAATGCAATAGTCCTAATAGACGAAACAGTAAAAATGTTTTCACTTAAAAAAAGCGAATACAAACCTATTGCATACAAAGAGGTCATAATTATCCTGGTTAAATATCTTGCAGGTACAAGAAGATAAAAAAGTCCAAACGACAAACTGAAAAAAAACGGCAAAATAAATATTTGAGGAAAAAAATTATTCTTTAAATCTTTTCTTAGGCAAAGATATAATAAAAAAGATGTTAGAAAAGAAAGAGCAAAAATTAAATAAACTCCGGACTTTCCCAGTAAATGCTCTGAAACAAAAAGACCAAAAGAAAGAAATACAACAGAGGAAATAAACCTTTGCCTCTTATCTCTGATTATTTTTTTAATTATATTTTTAAATTTAAAAAAAATTAAGTTCTTCCCTCTTTTTTTACGAAGCTTAATACTATTATTCATATCTATTCTAAATTAGAATATACCTTTTGAACATCATCTAAATCTTCTAATAGATTTAAAAAACTTATAATTTTCTCCTGCTTAAAAGTATCTTCTACTTTAACTGTATTAAGCGGAATTCTTACCATATCAGCTTCTAATACGCTTAATCCTTTGTTTACCATGCTTTCCTTAAGCTTAGAAAGATTTGAGACAGCAGTATAAACAAAAACCTCATCTTCCATGTCTTCTATATCCTCTGCTCCACTCTCTAGGGAAATTGATAATATTTCATCTGTTGTCTTTTCATTTTTTTTAATAATAATTTGTCCCACTTGCTTAAACTGATAAGAAACAGCTCCGGGCTTAGCAAAGCTCCCCCCTGCTTTTTGGAATAAATTTTTTATCTCCGCTGTTGTCCTTGTAGAATTATCTGTTGCTGCTTCAACAATTACCGATACTCCTCCTGGCGCAAAACCTTCATAAATAACCTCTTCTAAATTCCCCACTTCTCTACCTGATGCTCTTTTTATTGCTCTTTCAACGTTTTCCTTGGGCATATTTACTGTTTTTGCAGCATCTACAATAAGTCTTAATCGAAAATTTTGATTAGGATCTGTTATTCCCCCACCCTGTTTTACTGCAATCGTGATAGCATTGGCAAGCTTTGTAAAAGTTTTCCCTTTTTTAATATCTGCTACGCCTTTTTGTCTTTTAATTTGTGCCCATTTTGAATGTCCGCTCATAAAGTTATATTCTACATATATACCTTGACTTTTGCAATAAATATATAGTAGAATTTTTCAGTTTCAATCGTTAAAAAATGACATTAAAAGATCAAGCAATTAAAACCGCACTGGAAGGAAAATGGGAAGAGGCCATAAACATTAATAAAACACTCCTTCTGGAATGCCCAAATGACATAGATACTCTAAACAGGCTTGCTTTAGCTTATATAGTAGTTGGTAAAATGGATAAAGCAAAATCTACTTATCAAAAAGTATTTAAACTTGACCCTCTAAATCATATCGCCATAAAAAATCTAAAATGTCTTAAAGAAAAAATTAGCAATACTAAACTTAACAATATTCCTTTTAAAATTCAGCTAAATAATAATTTTCTTGAAGAAACAGGTAAAACTAAAGTTATTGAATTAGTTAATATTGCCACACCAAAAATAACACAATCATTAAGAACAGGACAGTGCACAACACTGTGCATAAAAAGATTAAAAATTTTTGTTCTAAATGATGAAAATCAGTATATCGGAGTATTTCCCGATGATATAGGAAAAAGGCTAATACGTTTTATTAAAAATGGTAATAAATATGAAGCATATATAAAGTCTTCAGATGCACACAAAGTAATAATCTTTATTAAAGAAATAAAAAGAGCAACTAGGTTTAAGGACCATCCTTCTTTTTCTATTATCGCAGATACGGGTTTAAATCTGGATAAAAAACTGAAGAAAGCAAGCTCCAAAAAAAACGGATGCGAAGATTAAGCTTAAGATGAATCTTGATTTTGATAAATAATTCTACTCTTATTTAACTTCTTTTTTATTTTTTCTATATCTGGCTTGTTATTAATTTTCTTAAGTGAAATAACTGATAAAATAAAAGAAATAATAAAAATAAGTAATATTACTTTATAAATCATATTAAAATCTAATCTTATCTAATGCATCTTTTCCTATAACAATTGTTACGTCCCCAATTTTTTTACTTTCAACTTTTTTTAGGGGGAAATTTAATACCCTAAACACTTTCCTTAACGTATAGCTTTCTTTATAATATTCAATCCTTGAATCATTTTCTAATTTTTCGGAAGTTGAAACCATAATTACATTAACTCCAATATTTGATAAAAAATTCGCTAATCTATTGCCAAGTCCAAACACTTCTGCTCCATTGACTATTTCTAAGCCAATTTTCTCCTCTGCTATTGCCTGATCAATAAAATATGAATATACACCCATGCTTTTAAGCATTGTTAGATTGTCATTTACAGCAATATCTTTTTGATAAATTGAATTTGTAGAAACAGAATTAGTAAAAATTGAAAGCCTTATTAAATCAAATATTGTAAGATTTGTTTTTTTTATATTAAAGGGTATTAAAAATTTAAAAAAACTTGATTTTATATTCCCTTCATTAATATTTATATTTGTATATATTTCAGCCTCAATAGGAACTTGAAGTGCATCTTTTAAATTTTTATTTTTTCCGTTTTCAATGTTTAAAATATAAACAGAACCACTCTTAGGGGAAACCGTAACTAAGGACGTATCTTTACTATCCCCAATAATATTTATGATTAAATGATTTTCTCCATCAAATTTACTTTCCTGAAAAACGTTTATAATTTTTAAGGAAATTGAAATTAAAAGAAGTATTCCAAAAACAACTGCGAATACAAAAGCTAAGCTTAATGAATTTGATGTTTTATTTTTAGCCATAAAACTTATATTTGTTTTTTCTTGCTAATTATTTCAGGCATTGTAAAAACAGGAGTATCTTTAAAAACGTTTTTTGCTTGTTTATCTTTTTTTGCTTTTTTCTTTTCTCCTTTATAAAAGCCACCATAGCTTCCCATAATATCACCTCCAATTAATATATTACAAAATTAGCTTTATAAAATCTAGGCTTCAATTTTTAATAGCTCATTAAGCTCGCAAGGAAGATTAGCCTTGAAAAAAACTTTTTCATTTTTTCTGGGATGATTAAACGTAATTTCCGATGCATGCAGAAATAATCTTGGCAAAACTTTTCTATCTTCTCTTGCTGTTTTCCTACCCGCATAAATATTATCCCCAAAAACAGGATGATTAATATATTTCAAGTGTACTCTTATTTGATGAGTTCTTCCTGTTTTTGGCTTAACTTTTAATAAAGACAACTCATCGCTTATCCCCTTTTCTAAAAGAAGCTTTCCGTTTTTAATAACATTATATTTTGTATTGGCTTCTTTTCCGCCCGCTAATACCCCAAACCTCTTCCTGTTCCAGGGAAGCCTACCAACGGGAACTTTAATCTCCCCTTCGCCAAGATTCATCTTACCGTGAGCCAACGCTATATACGCCTTTTGTACCATTCTTTCTTTAAATTGTTTTTGTAAATTTTTAAATGATTCATTATTCTTTGCAACAATTAAAATCCCAGAAGTTTCTTTATCTAAACGATGAACAATGCCTGCTCTTTTATAAAAATCCGATTCCTTATCAGAGTTTTTAAAAAAATCATATCTTTCCTCTATCCAATCCTGAACTGTAATTTCATGAATTGTTGTATCAGACTTGTTAACCGTTATAAAGGCTTTTTTATTTAAAATTAAAATATCATTGTCTTCAAATACTATTGTCATTTTTTAGAAGCAGATTTTTCTACTAATTCTTGTCTTACAATAACCACAATACAAGTTATAAAAATAAGAGCCCATAGCAAACTGTCTTTCTCAAAAATCCCAAACTTTCCCCAGAATTGAATTAAGTTTGTAATAAACCCAAGAACAGAGATACTAATTAAAGAAAAAGCACCTAGGCTTGCCTCTTTTAAAATGTTTCTTTGTGTATATGGAAATATAAATTTAAAAAATATAATAGCTAAGACTAGATAAATTAAAAATAAAACTATATAAAAAATAAAATTATTTATATTTGATAAAAGTCCATTTAATAAAATACCAAGCGGCAAAACTGCTAGCAAACTTATTGAGAAAAAATCAAAAATTCTTTTTACAGGAAGCTTCTTGTAATTTAAAAATAGCAAAAGCGATAAAACCCCTCCAATAATCCCTCCCGCTAAGTATAATCCGGGAAAATATGGAAACATAAGAAAACCCAAGGGTGTTATAAACACAGGGTTATAATTAAAAATTACATAGAAGAATCTTGCAAAAAAAAGAGAAATAAAACCTGTTAAAAAAGCGCCATTAAAAATGACATCCATTGGAATATCTTTTTTAATAATTAGAAAGTCATCTTTTGAGACTAAATGAAGCACAAAAAGAAATAAAAAGAAACAAATTGCTATTACTATTATTGAAAATTGCATATTTTTTAGGCTTTTTCCGTATATGCTCCAGTCCTTGTGTCAATCCTGATGTTGTCTCCAATGTTTATAAAAAGAGGAACTCTGGTTTTTAATCCATTTTCTAATGTTGCATCTTTATAAAGATTTGAAGCTGAGTTACCTCTTATTCCAGGACCTGTTTCCAAAATCCTAAACTCCATTTTAGGAGGTAAATTAACAGATAATGGTTTATTATCCAAAAAACTTACAGAAAAATTTATTCCCTCTTTTAAATACTCATCACCATCTACAAGATTAAGTGCAATCGATACTTGCTCAAAACTCTTAGGATCCATAAAATATGCAAAATCACTATCCTTATATAAATACTGCATATCTCTTTTTAATACACTTACCGGCTTTACTTTAGCTCCATTTATAAACCCCTTTTCTGTTGTTGCTCCTGTTTTAATGTTTTTTACTTTAACCTTTATGTTTGCACTTCCCCGCCCCATTTTTATATGTTCGTATGAAAGAACAATAAAAATATTGCCGTTATCCTCAAAAATAGTACCGCTTCTAAGTTCCGTAACTGAAATCATATATTTATCCCTTTTTTATCCTTTTAACTCTAATAAGACCGGAGAAAGGAATAATCTCTACTCCTTTTTTTTCAAGTTCATCTAAGAATAAATTAGCTCCCAGAGAATCTGAAGCCATATGGCCGGATACAATAACATTTAAATGATTCTTTTTTGCTTCTTCAAAGTGATCTTCTTTCATGTGCATTTCAATGATTGTACCAATGCCTGCTTGTGCCATTTTTTCATAAATTAATTTAGAACCTGAAGTTCCCCCTGTAAATCCTGTAATTGCAATTTTACCTGCTCTGTTTTTCTCATTACCTACTGTTATCCTTGGGCCAACTTTGCACATTTTTGATTCATTAAATTCTGGAATTTTTAATATTTCTTCATATACTTCACCAACTGTTTCAAGTCCTTTGTCTTCAAGTTTTTTGGAAAGATAATTATGACCAATATTATCCCAAATCGTATGAATTACCATTAAGGGAATTCCTAAAAGCTTTGCCGCGTCAACTGTCTTGCCATGATTTGTCGGATTAAGCCCTCTTCTTACTTGATTTACTCTTTCCTGCATTAAAGATTCTGCAATATTTATTGGTATTCCGTAATTATTCATTAAATCAATTTGAACATCCATAACTTCATCAAGACCGGCTAGCGCATGTCCTTCAGGATGATGACCAATAATTAAATCTATTTTTTCTCCCTTTTGGTTAAGCCTATCTGTTAAAACAACCTCACCTGTATCAATATCTATACCAACAATCACCCGAGAAATTTTAGTCTTGGGATCTCCAACTAATATTCTAGAATCGGCAAAGGGATTTTTAAAACACTCTTTATCAAAATATTTTTTCTTACTTTCAGGTAAATCATCGTATTCTTTTTTGTTTCTTGCCAAAAACTTACAAACTTTATCCTCTCCCCTAGGATCTGCTTTTATACCCATTTTTATTGCTAAATCATAAATTTCTTGAAGTGTCATAGGTTAAATTATATAATAGGAGAAGCTAAAACGCAAAGCTAAAGGGGCAAGTGGCGGAATGGTATACGCGGTAGTCTCAAAAACTACTAGTCGCAAGGCTATGTGGGTTCGACTCCCTCCTTGCCCACAAAGTAAAAAAATATGCCAGAAAATATAACAACACAAAATACGCCTAAAAATATTGACTTGTGGAGATCGTGTCTTGATTCACTAACTCCAGCATATGCATCGTTTTTTAGCGCTGAAGAAAAATACCTTAAAGAAAATATTCATCCAAAAGACAATATTTTAGATATTGGATCAGGAACTGGCAGAATTGTCGATTATATTTTGCAATCAACACCACATGTTACTGGAATTGACTATGATCAAGAAACAATAGAAGGATTAAGAAAAAAATACAAAAATCAACCACTTACCAAATTCGTTAATGCAAATGCAGCAGACCTACCATTTGAGGATGAATGTTTTGATGTCATAACATTTTCTACTGTTTTTTGTAATATTGAAGATAAATCAAAAGCAATGAGCGAATCAGCACGGGTACTTAAAAAAGAAGGTTTTTTGTTTTTAAGTACATATTCTGAGGATGCTTTAGATGATAGAGTTAAGCAATATAAAAAAGCAAAACTACTACAATTAAGTACAAATAATGGTAAAATCACTTTTGTCGGTGGTCATACCTCCGCTCAGTTTACACTAGAAGAGTTAGAACAATATGGCTTAAATGCAGGACTAGAATTAGTTGATTATAAAAAATGCGGAAAACTTGCTTATATTTGTAAGTTTCAGAAAGTTTAAATTTACCCCTCGAGAATTTTATTACCGTATTGTTTTGCAACCGCAGGAATTCTGTCTTTTGTCATACGATAAATAAAACTTATTACTGCTGCCGGAAAAAGAAGAAGAGCAAGAACTGCTAAAACAGAACTGGCAAACTCTTTTCTCTTATCATCTGGGTTCATGTGTAAAACACTGTTTATCTTATTAAACCTAATATCACTTGCTGTTTTAGTAAATGGTTTTTTATAGATATATGTCCAGAAATAATTTAACGTATACCTAAATGAGGTTGTAATCGGCCCTTCCTTGGCCAGTCTTCTTCCTGATGCAAGAATCGGTAGATTAAATGTCCATTTTACCATCCCCTGTTTAAATAATCTTCTCGAAACATCTGCGTCCTCACCATAAAAATCATATTCTTCATTAAAACCACCCATCTTATCAAAAGCCTTTCTTTTAAAAACATAGTTTCCTCCCTGAAGAACCGAACCTTTTTTTAAAATAAAACTCATAATAAGATATATTGCATAAGTATAATAGTAAAAAGATCTTACAATTAAAGACATTGTTAAGGAAACATCATAGTAAATAAACGGACCGGATAAACCAACCAGCTTTTTATTTTTAGAAAATTCACCAAAAACTCTTTCAATCCAACCCTTAGTTAATCTGGTATCGGAGTCTACGTTTGCAATTAAGTCTCCCTTTGAAACCTTATATCCTGCTGTTCTTGCTCTAACAAGTCCTTTTTTTGGTTCATCAACTACTTTTACACCCTTAAAAGATAATGCTACTTTCTTAGTATTATCCGTACTTGCATTGTTTACAACAATTACCTCAACATCATACTTTTTTCCTTTTAATTCTTTAAATATAGAATCAAGGCATTTACCAATATATGCCTCTTCATTATATGCCGGTATTACAAAACTTAGTTTCATTACTTAACTGTATTATATCGAAAAAGGCGGTTAAAACAACTATTATTTCAATTTTTGTAATTTATAATTCTTGATTGTGTCAAGATAAATTCTCTCCCATTCCTTGGCAATGTAAAGCGGTGAAAACTTTTCGACAAACGCTCGTCCTCCTTCTCCAAGTTTTTGGGAAACGCTTTTGTTTTGATAAAGATAAAGTATCTTTTCATATAGTCCACTAACGTCTGCTGGTTCGATAAGAATGCCATTGTGTTCATTAACGTACTCTGCCAACCCCCAAGCCCTTGCAGCAATTACAGGTAGCTTACAAGCCATTGCTTGCATCATTACAATGCTTTGCGTCTCCGCAACACTTGGAATAACGAATAAGTCTGATCCGTTATATAAATCAACTATATCATCGATGTTTTTAAAATACCCAAAAAATTTAACATTTTTTTCAATTCCTAATTGACTAACTAAAGCTTTAAGCTCCTCCACTTGTGAGCCTGTTCCTGCAATAACAAAACCGATTTTAGGATTTTTCTTTATTATATTTGCAACCGCTTTTAAAGTTACATCAATTTTCTTCTCTGGAGCAATTCTTCCCATATACAAAAGTGAATAATCAAATAATCCAATTTTTTTCTTTAATGGCCATTTATTTTTTATTGGTTTAAATTTATCAATATTAATAGGATTTGATAAAGCTCTATGTCTTGGTTTTGAAAAACCAAATTTTTTTAATTCCTCAAAGATTGCATTACATGGAGACGAAACAAAATCACATTGGTTGTAATACCATGCATCGTATCTTGAAACAGCTTTTTGCACAAATTTTCCCTTAATCGGTGAGTATTTTAAAAACTCAACCATTGGGGTATGATCTGTTCCAACTAATGGCTTTTTTAAGATCTTTGCGCAATGAAGCGCTTCAATACCAAGGCTGGCTATATCATTCGTATGAATTACATCCGGATTAAATTTTTTAACGGCTTTAAGGCTTAAACCAACCGGCAGCGTTAATCTACTTTGCTTAGTCCCTGTTGGGTAAGGAATTGATGGAACTCTAACTATTTGAATATTTTCACCCAAATTAAGCTCCTTTTTATCAGCACCAATAGTCTTATAATTTTCTTTTGAATAATCAAGCGCAACAAAACAAACCTTATGTCCAAGCTTTGCTAATTCTTTACCCGTTGTCGTAATTGAATCGGCAATACCGCTTAACTCAGGATAAAAGTTATCTGAAACAATAGCAATTTTCATCTTACACATCTAAAACGTTTTTTCTTTTTAATTTTTCTACAAAAGATAAATATTTTTCTTTATGATTACGATAAATATAATATATTAATAAAGCAATAATGCCTATCACCACAATTACTAAACTAAGATAATCTAAATATTTATCAAAACTTACATATGCTTGTCCAAAATAATAACCAATCGAAAGTAAGATTAAATATTTTGGAATTGTTACTACAAAATTTGACCAAAAAATTTCATAAATTCTTACCCTTGCGATTCCTGCAGAAACTAAAATTGGTGCCCCAAAAGCATGTGAAATCTTACCAATTATAATTGTTTTTTTCGTGTGTTTTTTAAAATGTGCCTCTAGCTTGTCAATTATTCTCTCATTTAACCTGAAAAATTTTCCGTATTTATGTAAAAATCTTTTTCCTCCCCATCTACCAATAGAATAATAAAAAATATCACCGATTAAATCCGCCATAACTACTACTGGATAAACTATAAAAATATTTAAAATATTAATTGAAGACAAAAAACCTGCAGTTATAGAAACAATCGGTCCCTCAACTACGATTAGCGGAAAAAGAATTAAATATCCATAAACCATTAACCATTCTATTACTTGTGGAAATGATAACATAGTTATTATTTTATGTTAATTTTATGTTAATTAAAAGTACAAAACAAAAAAGTTAAAGCGATACCTTCATTTAAAACGAGAGCATCGCTTTAACTCTAAGTATACAGTCACATTAAACTGTTGGTGTTCCTCCTTGATTTACTCCTTCTTCTGCTACTGGTGTAGCGGGTGACTCAGTTGGTTCACTTGGCACAACTGGCTCTTCTGCTACAGGATTTGCAGGAGGTGGTGGAACTGAACCCGGAACATTTGGAGTTGGAGCCGGAACATTTGGATCTACTACTGGTGTAACAGGTGCTACTGGCTCAACTGGTGTTTGTTGGGTTGGGTTATTTAAATTATCATCCATTTCTATTACTCACCTCCTTCCATTTTTTTCTCTACGTTATAAAATTTTATCCTATCTCCACGAAAAAGTAAATCTACCTCTCCAACAGGACCGTTTCTGTGCTTTGCAATTAATAATTTTGTCGGAATAATATTTGAAGTAACATCAGGATCCGCTCTGTATAAAAACATTACTACGTCTGCATCCTGCTCTATTGCTCCGGACTCCCTAAGATCAGCAAGCTGCGGCTTTCGTTCCCCTCTGTGTTCAACTGCTCTTGATAACTGGGAAACAGCTAATACCGGAATTTTTAATTCCCTTGCTAAGTTTTTAAGTGCTTGTGATATTATTGAAACCTCTTGAACTCTATTATCATATCGTCTACCAGGATCTACTAATTGCAAATAATCGACAATTAAAAGTCCTATATCATGCTCCAACTGTAATCTCCTTGCTTTACTTCTCATTTCAGAAATTGAGATACCAGGCGTATCATCTATATATATTGGCGCATCTGCTAATTCACCCATTGCTTGAGATAATTTAGTAAAATCTGTTTCTGATAGCTTTCCTGTTTTTAATCTCCATGCATCCACATCTGCTTGACCAACTAATAATCTGTCTACTAATTCTTCCTGGCTCATTTCTAAAGAAAAAATTCCTACCGACTTTTTTTCAATGGTTGAAATATATTGTGAAATGTTTACCACCATTGCTGTTTTACCCTGTCCCGGGCGCGCAGCTAAGATAATTAGATTTGACGCCTGCATTCCAGATAAAAGATTATCCGCATCGATAAAACCGGTTTTTACCCCCCTTAATCCTGCTCCTTTTTTATGAAGCTCATCAATCCTATCAAAGCTTCCCGCTAAAGCATCCTTAATCTGAATAAAACTTTTTAATGTATGACCTTTTGAAATTGAAAAAATAGCTGACTCAGCATCGTTTAACACCTCTAATGCCTCTTTATCATCCATAAAACCCATTTCTGTAATATGCGTTCCTATTTTAATTAACGATCTTTTTGTTGATGCTTCTTTTATTAAAAGCGCGTAGTGTTCGATATTTGCCGCAGATGGAATAGCATTAACAAGATCAGACAAATAAGCTGTGTCTATTTTATCAGCAACTTTATTTTTCTTAAGCTTTGCTGTTAGAGTTAAAATATCAATTGGCTTTCTTTCTTCGTATAAAGAAAGCATTGCTGCATAAATAATACTATTAATATCGCTATAAAAATCCTTAGGGGCAATAATTTGAGATACCGTACCAATCGCATCTTTATCGATTAAAACTCCACCCAATACACTCTCTTCTGCTTCTTGATTAGCTGGTTGCGTTTTTATGTTTTTCATAGTTAGATAATAATACTATTATTAAATTATTTTTCAACTGATACAAAATGGTTCAAATTTATTAATGGGCTACATGAAGTTAACTTAAAATAATAAGCTCCATCTCTTCTGATGTTTTTTCTTCATTGATACTTATTTTTTGTGTACATTCTTGCTTTTTCTCCAATAATTCTTTACTTAATGATGGTAATTCTTCTTTTGCTTTTTCTCCATAAAGAACAAGAGATTTGGGCTCAATTGCAGTTATTATGGATGGATTTATCTTTGCATCAACATTTAAAATAGCAATACCATGTTCATCTATTTTATCCAACATTTTATCAAGGCTACTTACTTTACCAACTAAGATCGTTGAAGTACCTGTAGCAAAGCTATAATAAAGGTTTTCATCAAGCCTTGTACCAATTATTTTTACTCCTCCAACCTCGTATTCTCCAGGACCTTTTATTAACACACGGTAATCGGTAATTCTTGTCAAATCACAATTGTCAATATCAAACGTTATTATTGCATCTGCATTAGTCTTTGCCATTTTTGGCATCGGATCAATTACAAAATTAACCTTTTTAATCTTGAGTTTAATTGAGTCTTTGTCTAAAAGTGTTATATCCATTTTTAAAATCCTATCACATTTTGATTTCCTTGACAAGAAAATCTTTTTACGTTATTATCATTTCTCCCGTTTATGAAAAAAGAAAAAATAATCCTATCCTTTATTGCTGTGGCAGTCGGTTTACTAATCGCAGGAGCTGCATATTATTTTTATCAAAGCTCTAAAGCACTAAATAAGTCAGAGCAAAAAACAACCAGTGTAAAAAAACCAACACCAACACCAAGTGATACTATTTTTCTCTCTGTATCCCAACCTGCAGATGAAGCTGTTTTTGATAAAAAAGTAATTACTGTTGCCGGTAAGGCACCAAGCAATTCGACAATAATCATACTTACGGAAAACGATCAACAGGCAATTAAACCAACTGCCAATGGCAATTTCTCAACAACTCTAAATATTGAAGATGGTCAAAATATTATAAAAATAACTGCTGTTTCTCCAACAGGAGAACAAGAAACACAAGAAAAAGTGGTTACTTTTTCTACTGAAGAATTTTAATTATGAAAAAATTATTATTTATACTTTTATTATTTGTTTTTATGTTTATAACAAAAGATATTACTCTTGCTCTAACTTCTGCTGATTCTGAAGATGAAACACCAACGCCAACTAATTCATCGCAAGAACAATTAGACGAGCTTAAAGAAAAAATTGCTTCAAAGGTTGCTCAATTAAAATTAACGGAAAGAAGAGGAACGATCGGAACGGTTTTAGAAAATACAAATACACAAATAACTGTAATTGATTATGCAAATAATCAAAGATTCATAGATGTAGACGAGCTCACTAAGTTTTCTTCCCCAAAAGATGAAAATTTTGGCGTTTCAGATATTAAAAAAGGTGATATTTTGGGAGTTTTAGGAATATATAATAAACAATCCAGAAGAATTTTAGCAAGAGAAATTAATATAATTACATCTCCAAAATTTATAAATGGCGTTGTGTCTTCAATTGACGAAGAAGAATATGTTTTAAACATAATAACTGATCAACAAAAAGTAATAGCTATAGACGTTGAAAACATCACCAAAACTTTTTCCTACGATAAGCAAGACGGTTTATTAAAATCCGGATTTTCTAAAATTGAAGAAAATAAAAACATTCTACTTGTGGGCTACGAAAGCAAAACAGACAAAGATAAAATTACAGCAACGAGAATAATATTACTATCGGATGTTCCAAAAAATCCCAAAATAACAATAGCACCTGAGGCTTTAGAAAAAAATACAGATATTATTCCTTCTACCGGAAGCGGTAAAAAATTAACCCCGATAACAAACGACTAAATAACTACTATTGCAATTTTTTAATTTCCGCTATAATAAAATAACCTTATGTTTAAGGAGATAAAAAAGGAGTTAACTTCAATTAAATTTTTGTCTGCTGCAATAACTATTGCCGTTGTTCTTTATTTAATGGGATTTGCTTGGCAGTTATTAAATGGCTTCTCGGACGTTATTATAATACTTTTTGTTTCTTGGCTTTTAAGCTTTATTTTAGAACCAAGTGTACACAAAATTTCTAGACTTACTAAATTTTCATTAACAATCTCTACCCTTATTACCTACCTTTTAGTTTTAGTTCTTCTTTTTTTAATTGTCTTATTATTTATTCCGATTATTGTAAAACAATTCGAAATGCTATCCGTTATTATTCCACAGTATCTAAAAACATCCCCCGCGTTTTTACAAAAATGGAACGAAACCGCACTTGATTCATTGTATGGTTATGTTACCTACCTACCCTCAATTGCAGGATTTCTCTTTTCACTTTTAATAGTATTTATTATTTCCTTTTATTTAATTGTTGATAAAAGAAAAATATCAAGTGAAATATATGGACTTATTCCTCAAAAATGGCATGAAGATGTAATTTATGCTAGAAAAATTATAAATAATACGTTCTCTTCTTTTATTCAAGTACAGCTAATTTTTGGCCTTTTAAGCGGATTTGCTACATGGTTAGTATTAAGAATTTTTAACGTAGAATTTGCAGCTTCAATTGGATTATTATCAGGAATTTTTAGTGCAATTCCTGTTGTTGGTCCAATTTTTGCAATCATTCCGCCAATTATAGTAAGTCTTATTGCAGATCCTGCAAAAACAATTTTTATCTTTCTAATCCTTTTAGTTTTACAGCAACTAATTTTTAACATCTGGGGACCTAAGTTTTTAGGAAAAACTTTTAAAATTCATCCAATTATTGTTTTTCTATCTTTTTTGGTCGGATTTAAAGTTGCAGGATTAATCGGAGCAATATTTGCAATACCGGTTATTAGCATAATAAGTCTTATTATTAGAGAACTTAGCCGCTATTATAAGCTTCCTAAGGAAAACCGCCATCAGGCATAAATTTGTGATATCATATACATATTATGATTGAGCCTAGAATACTAAAGGGTTTTCGAGACTTTTTGCCAAAAAATGTTAAAAAAAGGCAATATGTATTAAACACCTTAAAAAAGGTGTTTGAATCTTATGGTTTTAAGCCCCTAGAAACACCTACCATTGAATATGAAGAAATATTAACCGGAAAATACGGTGAAGAAGAAAAATTAATGTATAAATTTGAAGATAATGGAGGAAGAAAAGTCGCATTAAGATACGATCAAACCGTTCCACTAGCAAGAGTTATAGCTCAATATCAAAACGAAATAAAATATCCTTTTAAACGTTATCAAATTCAAAATGTTTTCAGAGCTGAAAATACTCAAAAAGGAAGATACAGAGAGTTTCTACAAGTAGATGCCGATATTATCGGCTCCTCTTCTCTACTTTCTGATACTGAAATAATTGAAATAACAATAAAATGCTTAAAAGAATTAGGATTTAAAAACTTTAAAGTTTTAATAAACGATAGAGAAAATTTCATTCAGTTTTCAACTGATACTATACGAGCTCTAGATAAAATCGATAAAATTGATGAAGCCGAGGTAATAAACGTTTTAATGGAAAAAAATAACTGGGATATAAAAGAGGCAAATAAATTTTTAGAAGACACAAAAAAATTAAAACCTAATAAAAAACTACAAGAAATTATAAATAAGTTCGATGAAATAATCTTTAAACCAACCCTAGCAAGAGGATTAGATTACTACACCGGCATGATTTTTGAAACAAAGATTGAAGGATATAATGCGGGCTCTGTTGCCGGAGGAGGAAGATACGATAATTTAATCGGCATATTTACAAATAAACAAATTCCAGCTGTGGGTTTTTCTTTTGGTTTTGATAGATTAATTGAAGCAATGGAAGAACTTAATCTTTTTCCAAACAATCTACAAACTACTAAAGCTCTAGTTACTCTTCCCTCTTTAGAAAAGGAAAATAAATCTTTAGAAATTGCTGCAAAATTAAGAAAAGAAAATATCAATACGGAAATTTACTTAGGAGATAATTTGGACTTAGAAAAACAATTAAAATATGCTGACAATAAAGAAATACCCTATGTTGTAATAATTAATGATAAATTAATTTTAAAAGACATGCAAAAAAGAACACAAGAAGAACTTAACCTTTCGGAAATTGTTGATAAATTAGGCTAAACTATTGATTTCTTTTAAGTATTTGTTTACCATTGATTAATGCCCTTTAATTTTTCAACCTCAGTAAGCAAAAGGAGATTGGCGATATATTTTTTAATTCTAGCTAACACTTTTTGGGGAGCAGCTCCCCCAATTTTTAAATGGGCACTAGAAAATATAGACGTAGCCAGTTTTGCATTTTTAAGATTTGCTATTGCCACTATTTTAATTTTTCCATTTGCCATAAAAAAACTTAAGATTGAGTTAAGAGATATCCCAAAGCTTATTTTATTTGCTTTTTTAGGAATTAGCATTAATATTACTTTTTTTCTTTTTGGACTAAAATTTGCCCCTAGTATTAATGCTTCAATAATTGCCAGCGCCGGACCAATATTTCTTATTCCTGCAGCATTTTTCTTATTAAAAGAAAAACCAAAAAGAAAAATAATATCCGGCATTATTCTTAGCTTAATAGGAGTAATTATTATTCTTATAAAACCATTTCTTAATAACGGAGTTGATGATAGCCTTGCCTTTTTGGGTAATTTATTTTTCTTTATAGCAATGCTTGGCATGGTCGGACATACTGTTATAGGAAGGAAAATGATGAAAAAATACGATCCTGTAACAATTTCTTTTTGGTCTTTTTTAATAGGTAGTATTACATTTCTTCCTCAATTTATTTACTCTGTTTCGCAAAGAGGATTTTTGCCAAATATCGGTTTTCAAGGAATTATCGGACTAGCATATGGAATTATGTTTTGCTCCCTTATTGCCTACCTCTTTTATTTTTATGCATTAAAACATATTGATGCTTGTGAAGCCGGTATGTTTGTTTATCTTGACCCGGTTGTTTCAGTTATAATTGCAATGCCTCTACTTAAGGAATTTCCTGATACTTATTACTTTTTAGGAGCTAGTTTAGTTTTTGCGGGAATATATTTTGCGGAAAATAGAATTAACTACCATCCATTTAAACTTTTAAAAAAAATCATCCCCTAAATTTATAAATTCTTGTTTTATAGGTTAATTTAATGTATAATTTAATATTGTATGAAACAAGCAGTACATCCTAAATATTTTGACAACGCACAAGTTATTTGTGTTTGTGGAAACAGATTTACAACCGGCTCAACCCAAGAAGAAATCCGTGTAGAGTTATGTGACAAATGTCACCCTTTTTATACCGGTGAGCAAAG
>CAYWVK010000010.1:0-17797 GCA_964461865.1 uncultured Gammaproteobacteria bacterium
TTTAAATAATATACTTTTATACCATCTACATTATCTATTATTAGATTTTTTTTATTTTTTTTTGAATTAGGTAGACTTTCGCTAGAGGTGATCATAATAAGTTTATGCCCGCGTTTCAACAGCTTTTTTCCGATTTCTAATGTATGTTTTTCTACCCCACCCAAACGGGGATAAAAATACCTAGTGAAAAAAATAATAATCATGTTTTTTTAAAAATTAATGTTATATTTGAATTACCAAACATTTGTATTAACATATTATCAATAAGGGTTATTATATCCGATAATATATACCTAATAAATTTTATTGATATTCCAGCAGTTTTATTTGTAAATAAAAAATTTCTTAAAATACCCTCTGTTTCTTTTTGCTCTACCAATATTAAATTAAAAGAAGAAACCATGTTAATTAAATCATCTTCCAGATATCTCCTAACGTGTCCTACATTTTTATCAAATTTTTTCAATAAACCAATTTTATATAATGGTGCATTTCTAGACGGAGTTGAAATATATAAATAGCCACCCTCATTAAGCAATAACGAAACTTTTTTTATAGCTTTCTTATCTTCTTGAATATGTTCTATCACCTCATTCATTATAATCATGTCAAATTTTTCTAATTCATTAAGATTTAAGAAATTTACTCTTTTAAATGCAGCTTTTTCTGATATTCGTAATTGCTTTGCCGAATTTATACAATTATCTACAGCTTTCATTGACACATCTATTCCAACTACCTTTTTTACCTTTTTTGCTACGTAAAATGATATAGACCCAGAACCACAACCAATATCCAATACACTCATTGATTCGTTAATATACCTATCCAACGCTTTGAATACATTTCTATACGTAAAATTATTTTTTTTCAAAAATTTTTTTTGAAGTTTAGTGTTTTTATGAAAATAATCATAATTATATTTTCTTTTTTTCATAGAATTAAAAACTTATATGAAATTTTATCATTGTTTTTAACTATTGACAAACGCAATTGGTTTATTACTATACTTATGAATATGAATAGAATAAAAAATATTTTCATTCATACCTCAATTACTACTACGGTTTTTTTTCTTATTTTCTTTTTTATTCAATTTGATAATAAAGCACTTGCATCAACAATATTATTTCGAGATGATTTTGAATCAGGAAGTGACATAAATTGGACAAGAGTTAGTGGCGAAAACTTATGGCAAGTAAAAAATGTAAATGGTAGCATGCGTTACGGTGCAGTAATTGAATCACGAAATACAATTATTAATACGGTTGCGGGTGAAAGTAGTTGGACTGATTATATTTTAGAAATGGACATGCTGCCAATTTCAGGCATTGATAAAAATATAAGTTTTAGGTGGACAAATGAACGAGGATTTTGCAATCAGTTCCACTTAAATCCAAACATTCACATGGATTACACTGACCCTGGGATAATATATGAAATGCAAAATAATACAATTTATCATATAAAAGTAATTTTAATTGGAGAGCGATATCAGCTTTATATAGATGATAATAAATTAGTGGATATTGAGATAAAAAATCAAGAGCCTCCTTGTCTAAACGGATCGATCGTATTAACTATAAGCACAGGTACTACGCCACCTACAGAGGTGTGGTTCGATAATATAATTGTCAAAAAAATTAGTGACAATATTAACTTAAATGTTCCATACTTAAGCCAGACTGATCCTGATTGGAAAAATGAAACGCATAATAATTCAAAAAAATGGTCAAATGATAAAACTACAATTGAATCATGGGGATGTGCTTTAACGTCTGCTACAATGATTTTAAATTATTATAATATAAACAAAATGCCAAACGGAGATAGCTTAACTCCAAAATCTGTAAATAAATGGCTGAAAAACCAACCAGACGGATATATAGGAAATGGATGGATAAACTGGTTAGCAATATCAAGATTATCAAAAATAGCAAAAAATAGTGGGAATAATCCAAATTTTGAATTTAATTGTCTAGAATTTTCCAAAAACATAGGTAATAACATTAGTGTACTTAAAAATGATCTTGAAAAATTACACCCCGATATTCTAGAAGTACCAGGACATTTTATAGTTGCAAAAGGAACTCAAGATGATACATTTCTAATACACGATCCCTACTATAAAAATAGATCCACACTAAAAGAACACTACGGTAATGAATTCAAAACTTTAAGTCGATATTTACCCACAAATAGTGATTTATCCTACCTCATGATCATAACTGACAAAAATATAAAAACACAAGTGTCAGACAACGAAGAAAATAATCATACAATAACAACACATCTCCAGGAGTCTATGCATGAAAAAATGAATAAAAATTCTACAAATAATAATCCATTAATTTTTAATTATTTACAAATACCACCTTCGGGTGAATATAAAATAAAATTTTCGTCATCTAATACTGGATATTATCCAATAAAAATATATGCATATGATAAAAATGGTAATGTAAAAATAATTAATGAGAATACGATAATAAATACAAATGAAATCGCTAAATATAAATTTTCTTATAACAAAGATCATATAAATAAATCAAAAATAATCAAAGAAGTTAGCTTAATAAGTATTATTAATGACATAGACTATCTTTACAAAAATAATAATATTAAAAATAATCGTTTCAAAAATTTACTACTTAAAATTGTAAATGATGCTAATAAAATTAATAATGAAAACCATAAAAAACGCTATAATACTAAACTAAATGAACTAAAATTAATAATACTAGTAAGCAAAAATATATTTATTGATAATATTGGATTTAACATTCTTAACCAAGATATTAAATATTTATTAAAATGAACTATAAGTCACGGCCTAAATATTCGTCAAGGGGATAATTGTGGACTTGAGAGGATTTGAACCTCTGACCTCTTCGATGTGAACGAAGCGCTCTAACCAACTGAGCTACAAATCCGTTAAAATCTTAGCACATATTTGTCTCATTGACAAAAATTAATATATTTAAGAGAATTAAAGTTATGGAAATTTTAAGAAAAATATATAGTTTTCTCCTGGATACAATTCAAACATTTCTACTTGCCGCAGCAGTATTTTTAATCATCTACGCTTTCCTATTTAGGCCCTTTGAGGTCAAAGGAGACTCAATGTACCCAAATTTTAAAGACAAGCAGTATGTTTTAACAAACTTAATCAGCCTAAGATTTGGAAATCCAAAATTAGGAGATGTTGTAGTTTTTAAAGCACCAAACGATGCTGAAAAAGATTATATTAAAAGAATAATTGGTGTACCGGGTGATAATATCTCATTAAAAGATGGCCATGTATATATTAATGGTCAAAAATTCGATGAAAGTAGCTTTCTAAACTCAAGCGTAAAAACATACACAGGAGCATTTCTTAGTGAAGGACAAGAAGTAATTGTTCCCCAAGATAGCTTTTTTGTTATGGGAGACAATAGACCATATAGCTCTGATTCGAGAGAATTCGGCTTTGTTAGTAAAAGTGAATTAATAGGTATATCTACTTTTATTTATTGGCCAATTAGTGACATGCAGTTAGTTAAAAATCCCTTTTAACTTATTTGGAGAGAAGTTCGTAAACCTCTTTTATTTTTGCAGTAGTTTGTTCGGCGTCACCCTTAACAACAAATGTTAATCTTGCTAATGCTCCGGATTGATATATACTAACCTTATTGAAACTATATTTCTCTTCTAGTTTTTTTGCCATTTCATCCATTTCAGGAATAAATAATCTAGCATGCTTTGCTCTTGGTTCCTTTTTCTGAACTTCTGCCTTAACTTGTCTTGCCATGTCCTCTGTTTGTCTAACAGTACTATTTTCTCTTAATATTTTCTTGAATAATTCAAGCATCAACTTTGGATCACCTAAAGACAAAAGCGGTCTTACGTGTCCCTCAGTTATTACTCCTGCTACCAATGCATCCTTTATAGCATCGGGCAAAGAAAGAAGTCTTATTGTATTAGAAACTGTTGGAGCACTTTTTCCAACCTTTTTTGCAACTTCATTTGTTCCAAGACCAAACTCATCAATTAATCTTTTATAAGCTAAACCTCTTTCAATTGGATTAAGATCTTCTCTTTGTACGTTTTCAACAATGGACATCTCAAGCATTCCCTGAGGAGATGTCTCCTTAACAACCACAGGCACAATTGTAAGCCCTAGAACCTTTGCTGCTCTCCATCTTCTCTCACCTGCAATAATTTGATATCCAGCCGGTGTTTTTGCGACTACTAATGGCTCTAAAATACCCTGTTCTCTTATTGAGTCAACTAATTCCTGAAGTGATTCAGGAATAATTACTCCACGTGGCTGTAATGGGTTTGCCTGAAGCAAATTTATATCCATTTCGTGAATTTGATTATCCATTTGCAACTACCTCAATATACTTTCTTCCTCTTAAGTTTTTAAATTTTACAATACCGTTTAAAAGTGAAAATATTGTATAATCCTTACCCATTGATACTCCGTTTCCGGGATGAAATTTTGTACCTTTTTGCCTGACAATAATATTTCCGGCTGAAACTTTTTGTCCGTCGTACAATTTAACACCCAATCGCTTAGCAATTGAGTCTCTATTTCCTTTTACTGTACCCTGTGCTTTTGTATGTGCCATATTTTTTTATTTCGTGAAAAACTACCACATTTTAACGCTAATTTTCACAGTATGTCAAGATATCAAAGTAGATTATTTTGACTTAGTCTTACTTTTTGTAGCAGTTTTTTCTTTTGCTTTTCCTATCTTTTCTATTTTTACCTTTGTTAAAGCTGCCCTAAAACCAATTCTTCTTCTATATCTTACTTTTGCTTTATATTTCGAAACGTAAAGTTTTTCTCCTCTTTTTTCTTCCAAAACAGTTGCTTCAACTTTTTCATCACTTAACATTGGCTTTCCTATTTTTGCTCCTTGCTCGTCTACCACAAGTAAAACTTCATTAAAGGTTATTTTTTCATTTGCTTTCTTTGCTAAATTATCAACCTCAATTACATCGCCTTCTGAGACTTTATATTGTTTTCCGCCTGTTTTAATAACTGCGTATTTCATACAGAGTAAAATTATACCAAATTATTCAACCGATTTCTAGGACTTTATCGCTTTTTGCAGATCTTCCAATTGTTGACAACAATCCTATAATTATAAAATTGGTAAGCATCGAGCTTCCTCCATAAGATAAAAACGGAAGAGTAACCCCAACAACAGGCAATACTCCAATATTCATCCCTATGTTCACAAAAAATTGGGTAAAGATTATAAAGAAAAGTGAAATGGAAAATATCCTTAAAAATCCATCGTTAGAGTTTATCGATATTCTATAAATTCTATACAATAAAAAAATAAACGAAATTATAATTAATGCGCTTCCGATAAACCCAAGTTGCTCTGAAATTGTAGCAAATATAAAATCAGTATGGCGCTCTGGCAAAAACCGCAATTCAGATTGACTGCCCTGCCCAAGACCTTTACCAAGAAACATCCCTGCTCCAACGGCAATCATCGACTGAATTGCATTATATGATTTTCCTAAAGGATCTCTTGAAGGGTCAATAAATGTTAAAACGCGCTGTCTTTGATATTCATGTAAGAAAAACCAACCAACAGGTGTTAATAAAGCAAGAAGTATTAACAATCCCAAAAAATAAATAAGCGGGAAACCATAAAAAATCATTGTTAATAAGACTACAATTATATAAATTAATGCATCACCTAAATCCGGCTGAATAAAAATCAACAGAGCAATTGGAAGTATTAGAAACAAAAGAAATACAAAGTTTTTAAAACTTGTTGATTTTCTTGTTACCAGAAATGCCGACAGGGATATTGCTAAAAACGGTTTTAAAAGCTCTGCAAATTGCATTCTAAAGCCAAATATTTCAATCCAACGAAGAGATCCTCTGGTTTCAACTCCAACTACTAAAACTACAAACAAAAGCAACAATGAAACAATATATATTTGTTTTCCGTAAAGCTTTGCAATATTTAAATTAGCAAATGAAAAAAACAAATAAATAACTAATCCTATTCCAGTATATATTAACTCATTTTTAAATAGCTCTGAATTAAGCGAAAAAAGTGTAGTTAAATTAACTAATAAAAGCACGCATACCGGAATAAAAAGACCCCAGTCAAAATAGAAAATACCTTTTTTAAACATTTTTTATAACTTTAAAATCAGAAGACTTTGACAACTTATTAATCATTGCTCTTTTTTTAATCATCTCTTCAAATTTTTCGGGCCAACTTGAAATTTCAACATTAACCTTTTCATCAATTTTTGTACCAAGTCTTTTTCTCTCCTCCTGAATCTTTCTTATAATATCCCTTGCTTCTCCTGCTTCTAAATCCTGATTACTCTCATCTACTTCTCCTACTACCTCGTATTCTTTCTGTTTTTTGCTAAAAGCTAATTCATATACATTTAATTCTTGCTTAACAATATCTAAAACCTTACTGCTTATTTCTTTTTCTCCGTTATATGTTAACTTTTTAAATGGAATTCTTACTTTTACTTTAGAATTCTTTCTAAATGCATGACCTACCTCTGCTAGTTTTCTTGCGCATTGCATTTCTTTTTCTAAATCCTCATTTATAAATTCCTTATTTACATCAGGCCATTCACTTAAATGAACTGATTTTTCATCAGTTAAGTTTTTATACATTTCTTCTGCAATAAAGGGGTTAAAAGGAGCAAGAATTTTAGAAAGATTTACCAAAACAGTATATAAAGTAGCATAACAATTATTTTTATCTTCTATGTCATCTGCTGAAGCACCAATTCTGTTTCTGCTTCTTCGAACGTACCATAACGACAAATCACTAACAAACTCTTCTACTTCCAAACTTGCTTTATATACACTATATTTCTCAAGTTCAACACTTACATTTTGAATTAATGAATTAAGTCTTGATAATATCCATTTATCTAAAATACTTTCTGTCTTTAAACTAGCCCTTTTAGGATCCCATTTATCAACAAGCGCATAATTTATAAAAAAGTTGTATACATTCCAAAGTATTAAGTGAAATTTTCTTCTTACTTCATCGGTTTTTTTATAGCCGAATAATAAATTCTGCTCCGGGCTTTGTGTTAAAAAAGCCCAACGCATAACATCTACCCCTATTTTTTCAGCACCCTCATTAAATTCAATTGAATTACCCCACGACTTATGCATTGGACGTCCGTCTTCTCCAAGCATTGTTCCAAAACCCAAAACAAAATTAAAAGGATTATTATTTTCTAAAACCGTAGACATTGCAATCATTGAATAAAACCAATTCTTAAACTGACCGGGAAATGACTCGGTAACAAAATCCGCAGGAAACCATTCGCTCCAATATTTTTTATCTGTTATGTAACTTACTTTCTTTGTTTTAGGCTCAATATATGTTGAAAACGAAACAATTCCTGCATCAAGCCAAGCATTTCCTACATCATCAATTCTTGAAATTTCTTTTTTACATTTACTACATTTTATTTTTACTTCATCAATATAAGGCTTGTGGGGAGTGTGTCCCTTAAATTTTTCCCATCCTGATGTAGATTTTTCAAAAAGTTCTTCTTCGCTTCCCAAAACTTCGATATTCCCACAACTCTGGCACTCGTAGATTGGAAGTGCTAATCCCCAATATCTATTCTTTTTGCTTATTAACCAATCACTCATATTCAAAAGCCAATCAAGTTCCCTATCTAATCCAAATTCAGGATACCATTTAATTTTTTTAGCTACCTCAATCATTTGCTCTCTTAATGTACTATGTCCTCTTTTTTTATCCATGGCAATATACCACTCATTGGTAATTTTCCAAACTAGTTCTGTTTTACATCTCCAGCAAGCAGGATATCTATGGGTATAATGCATTGTTTTTAAAAGAAACTTACCATCTTTTTTATTTTTTAAATAGTCAATTATAATTTCGGGATGTTTCTTTGCATTCTTACCACTTAAATCATTCATCCCATCAACATATGTAGCATCATCCGTAATCGGCGAGATTATTGATAGGTTTTCTTTTTTTGATAGTTCAAAATCTTCTTTTCCTGCTCCTGGAGCAACATGCAATAAACCTGTTCCCTCTGTTGAAACTACAACTTCCGATCCATCAATTACATTATGAAAAGTTTTTTCATTTTCATCATTTGCTTTTTTTACAATTTCTAAATCATCAAACGGTCCTTGATATTTTAAGCCTAATAAGTCTTTTCCTTTGATTTCTTTTGCAAGCTCAAAGTTTTTATCAAGATCATTTAAAATATACTCCGTAATATTAACCTCTTTTTGTTTTATTAATCTTTTTGGGGTATTTTCTAATTCATCCTTTAAAATAAAGATTATTTTTTCATTTGTTTTTTTGTTTTCAAAAACTCCATAGGTAAATTTTTTATTTACTGCAACTGCAATATTAGCCGGAATTGTCCAAGGCGTAGTTGTCCAAACCAAAAGATTAGTATTTTCAAATCCTTTTGAAATTATAGGAAATTTAATAAAGATAGATTCATGTGTTAACTCTTTATAATCCTCAGTTAGCATTTCATGCTGGGAAATTGCAGTTTCACATCTTGGACACCAAGCAACACAATCCTTACCCTTATAAATCCAACCGTTTTCATGACATTTTTTAAGAAAATGCCAAATCATGTAATTATTTTCCGGGGACATTGTAAAGTAGGAATTATCCCAATCCATAAAATATCCAAGCCTCTTACTCTGTTTTGTTTGAATATCGCTATATTTAATAACCCTTTGTTTACAAAGTTCAACAAACTTAGCAATGCTTTCCTTTTTATTTCCGGGAACTAGATTTTCAATATCTTTTTTATTTCTAATTCCTAATTCTTTTTCTACTTCAACCTCTACCCATAACCCCTGACAATCAAAACCGTTTTGAAATCTTTGCTTATAGCCCTTCATATTATAAAAACGCTGCCATAAATCTTTATACGTTCTCCCCCATGCATGATGAACTCCCATTGGATTATTTGCAGTAATTGGTCCATCTAAAAATGAAAACCGCTTCTTGGAGTTATTATTTCTTTGAAGATATTTTTCAACAATTTTCTCTTTTTCCCAATAATTTAAAATTTCATTTTCCAGTTTTGGAAAATCTATCTGTGGTGAAACTTGCTTAAACATAAACTTAATTTTAGCCTAAAAAGATATTCACTTCAACTTTTTGTTTTCTAATTACCAATTTAACCTTAAGCAAGATGTTTTATTCTACAAAGGTTAAGGCAATACCCTTTTTATTTGCCCTGCCTGTTCTACCAATTCTATGAATATAATCCTCATAAGTTGTAGGCGCATCATAGTTTATTACATGGGTAACATCATTTATATCTAATCCTCTTGATGCAACATCTGTTGCTATTAAAACCTGTAGCTTATTTTCTTTAAAATCCCGTAGTGCTCTTTGTCTTTGATTTTGAGTTTTATTGCCATGAATAGCTGAAGCTTTAAAACCCTTTTCTACTAAATGCTTAGATAGTTTTTCCATTCCCCATTTTGTTCTTCCAAAAACTAAAACCTTATCAAACCCAGGTTTTAACAATAAATCCCTTAATACTTCTGCTTTTTTGCTTCTATCTGACACTTTAATTATATTTTGCTCTATGTTCTCCGGGGTGCTTTGATTGCTTACACGTACTGTAACAGGATTGGTAACAAACATTTGTAATATCCCCTTAGTTTTATCATCAACTGTTGCAGAGAAAAATAACGATTGTCTTACTTTTGGTAATAAATTAATTATATTTTTTATATCATTTAGAAAACCGATATCAACCATTCTGTCTACTTCATCTAAAACTACATTTTGAAATAAACTTAGGTTTAATTTTCTTTGCTCAATTAAATCCTTTAATCTTCCGGGTGTTGCTATAACAAAATGACAATTATGTCTTAAACCATGGATTTGGTTTTTAATACTTGCCCCTCCTATTACTGTTACAGACTCTAAATTCATACCCCTAGCAAAAATTTTAAATTCTTCTGCAACCTGAACTGCTAATTCTCTTGTTGGAACAATTATTAATGTTCTTTGATTCCTGTCGTTATATGATTTATTAATAAGAGTTATTAAAAATGCAGCTGTTTTTCCTGTTCCTGTATTTGCAACTCCAATAACGTCTCTTCCTTTTAGAATTTCGGGAATAGATTTTTCTTGAATTTCGGTTGCAAACTCATATCCATGATCTTTAATGTTTCTTTTTATCCGATTATCTATATTATACGAATCAAAACTTATACTGGAAGAAAATGATTCCTGATTAGATTTAACTGCTTCTTTAATAAAAAGCCTTGAGTCAAGTTTCTTTTCATTTCTTGAAAATTTTTTATACCTTGGCTTAAAGTCATTAGATTTAAAACCCTTATTGTTTCTATTTCTATTATTTGATTTATACATATTTATTTTATAATTTTATAAATTGGATACAAGCATATCTGCTTAAAAAAAATTGAAGTTGTTCAGTCAGTGAAGATACGAATCCCTGTGGAAATGTTGAGTTATCTTTTTCTTTAAAAAACTAAATCAAATATAAGCAGATGTGCTTATACACAATCTACATTAATAGTATAACATAAGTTAAACAAAATATCTATACGCTATAGGATAATCAACACTACAAGAAGTAATTATAACTAAATATGGATCATCCGTAAAACTACTCTACTCCCCATCCATCATCTTCTTCAACTCTAGTTGGAAAATTTTCATGTTTTAGGTTGCTTAATTCTTCTTGATATTTTTCGAAGGGACCATATTTTTTTCCTCGTTCCATGTTCGTTCCTGTTATTTTTACATAATTAAAACCTTCAGGAACTTCAAGCTCATATCTTCCTATTTGAGCATCAAACTCATCGTTATACGTACCTGCACTAAATACCCCGACTACTGGAAATAAAACATCCATTCCTGCAATAACATTTCTTTCATATTTTGTTTGCTTTGCTCGTTCCATTCTGTACTTTTCGCCTTCTCTTGCTTTTACTTCTAAATTAACTCCTGTTTTTTCTGCAGCTTGTTTCATTAACTCTAAATCTTTAATGGGAGCAAGTGTCCATGCCTCGCATATGCTTTTTGGCTTCGATACTTCTGGGGTTTTAATAGCTTCTTTAGCTTCTTGTGACACTTCCATTAATAAAAGATAACATAAACGAAGATAAATTGTCAAGGTTTTTTAATCACTAACTAAACACAATCAACAATATAAACTTATCAAAAAATAAACTATTAAACCCTTGCATTTTTATTTTTAAATATCTATAATTCCCTTCATGTCACCATTTTATTGTAAAGAAGGCGAAAACTGGAAAAAGATAACAGAACCGGTTAAATTAAATAAAAAAGTAGCCGAGTATACATATTGGCAGGTTGCAGAAGCTAGCCCAGTACCCGAAGATCCTGATAGAAAATTACACCTAACACTAAATAGTCCAAAATCCACACTTAGATTAGAAAAGGGAAAGTCATTTGATGGACAGATAGGAATCGTTTCCGAAACGGACTTTTCTATTTGGGGTGAAGTCGGCTGTGAACCTCTTGTGAAAGTTATCTACAGTAAATACCCGATAAAATAAGTCTCTACTTCAATCTAAGGAAGACCCTACGATTAATATTTTTAGTTTTAATAATCAATATAATCCTGAGCTTGTCAAAAGAACTAAAGTCATCTAAGAAAACTATTATCTGCCACGAATAAAACGCATTAAAAATACAATTATTGCTATTACTAATAAGATGTGGATTAATCCCCCACCAAAATTAAATGCAAATCCAGCTAGCCACATTAATATTAATATAATTGCGATTATTTCTATTGCACTCATACTCTCACCTACTTTCTTTCTTCAATTTTTTTCTTGTCAGTTTTTATAACTTTTTCTACTATTCCTTTTTCTTTCGTGATTTCATGCTCTGTTTTAAAATTATCCACATAATCTAATGCTTGATCTTTTACGCCCACCATTGCTTTCTTTACTTTTTTTCTGTTTTTCTCATCCTTTAGCGCCATTGTTGCTGCAACAGCAACACCTGCTACTACTACCGCCCCTGCTACACCGGCAACGATAGAACCAGCTCTGTTTTTTTCTTTTTGTTTTTTTGTGTTAATAATTTTCATAAAAAGATCGATATAATAAGCGCTATTATAATTACCAAAACAAGAATATTTGGAAGACCTGCAATCGCAAGGATTCCAAGTACGGATAAAATCCAAAGAACAAGCAATACTGAAGCAACTACCTGAAATGGACGAGGCAAAATACCTATAGCCCAACAAATAACCGCAAGTATAAGAACTTCCCATAATGTAACTGGATAATTATTAATTGTAAAAAGGCTAATGTTTGGAACAGTAATTCCTGATATAGGAGCATATCCAAGAAACCAGAGAACGATAAGAATTATAACAATTGTAATTAACATATCTATTGTGTTTCAACGTCTTTCGGCGTAATCGGATAAATAAGATTTAAAAGATATACAAGTCCCCAAGCAATACAAACATATACTATGGCTGCTATTAGTGTCGACCATTCGAAAACAGAATCTTGAGTGCTGGATGTTTTTAATATTCCCCTAAATGGTAGAACTAAAGGATCTGAAATTGCGTAAATAAAATTTGTAAAACCACTATAAGCATTTGCCCCCAATGCTTTTAATGTCATACGAAATCCAATAATCACTTCTATTAAACCCAAAACATACCAAATGACTTGATTAAACCTTAATATTGTCTTTTTTGTTTTATACGTTTTCTGAGGAGCTTCCCCTTTTGCCCTAGGCTCAGTTTGTGTTGTAGTTTTTTTAACCACCTGTTGCGGTGACTCATTCTTAGTTGTTGTTACTTCTTCCTCAACATTATCTGTTTGTGCCATACTAAAATATACTATACGTAATTATAAAAGAATACACAGTAACTTAGATTACATTTTTCCTGTAATATGTACTAAGAGCTTGAAGGTTTTGACATCAGTTCTACATTTAGCTTTTTAATATTATTAAATACAATTGAGTGATCAACATGTTTTATTAATCCTTTTTTTTCGAGCTTTGTTAATTCATTACTTGCAGTCTCTCTGGCTATTCCAACTAATGTTGCAATGTCCTGTTGAGTAAAACGATGATGAACAATTACGCTATTCTTAGTACGTTTTTCACCGAAATGTTTAGCTATATATAAAAGTATCGAAATTACCCTTCTATATGCATCGCTAAATACCAAATTTTCCATTCTGGCAAGTGTTTCTGCATATTCTTCTACAAGTTCACTCATTAATTGAAAAATAACTGTAGGTTTATCTTTAATAAAATTAACTACCTGATCCCTAGGGGCACGTCCAACTTCAACGGGCGTTAAGGCTTCAAAATTATAGACATTAGGGGTACCGTTTATTGCCCACACCATAGGAAAATATGAAATAGGTTTAAGAATATGAAGCGTAAGTTCAAGTCCTGTTTTAGAAATAGTATACTGCCTAACGTATCCTTTTAATAAACAAAAAATACCCTGTGGGTCATCATCTGCTCTAATAAGCATTTCGCCCTTTTTATAATTACGTACCGTAAATTGCTTATAAAACTCTGCAAACTCCCTTGTTTTACTTGCCATCATCTATATTAATTACTATTATACAACATTTGTTCAAGTCTCAAGTTTAATAAGCATTTTTTTGCTTATTTTTTTATACTTACCGGTGAGGATAAAAATAACCAAACATCTTTAAAAACACTACCCTTGTAGTATTTATATGTTATGGTTATTAAATTTTTCATATTTACAATTCTTAAAAGATTATGTGCGGATTAAGTTTTTCTACGCCATAATTTGGGTCAAATATAGTTTACCAATTTTTCCAAAAACATTTTTTATTTTTAGAACCATGCCGTACAATCTATTTTTCATTATATTTCACCCCCTTTCTTTTATCGCCCTTTTTCCAATATTAGTTATACAACTCTACCAGTAGTACTGTCAGTAATTTTAAACACTAAATATATGTAATTTACGTTACAAAAAAATGATACCTGATGTTATTTTTTTGAGGATAAATAAATTAGCTCCTGTTTCTAAGGGGTACGGGAATATTCCATTTGTCCTAGTTTTTAGTTTCAATAATTACTAAAAACACCAGATTACAATAAAGGATTTTTGAGGAGTTGTCAAATTTAACTTTAGCAGTATTAAAAGCTAACCTTTTCTTGAAGCTGCATATTCTCTTGCTCTTTTCATTGCCTCTTCGTCTTTCCTAGCATCTTCTTGTCTTTCTTTTTCTGCTACATCATATTCTTTTATTAATTCCGCCAGAATTGAAGCTCTAACAACAGCTTCTGGAATTAAATCTTCCTGGTCTCTAGTTACCGATTTGCTCCTAAGATTAAATCCTTCATCTTTAGATATTTCAATCCACTGATATTCGGTTCTATCTTCTATCGATTGGAATATACGAAGATAGCGTTTTTCTACTCTCGGGAATGCAATTATTACCTTTTTTTCTACTTCTGCATATCCTGCTTGTTCAAGATACACTAAGTTTTGCCCATCGTTGTCAACTACGTAGGGTTTTGTAAAATATCTTTTTTCTGGTTCAATTCTTCCTCTTAATATTTCGCGGGCTGGACGTGTAGTTATCTCACAATCATCATTGTTCCATCTTATCGTGCCGTTATTTATCCAAGGAGCTCCTATATCTCCTCCGAAAAGCTTTGCTAGTCTCTTAAGAGGAACATCCCTAAATGGTTTAACCATCATTGATTTTTCAGATTCAACAATTGGCCTTGATGCTGGAATTTCTTTTGTTCTCATATTTGGACAATATGCAGATTATAGTCAAAAATTAGCAGATGTCAATAGTGTTTCTAATTGCGATTGCGGAGAAACGCGGGAATGTCCCAGGTATCATCTTCTTCTTCCGACACAGGAAGTTTCTCAACGGGTTTTGGTTCTTCTGTTTGCTGTACTGTTTTTACCTCTGGAATCATTGGTTTTTGCTGTGGCGGTGTCATAAACTCTTTCAAGGTTTGTCTTGTCTGATCAAATCCTGTTGCAATAACCGTAATTTTCATCTGATCATGCATTGTTTGGTCTATTGTTGCTCCAAATATTATATTTGCATCAGAATCTGCTGCAGATGAAATAATTTTTGCTGCTTCATCAACCTCACTCATTGTTAAATCAGGACCACCAATAATATTAAAAAGAACTCCTCTTGCTCCATCCATTGATATTTCTAAAAGTGGTGAGGCAATTGCACTTCTTGCTGCTGCCTGGGCTCTGTTTTCACCAACTCCTGTTCCTATTCCCATTAATGCCGTACCTGCATTTGCCATAATTGTTTTAACATCGGCAAAGTCAACATTAATAAGACCTGGGAGTGTTATCAAATCCGAAATCCCCTGAACACCTTGAGTTAAAACAGAATCAGCAACCTTAAATGCTTCAAGAAGGGATAATTTTTTATCAACTACTTCTAAAATTCTTTGGTTTGGAATTACAATTAATGTATCAACCTTATCCTTTAATTCATCTATTCCGTTTTCCGCATTTACCATTCTTCTTGTCCCCTCAAAAGCAAATGGTTTTGTTACAACGGCAACGCTTAATATACCAAGCTCCTTAGCAGCTCTTGCAATAACAGGAGTAGCACCTGTTCCTGTTCCTCCTCCCATTCCACAAGTTAAAAAAAGCATATCGGTTCCGTCAATCATTTCTTTAATTTTTTCATAGGATTCCTCTGCCGATTCTCTTCCAATATCAGGACTTCCTCCTGAGCCTAAACCCTTAGTTAGATCTTCTCCGATTTGAAGTTTTGTTGCTGCCTGACAAATTAAAAGAGTTTGTGCATCCGTATTAACTGCAATAAAATCAACTCCCGAAATATTACTTTGAGCAATCATGGAGTTTAGGGCATTATTTCCTGCTCCACCAACACCCATTACACGTATCTTTGCAAAATTAGTACTTTGAGGTTTTATCAACATATATTATTATAGGCGCATACTAGCAAATAAATTTTTATTTTGCAAGTAAGTTTTTAGGGCAGACCCTTAAATTTTATTTAGGGTAAAAAAGATTTAAGAAACGATATTATTTTACTAAATGTTTTTCCTTTTAATCCAGGAATCTTAAATCCAGGAAGAGAAATACCAAACGGCATGCTAGATTTTACATCAAGAGTTGATGCGTAACTTGCTAAACCAACTACTGTTGCAAAAGAACTATCTTGCACCTCATCAATAATACCCTTTAGATTTATCGGCTCTCCAACTCTAACCGGCATAGCAAGCATTCTTTTTGCACTTTCCGTAACACCAATTGTTTTTGCTCCCCCTCCGGTAACAACTAAGCCTGATGGAGTTTGCCCTACAAATCCACTTTTCTTAATTTCAAGTCCAACAAAGGTAAATATCTCATTAAGTCTTGGTCTAATTATTCCCTCAACCAATGTTTTTTTTGAAACTTTTGTTATTTCCTCTGATAATCCAAGTGGAGTTAAATCAAGCTCATCTGCTTTTTCTCTTGTTTTTTCTTCTTCTACAGCTAGACTTCTTTTTTGTGGCCTTGATAAATGTATTTTAATTTTTTCAGCCGATTCAAGCGCAATTCTTAAACCAATTGCTAAATCATTAGTAATATGTCTTGCACCAATTGGTAAAACCGATGAATAAGCAACCGATCCTTCAACATAAATTGAAATATCGGTTGTTCCTGCTCCGATATCGACTAAAACCACACCTAATTCTTTTTCCGTTTCCGAAAGAACCGATAAGGAGCTTGCGTATCCATTAAACACTACCGCATCAACATCAACTCCTACCTCTCCTAAGGCTTTTTCTAAATTCCTAAGAACTGCTGTGCTTGCAGAAATTATATGAGTATCAACTTCAAGTCTTACCCCCGACATTCCAATTGGAGCTTTTACACCTTCCTGACCATCCACTATATATGCCCTTGGTAAAACATGAATGATTTCCCTACTTGAAGGAATAGAAACTGCTTTTGCAGCATCAATAACTCTTAATAAATCATTATTATTAATCTCTCCTTGTGGATTTGAAACCGCAACTACTCCTCTTGAATTTATTGATTCTATATGGCTTCCGCCAATTGAGGCGGTTATACGAGAAGCTGAAAAACCGGCCATTCTCTCTGCTGCTTCTAATGAATTATTAATTGCTAATACTGCTTCATCTATGTCTACTATTTGTCCTTTTTTAATTCCGGCTGATTTTACCTCAGAGACTCCCAATACATTTACAACTTCATCTACTTTGGCAATTATTGTGACTATTTTTGATGACCCTATGTCTATACAGACAACTATTTTTCCTTCACTCATAGAAGCTATAATTCTATCATCGGTTTATCATACCTAAAATCTAGGCGCTTAAACCTTTTCCCTTCTATTGTAAGCCGTTTTGTGATCAATTGTAAAGAGGCTATTTGGCTCTCAAAGTCTTTTTTTGAGGTAAAAATTACTTCTTCTTTATCAAATAGTTCGACCAAAAATGACAAATCACCCTGCGAAGTAATTTTTATAAATTTAATATTTTCCTTATTTAAGGCTTTCTCAAGCTCTCTGCTTTCTTTAAATTTTTCTTTAGCAATAGGACTTAAGAAATCAGGAAAATAAAAGTTTAAAAAATAGCCTGTGAAAAAAAGCAAAAGGCTAAAAATAAGACAGCCGATTAATAAATAGAAAACATTCCATTTTCTTTTTTTTATTATGGTTTTTTTTCTTCTTCTTAAAAGCCTAGCTCCTTGCAGCATATTTTATTACTTTTATAATCTCATCAGCAGCATT
>CAYWVK010000011.1:0-15915 GCA_964461865.1 uncultured Gammaproteobacteria bacterium
TTAGACATTAGAATTGATGTAGAGCCGATAAAAGAACCAAATCTAAACGCATACTTAGTAGCAAGGAATATTGCCGATCAATTGGTAAGAAGAATGCCGCATCGAAGAATAATGGCACAATCTATAGATAGGGTAATGAATGCAGGAGCAAAAGGTGTTAGAATCTTACTTTCAGGAAGAATAGGTGGGGCTGAAATTTCAAGAAGAGAAAAATTACATAAAGGTACTGTTCCCTTATCAACTATTAGAGAAGATATTGACTATGCGTCAGTACCTGCATTAACAAAAAAAGGTTATATTGGTGTTAAGGTTTGGATAAATAAACCTAAAAAATAATTATGTTAGTTCCAAGAAAAGCAAAATATAGAAAACAACAAAGAGGAGTGATAAAAGGAACAGCAAGTAGGGGTTGCTTAGTATCCTTTGGGGAATATGGGCTTATTTCTGAAGGGTCAGGTTGGATTAGCGCACGACAAATAGAGGCTGCTAGAAGAGCAATAACTCACTACACTCAAAGGGGTGGAAGAATTTGGATTAGAATTTTTCCGGATAAACCGGTTACAAAAAAACCGGCAGAAACAAGAATGGGAAGTGGAAAAGGTGATGTAGCAGAGTTTGTTGCACCTGTTAGAATAGGTAGAATGCTTTTTGAAATGGGTGGGGTAACAAAAGAAGTTGCTTATTCTGCTTTAAGATTAGCAGCGCATAAATTACCAATAAAAACAAAAATAGTTGAAAAATAAAATATGAAAACAAAAGAAAAAAAAGAAATTTTTGGCAAAACAATAAAAGAGCTAAAGGTTTTATTAAAAGAAGCAAGAGAAGTTTTGTTTAATTTAAAATTAGATAAAGCACAGGATAAGCTTAAAAACAAAAGATCTATTTTTTTTAAAAAAAAGGAAATTGCCAAGATTTTAACGGCAATTAGAGAGAAGGAGTTATTAAATGAAAAAGCATAAAACATTAGAGGGAAAAGTTGTATCACTAAAAATGGATAAAACAGTGGTAGTTGAAACTGTGAGATATGTTCCTCATAGGTTATATAAGAAATTACTTAAAAGAAGTAAGAAGTTTAAGGTTGATAAGGGTAATTTTGATTTAAAACTTGGAGATAGAATAAAAGTTAGTGAGGTAAAACCTATTTCAAAAAGTAAGCATTTTAAGGTTGAGGAGGTTCTAAAGTAAAATGATTCAACATAGATCTATTTTAAAAGTAGCAGATAATTCAGGTGCGAAATCGCTTATGGTCATTCAAATTTATGGAGGATTTAAGAGAAAATTTGGATTTTTAGGTGATGTTTTAAATTGTGTTGTAAAAGATGCAGAGCCTAATGGTCAAGTAAAAGAAAGCGAAATGGTTAAGGTAGTTTTAGTAAGAGCAAAAAAAGAACATAAGAGAATAGATGGATCATATATTAGGTTTTCCGATAATGCGGGAGTTTTAATTGACAATGCAAAGGATAAAAATCCAAGAGGAACAAGAATTTTTGGACCAATAGCAAGGGAAATAAGAGATAAGGGGTTTTTAAAAATAACAAGTATGGCGACAGAGGTTATTTAATATGAAAAAAATAAAATTAACAAAACTTAAGAAGGGTGATGAAGTTATGGTAGTTTCAGGAAAAGATAGTGGTAAAAAAGGAAAGATTGAAAAGGTTTTTTCAAAAACAAATAAGGTTTTAATTGCGGGGGTAAATCAATACAAAAGACATTTAAAAGCAAGGTCTCAAAAGCAACCATCGGAAATTATTACAATAACAAAACCATTGCCGGTTGCAAATGTAATTTTGATTTGTCCAAAATGCCATCTTCAAACAAGAGTTGGATTTAAGCTTGGAAAAAATGAAAAAGTTAGAATATGTAAAAAATGTAAGGTGGAATTATGAGTAGTTTAGAAAATAAATTTAAAAAAGAAATTACAAAAGAATTAGCGCAAAAGCTTTCAATAAAAAATGTAAATGCAGTTCCAAAGCTTTCAAAAATTGTGGTTAACATGGGTGTTAGAGATGCGGTTTTAGATAAGAAAAATATTGAAAGAGCAGTTTCAACTTTAACGCAAATTACAGGACAAAAGCCTAAAATAAACAAGGCAAAAAAATCAATTGCAACCTTTAAGTTGAGAGAGGGAGATCAAATAGGAGCAATGGTAACATTAAGGGGAAAAAGGATGTATGATTTTTATGAAAAATTAGTTAGAATTGTACTTCCTAGAATTAGAGATTTTCATGGGGTTGAAAGAGATAATTTTGACGGACGCGGAAATTATAGTTTAGGTTTTCCGGAAAGTAATGTTTTTGCTGAAATTGATCCATCAAAAATTGAAAGAATTCAAGGGCTAGAGGTTGTAATCGTAACAACGGCAAAAAACGATAAAGAAGCAGAGGCTCTTTTAGAATTATTAGGAATGCCGTTTAAAAAGAAATAATATGGCAAAAAAATCAGATATTTTAAAATTTAAGAAAAAACAAAAATACGCTGTTAGAAATAAAAACAGATGTAATTTATGTGGTAGATCAAGAGCTTATATGAGAAAATTTGGAATTTGTAGAATTTGTTTTAGAGAGCTAGCGGCAAAGGGACAACTTCCCGGAGTTATAAAAGCAAGTTGGTAAGATTATGAATCATAAAATTTCAGACTTAATTATTAGGATAAAAAACGCAGCATTAGCCAGGAGAAAAGAAGTAGTTCTACCTTTCTCAAAGGTTAATGTGGAAATTGCTAAGGTTTTAGTAAAACAGGGATATTTATTAAATGTAAAAGAAGTGGAACAAGATAGTAAAAAGAGTATAAAAGCAACAGTAAGGTATGAGAAAAGATTACCTGTAATAACAGATGTAACTGTTATTTCAAAGCCATCTTTAAGGGTATATGGTTCAGCGAAAAAAATTATTGAAATAGAAAAACGTGGTAAAAAAACCGTAATAATATCAACCAGTAGTGGAGTAATGATTGGGAAAGAAGCAATAAAGAAAAAAATTGGAGGAGAAATACTTTTTTCTATTTGGTAATATGTCAAAAATTGCAAAAAAACCAATACAAATAAAAGAAGGCGTAATAGTTAATCTTGACGGAGATCAAATAAGCGTGAGTAGTTCTAAAGGGGAAAGAAAATATAAAATTCCTAAGGGCATAAAAGTTAGTCTTGAAGAAAAAAATATTTTTGTTTCTGTAAAAAATGACAAAGATAGAACACTTAAGGCTTTGTGTGGATTAACATGGGCAAATATAAAAAATATGGTAAATGGAGCAGCAGCTGGTTTTCAGAAAAAATTAGAATTGGTAGGCGTTGGATACAGAGCTCAGGCATCAGGTAACTCAATAACTCTATCGGTTGGTTTTTCTCACCCGGTTGTTATTAAAGCGCCTGAGGAAATTTTATTTACAGTTGAAGACAATGTTATAACAGTAGCCGGAATAGATAAAGTAATAGTTGGTGATATGGCTGCTAAGATAAGAGCCGTAAGACCACCGGAGCCATATAAAGGTAAAGGAATAAAATATCAAGGAGAAAAGATTAGAAGAAAAGCAGGTAAGGCAGCAAAAGCAATTGGAGGAGTAAAATAAAATATGCAAGAAAAAAGACAAAAAAGGACAAGATTAAAGCTTAAGAAAAATACTAAAAGGGTAAGGCTTACGGTTTTTAGATCCAATAAATATATATCAGGACAAATAATTAATGAAAAAGGTAAAACATTAATGACAGTAACAGAAAAACAATTAGTAGACAAAGGTACAAAAACCCAAAAAGCAAATGAGCTTGGAAAAGCTTTAGCAAAACAAGCTATTGCTAAAAAGATAAAAGATGTAATATTTGATAGAGGAAGCTATGCTTATCATGGAAGAGTAAAAGCTTTTGCTCAAGGCGCAAGAGAAGGAGGTCTTAATTTTTAATGGATAAAAACATAAAAGAAATGGAAAGAAATCAAAAAACAGATGAATTTCAGGAAGAAATTGTTCAGGTAAATAGGGTTTCTAAAAAAACCAAGGGAGGAAATAAAATTGGCTTTTCTGTTTTAGTTGTAGTTGGAAATAAAAATGGAAAAGTGGGAGTTGGTTTAGGAAAAGCTCCTGATGTTTCCGCTTCAATAAAAAAAGGAGTAGCTATTGCTAAGAAAAAAGCAATTGAGGTGCCGATTATAAAAAGCAGTATTCCTTTTGAGGTTTACATAAAGCTTGGTGCAGCAAAAATACTTTTAAAACCGGCTCCATTGGGAAGCGGAGTTATTGCCGGCGGAGCAGTTAGAAGCGTTGTATCTTTAGCAGGGATAGAAAATATTTCATCAAAGGTTTTGGGAACAAAAAATCAGGCAAGCAATGTTTATGCAACAATAGAAGCCTTAAAAAGATTGTCGCAAAGATATAACAGGGAAAATTTTTTAAGGAGAATTAAAAATGAAACTAAATAAAAGAATTAAAATTACAACAAAAACAAAACGAAGACTTGGTCAGGGTCATGGAACAGGAAGAGTAAAAACAGCAGGAAGAGGAACAAAGGGTCAAAAAGCAAGATATAAAATTCCTCTTTATTTTGAAGGCGGAGCGCTTCCTCTTATTAAAAGACTTCCATTTCACAGAGGTAAAGGGAAAAATAAATCATTTAACAAAAAGCCTGTTCCAGTTAACCTGGATAAGTTAAATGTTTTTAAAAATAATAGTATTGTTGACGAAAAAGCATTAATTAGCGCAAAAATTGTTTTGGAAAAAGAGTTAAAATTAAGAGGCGTTAAAATACTAGGACAAGGTAAAATTAATAATTCTTTAATAATTAAATTACCAATTTCTAAGTTAGCATTGAAAAAAATTGAAAAAGTAGGCGGTAAAGTAGAATATTAAGAGATGAATAATGTCTTAGCTGTTTTTAAAAACAGCGTTAAGTCACCTGAAGTAAAGAAAAAGCTTCTGTTTACGGCTGTAGTTTTTATAGTCTTTAGGTTTTTTGCACACATTCCAGTTTCAGGTGTTGATATCGCACAACTTAAGGTTCTTTTTTCACAAAACCAATTTTTAGGCTTGCTTGATATCTTCTCTGGTGGAACTCTTGCAAACTTTTCTATAATGGCTCTTGGTCTTAATCCATATATTAATGCATCTATTATTTTACAGTTGTTAACAATTGTTGTTCCTAAACTTGAACAATTACAAAAAGAAGGAGAATCGGGAAGAAAAAAAATTAATCAATACACAAGATTTTTAACAGTTCCCCTAGCGGTTTTGCAAGCAATTGGAATGTATGCGCTTTTGAAAAATCAGAGTATTATTTCAACTACAGCTCCAATAAGTATAATAGCTTTTGTTTTAACAATGACAGCAGGAACAATGCTTTTGGTATGGCTTGGGGAATTGATTTCTGAAAGAGGCGTTGGTAATGGAATATCACTGTTAATTTTTGCAGGTATAGTAAGTAGAATACCTATTATTTTCGGTCAAACAACTTCAACTTTAAATGCACAAAATATTACAAATCTTATAACCTTTATTGCTTTGGGAATATTTGTTGTAGCATCAATAGTGCTTATTAATGAGGCAACCAGGCAAATAACTGTTTATTACGCAAAAAGAGTAAGAGGAAACAAGATGTATGGTGGTCAATCGACACATCTTCCATTGCGACTTAATCAAGCAGGAGTAATTCCAATTATTTTTGCTGTATCTTTAGTTCTTATGCCATCTCTTATTGGAAATTTTCTTTCTGTTTCCGAAAATGTTACTTTAAGTTCTATAGCTACTACGATTACGGTTTGGTTTAGCCCGGATGGTATGCTTTATAATTCAATTTATTTTCTTTTAGTAGTAGGGTTTACTTATTTTTATACTGCTGTTATTTTTAATCCTAAAAAAATTGCTGAAGAAATTCAAAAATATGGTGGATTTATCCCCGGAATTAGACCCGGTAGCCCAACAGCAGGATATTTAAATTATATATTAACCAGGATTACCTTAGCCGGAGCATTGTTTTTAGGTACAATAGCAATATTTCCAACAATTGCTAAATATTTTACTAATGTTGAAAACATGGCTCTTGGAGGAACGGGAATTTTAATCGTTGTTTCTGTAGTTTTGGAAACCATTAAAACAATTGAAGCACAATTGGTAATGAGAAATTACGAGGGTTTTAAAAAATGAAAATAATATTAATAGGAATACCGGGTTCGGGAAAATCAACACAGGGAAATTTGCTTTCAAGAAAACTAGGCATTCCATATTTATCAACAGGTCATATTTTTAGAGTTTTAGCAAGAGAAAAAACCAGTATTGGAAGATATATAAAAGAAATTGTAAACGCAGGATATTTAGTACCTGATGATAAGACGCTAAATATTGTTAAGGAATATTTAAAAAGGCCTGAATATAAAAAGGGGTACATACTTGATGGTTTTCCAAGAACATTAAACCAAGCAAAAGAGTTTAGTGAAGAAATAGATAAGGTTTTATATCTTAAAATATCGGATAAGGAAGCTTTGTGGAGGTTGTCTTATAGAAACGGAAATGATGGAAGAGAAGATGATACGCTGGTTGCAATCAGAAAGAGAATTCAACTTTTTAATAAAACCACAAAACCGGTAATTGATTTTTATAATGAAAAAGGAGTTTTATCAGAAATAAACGGAGAGAATTCAATAGGAATGATTAATAAAGATGTAATTGAAGAAATTAAAAAGATAATCCCAAAAGGAGTAAAAATTAACGGAAATGGTCACGAAAATCACATTTTAGCTTTCGTTGGAATGCCAGGAGCAGGAAAAAGTGAAGCAGCTGTTTATTTGAAGGAAAAAGGTATCCCTTTTGTAAGGTTTGGTGAAATTACCGATAAAGGGGTTAAAGACATGGGAGCTTCTCTTAATCCTGAAAATGAAAAAGCGTTTAGAGAAAAATTAAGAAAAGAGTTGGGAATGGGAGCTTATGCAATTAAAGCAGAGCCGGAAATAGAAAAGATGCTTAAAAAAAACGATCTTATCGTAATTGATGGGCTTTATTCATGGGAAGAATATACATACCTTAAAGAAAAATTTCCGAATTTATTTCTTATTCTAATTTACTCAGAACCAAAAATAAGGTATGAGAGATTAGGTAAAAGAGTAATTAGGCCTTTTACTTCAAAAGAATCAAGATTAAGAGACATAGCAGAACTTGAAAAACTAAATAAAGGTGGTCCTATAAGCATTGCTGACTATATGATTGAAAATAGTGGTGATAATTTAGAGGATTTTCATAAAAAAATAGACATCTTATTAACCCGTTTAGGAATTCATGTTTAACTCCTCTTATGATAAAAATTAAAAACAATAAAGAAATAGAAGAAATCAAACAAGGTGGGAAAATTCTTTCAGATGTAATGAGGGAACTAGTAAGCTATGCGAAACCGGGTGTAACGGAAATAGAGCTTGATAGATTAGCGGAAAGATTAATTATTGAAAAAGGTGGAAAGTCGGGTTTTAAAATGGTTGAGGGGTATGATTATACACTTTGTGTTTCAACTAATGATCAGGTAGTGCATGGAATACCAACGAATTATATTTTGAAAAGCGGAGATTTAGTCGGTTTAGATTGCGGAGTTTTTTATAAAGGATTTTTTACAGATATGTCAGATACAATTTTGATTGGTAAAAAAGATAAGGAAATTGACAAGTTTTTAAACACCGGAAGAAAAGCATTAGACATGGCAATTAAGCAAGCAAAAATTGGAAATAGGATTTGGCATATTTCAAAAACAATACAAGAAACAGTTGAGGGAAACGGTTATTCAGTTGTTAAATCATTGGTTGGTCATGGTGTAGGTAGGGATCTTCATGAGGATCCGGAAATTCCAGGTTATGTTTTGGATGATCTGAAAAATACACCACTTTTAAAATCAGGCATGGTTTTAGCGATTGAAGTTATTTACAATATGGGTAAAGCAGATGTTGTTGGAGAGATGGGAGATAATTGGACAATAAAAACAAAAGATAAGAGTTTATCTGCAACATTTGAGAAAACAATTACTGTTGGTAAAGAAAGCGGAGTTGTTATAACAAAATAAGCTTGCTTTTTAAGGCTGTTTTCTAGTATAATAAGTGATGTAAATTTCTATTCCAGCTATTTACTAATCAGTTAAAAGACTGATTAGTTTATATTGGGATTGGAAATTTTTATTTATGGCTCATCAAGGATCGTTTGAAATAGAAGGAGTGGTAAAAGAATCTTTGCCAAATACTCTTTTTAGAGTAGAGCTAGAAAATGGAGAAATAGTACTTTGTCATTTATCAGGTAAAATGAGAATGCATTTTATAAAAATATTACCGGGAGACAAAGTAAGGGTTGAAATGACACAATATGATCGAACAAAAGGTAGGATAACATATAGGATTAAATAATCATGAAAGTACAAGCTAGTATAAAAAAAAGATGTGTTAAATGTAAAATAATTAAACGTAAAGGCGTTTTAAGAGTTGTTTGTGAAAATCCAAGGCACAAACAAAGACAAGGATAAATTATATGCGTATTTTAGGAATTACAATACCGGATGAAAAAAGACTAGATATTTCCTTAACATATATTTATGGGATAGGAAGAGGAAATGTTATACAAATTTTAAAAAAAGCAGAAGTGGATGGTTCAAAAAGAGTAAAAACCTTAAACGAAGATGAACAGAAAAGAATTCAAAAAGTCTTAGAAACGTATAAGCTTGAAGGGGATTTAAAGGTTGAAATTTCAGAAAATATCAGAAGACTAAAAGAGATTGGAGCATACAGGGGAATAAGACATAGTAAGAATTTACCGGCAAGAGGACAAAGAACAAGATCAAACGCCAGAACAAAAAGAGGAAAAAGAGTAACCATAGGAGCAATAAAGAAAGAAATGGCAGTAAAGATGGAGACGTCAGCAAAAGCAAAGGAAAAAACAACAGGAGGTAAGTAATTATGGCAGTTAAAACAAAAACATCAAAAGCAAAAAAAAGATCTAGCGTTAAGATAGAAGAGCTTGGAAAGGTATATATTTCATCAACTTTTAATAATACTTTAGTAACAATAACAAATAGTAAGGGAGATACGATAGCTTGGGGATCTTCCGGAGCTAGTGGCTTTAAGGGAACAAGAAGGTCAACTCCGTTTGCAGCAACAACAGCAATGGAGCAGGTTGCAAAAAAAGCCATGGATAAGGGTGTAAAAACAGTTGAAGTATATGTAAAAGGACCGGGTTCAGGAAGAGATGCAGCATTAAGAGCAATAAGAAGCGTTGGGCTATCTATCTCTTTGATAGCAGATGTTACTCCGATTCCACATAATGGTCCAAGGGCGGAGAAAAGGAGAAGAAACTAAAATGGCAAGATATACAGGACCAAAGCATAGATTGGCAAGAAGAGAAGGTGTTAATCTTTTAGACAAAACATCTAAGAGTCTTCAAAGAAGATTAAATGTTCCACCAGGTGTACATGGAAAGACTAGAAGAAGAAGGCTTTCGGAGTATGGGCTTCAATTAAGAGAAAAACAAAAAGCAAAAGTAGTTTATGGACTTTTGGAAAAACAATTCAAAAGAATCGTTGAAGAAAAAGAACAGAAAAAAGGAGACACAAAAGAGTTAATTATTGCCGCACTTGAAACAAGACTTGATAATGTAGTTTATAGACTTGGGTTTGCAAAAAGTAGAACAATGGCGAGGCAATTTGTTTCTCACGGACACATATTAGTTAATAACAAAAGATTAAATATCCCCTCGTATAATGTGAAAAAAGATGATGTTGTTTCTCTTTCCTCTAAGATGCAAAAAAATCCAAAAGTTTTAGAGCTTTTAAAAGAAAAAGAAGAAGAAAAAGTTATTCCTTTTTTACAAAGAAAAGCATTAAGTGGAAAACTTATTAGAATGCCACAAAAGGGAGATTTGGAGGTTCCTTTTGATTTGCAGTTAATCATTGAATATTATTCAAGATAATGGTAAAATAGTAACTTATGACTCAGCCAACATTTAAAGTAAAAGAAGAAAAGCTAACAGAAGACTACGGCGAATTTATTATTGAGCCGTTGGAGCCTGGATATGGACATACATTAGGAAATGCTCTAAGAAGGGTTTTATTAGTATCAATTTCAGGAGCAGCGGTAACATCAATTAAGATATCCGGTGTTAAACATAAGTTCTCAACAGTTCCTGGACTCAAAGAAAATGTTATTGATTTCTTGCTTAATATTAAGGGTTTAAATTTTAGGCTTTTAAACTCAAAAACATCAAGCGTAATAAAGCTATCTGTAAAAGGCGAAAAAGAAATTACAGGAAAAGATTTACAGCTTCCAGAGGATGTAGAAATTGTAAATAAAGATCATTATCTTGGGACAATAAGTGATAAAAAAGCAAAATTAGACATGGAGTTAACAGTTGAAAAAGGCTTTGGTTACTCATTGGCAGAAGAAAGAAAAATTAGCACATTAGGTGTAATTCCAACCGATGCTATATTTACTCCGGTTCAAAGAGTTAATTACGAAGTATCAGCAACACGTGTTGGGAGACAAACTAATTTAGATAAATTAACACTTAAAATATGGACAAACGGTGTAATTGCACCAAAAGACGCACTTGAACAAGCGGCAAAGATTTTGGCATCATATTTCTTTCAGGTATATGAACCAAAAATAACTACTCAAGTTGATGTAGAGGTAACCCCAACTGGAATACCTGAAGCTGTTCTTAAAATGACGGTTGACGAGTTAGATTTACCAACCAGAATATATAATAGTTTAAGAAATGGTGGAATAGAAACAATTGCTGAAATATTAGAGAAACCAAAAAAAGAATTAGCCTCCATGAGGAATATGGGAGGAAAATCAATATCAGTAATAGAAGAAAAATTAAAAGAAAAAGGTGTTGATTTACAAAATTAATCTCAAATCTTAGATCTCAGATACTAAACCTTAGTGAGTTTGAATTTGGGATTTAAGATTTTTTTTATGACCTATTCGACTTTGCTCAGGGTCATAGTGAGGAATTCGAATCTATGAGAAAGAATGTTTTTGGTAAAAGATTAAAAAGAGACAAGAATGAAAGAAAAGCTTTAATAAAAAGCTTAATGTCGTCATTGGTTTTAGAGGGTAAGATTAAAACTACAGAGTCAAAAGCAAAAGCCATAAAGGGAGAAGTAGATAAATTAATTACTAAAGCAAGAAAAGAAACATTACTTGCTAAAAGACTCTTGGAAAAAAAATTAACCCCAAAAGCAATTGAAAAATTAGTTAAAGATGTTGTGCCAAGATTTGTTGATAGACATGGAGGATACACAAGGATAATTAGGCTTGAGAGAAGAATTGGTGACAACGCACAAATAGTTTTAATGGAGTGGGTTGAAGGAAAAGAAATTATAAAAGAAACACCAGTTATTACTGAAGAAAAAAAAGATAAGAAAAAGGAAAAGATAAAAAAACAAAAAGTAGTTAAAGAAAAAAAAGTAAAAGAAGCAAAAAAGCCTGTTAAAAAAATTGTTAAAAAAAGTCCACCAGCTGGCGGAAAAAAATAATGAAAAAAACAACCAAACCAACTAGAATTTCAGAGATTAAAAGAGAATGGCATCTGGTCGATGTTAAGGGAAAAGTCTTGGGAAGAATTGCTAATGAAATAGCATTGTTATTAGTGGGTAAATCAAAACCAAACTTTACAAGGAATCTTGATTGTGGAAATTATGTCGTGGTTATAAACGCAAAAGAAATTAAGGTAACTGGTAAAAAAGAGGAGCAAAAAAAATATTATAGACACTCAGGTTATCCCGGAGGATTTAGGGAAGAAGTATTAAGTGAGGTTAGAAAAGTAAAACCGGAAAAAATAATTATTCATGCAGTTTCCGGAATGTTGCCACAAAACAAATTAAAAGCTAAAATACTTAAGAGATTATTTGTTTTTGCTAAAAATGAACATAATTACCAAGATAAATTTAAAAAGGAATAGATATGAAAAATAAAACAAAACCAGAGGAAATTAAAAAAGAAATTAAAAAAGAATATATTTATACAACAGGAAAAAGAAGAGAAGCTGTTGCTAGAATAAGGCTTTATCAAAGCGTAAAAGCAGATTTTAAGGTTGGTGAACAAAGTGTAAAAAAAGGTGACATTTTTATAAACGATAAGAAAGTTGAAAACTATTTTAAAGGCGATGTTATAAAAGCAACTTATCTTGAACCTTTTAGAATCACGAATACCTTAGATAAATATATTATTACCATTAAGGTAAAAGGTGGAGGACAAAATGGTCAATTAGATGCGATAGTTCATGGTATAGCAAAAGCATTATCATTAATTGATGCAAAAAATAGACAAATTTTAAAGAAAAAAGGTTTTTTAACTAGAGATGCAAGGGTAAGAGAAAGAAGAAAAGTTGGAATGGGTGGAAAAGCAAGAAGAGCTAAGCAGTCACCAAAGAGATAAATTTGTTGTCGGGATGCCGTGAATCGAACACGGACTACCGCACCCCCAGCGCGGCGTACTACCACTATACTACATCCCGAAAACAAAGATTAGCCTTTTAAAGAAGCAAAATTACTACTTGAATTATAACATAGAACTGTTAGAATAATTTTCGTATGGCAAAGACCTCAAAAACTCAAAAAAAAATGCCCAGTGAAAATATTGAAGGATCTCAGAAAATGGAAGCAGTAAAGCTTGCCATGGAGCAAATAGAAAAACAATATGGCAGAGGTTCTATAATGCGCTTCGGTGAAATCGGGCAGAAATTAGATATTTCAGTTATTTCCACAGGTTGTCTTCCTGTTGATTTAGCACTAGGCGTAGGAGGATTGCCAAGGGGAAGAATAATAGAAATCTATGGCCCTGAAGCTTCTGGGAAAACTACAGTTTGTTTGTCGGTTATTGCACAGGCACAAAAACACGCAGGTATTGCTGCTTTTATAGATGCAGAGCATGCATTGGACCCGCTTTGGGCAGAAAGAGTTGGCGTAAAACTGGACGAGCTTTTAATTTCCCAACCTGACACAGGAGAACAGGCTTTAGAGATTGCCGAAAATCTTATTAGGTCAGGGGGAATAGATGTGTTGGTTATTGATTCTGTTGCAGCTTTAGTGCCAAGAGCTGAAATTGAAGGAGAAATGGGAGATGCAATGATTGGTCTTCAAGCAAGGTTAATGTCTCAAGCGTTAAGGAAACTAACAGCAGTAATTTCTAAATCTAAAACAGTTGTAATATTTACAAATCAATTAAGGCAAAAGATTGGCGTAATGTTTGGAAATCCTGAAACAACAACAGGAGGATTAGCGCTTAAGTTTTATTCATCAGTCAGAATGGATATTAGAAAAATAGAAACATTAAAAGATGGAGATAAGCCTATTGGCTCAAGGCATAGAGTAAAAATAGTTAAAAATAAAGTATCGGCTCCTTTTAGAATTGCGGAATTTGATGTTATGGGAGATGAGGGTATTTCAAGAGAGGGAGGAATTATGGATGTAGGAACAGAGATGGAGATTATTCAAAAATCAGGAGCATTCTATAGATTTGGAGAATTGATGCTTGGTCAAGGAAAACAAGCAGCAATAATGTTTTTAAAAGAAAAACCGGATATCGCTAAAAAAATTGTAGATGGAATAATGCAGAAAAGTAAAACAAAACCTACCCCCGTTGAAGTAGGCGTAGAATCAGAAAATTAGTGTATAATTTCCCCAATGGATGATTTTGAAAAATATTACAATAAAGCCTTAAGGTTTTTATCCTACAGACCTCGTTCTGAAAAAGAAATTATTGATAAATTAAAGAGTAAAAAAGCCTCAGAAGAAGTTATTAAAAAAATTATTATAAAGCTTAAGGAATATAAATTTCTTGATGACTTTGAGTTTGCAAAAGCATGGGTTAATTCAAGAATAAAAATAAAGCCAAGGGGATGGAGAGTAATTCAAAACGAGTTAAAATTAAAGGGAATTTCAAAGGAAATAATTGACAAGATTTATGATTCAGGAACGGTAATTGATGAATTGGAAATGGCTAAAAAATTGGTTGAGAAAAAAATCTCAAGATATAAAAATTTACCCAAACAAGAGGTTTATCAAAAGATTGGAAGATTTCTTGCCTCTAAGGGATTTAATTGGGACATAATTAAGAAAAGCATTGACGAAGTTTTGGTGAAAGTATATAATAATTCTAAGAAGACAGTAGATTAGTCAAGGAAAATCTATATGAGTAAAAACAATTACACATTCTCCTTTGACCATGGCGATTAATTTCGCTATCACTCGTATTGTCTTCAAAATAATTTATGGTACAAAATAATCAAGATTTAGTAATTTTAGAAAAAAAACTTCTTGAGAAAGAGGAGAGGTTAGATGGTGAAAAAGAAAAGATAGAAAAAGAAAGAGAAGAATTAAGAAAATTAAAAGAAGAATACAGAGAAAAATTACAAAAAGTAACAAGTATATCCTCTGATGAGGCAAAAAAAGAACTCTTAAAAAGAGTTGAGGAAAAAGAAGCGGAAATAGTTGCCAGGATAATTAGAGAAAAAGAAGAAGAAGCAAAGAAAACAGGAGATAAAAAAGCACAGGAGATATTAGCGGAAAGTATGCGACATGGTGCTCTAAATTATGTTGCAGAGTATACCCTTTCTACGGTTAAGGTTCCTGACGAAGAAATAAAAGGAAGAATAATTGGTAAAGAAGGAAGAAATATTAGAGCTTTTGAGCAGGCAACAGGAGTGGATGTTGATTTAGATGAAGAAGGAATAATTAGGCTTTCGTCATTTGATCCGATAAGACGAGAAGTTGCTAAAAGATCACTTGAAAAATTAATTAAAGATACAAGGGTTCAGCCTTTTAGAATTGAAGAAATAGTTAACCAAACAAAAAAGGAATTAGAAAAAGTGCTTCTTGATGAGGGAGAAAAAATTGCTCATGAAGCAGGTGTTTTTAATCTTCCATCAGCTGTTTTATCGGTTATCGGAAGATTTAAATTTAGAACTTCATATGGACAAAATTTAGCAATTCATACGCTGGAAAATACAAAAATTGGAATACATTTAGCAAATGAAATTAATGCAGATGTAAATGTAGTAAGAATTGCCAGTTTGCTTCATGATATTGGAAAAGTTTTAGAAGGGGACGGAAGTCACGTAAAACTCGGAGTAGATTTTCTTAAAAAACATAATCTTCCGGAGCCAATTATAAATTGCGTAGCAGAGCATCATGAAGATAAACCTTTTTCATCAATAGAATCAGTACTTGTGTATATTGCCGATTCAATTTCCGGTGCAAGACCGGGTGCAAGATATGAAGATTTTGAGGAATACGCAAAAAGATTAAGAGAAATGGAAGACATTGCTAAAAAACATGAAGGCGTTGATGATGCTTATGCATTCGAAGCAGGAAGAGAAATAAGGGTAATTATAAATCCTGGAATACTAGACGATAATCAAACAACAATAGTTGCAAATAAAATAAGAGATGACATTTCAAGATCATTAACAGTTCCGGGTGAAGTAAAAGTAACTGCAATTAGAGAATTCAGATCAATTTCCGCAGCAGAATCTACATTTTAGTTGTTAAATCAATTTAATCTCTTGACAAGTTTTCGATTTAACTGTATTGTTAATCTAATCGAACCATGGCAAATTTTGTATATAAAAGGAGGTGATTAAGAAATGACAAAAAAAGATTTAATAGAGTTAGTTGCTAAGAAAGCAAATCTCACAAATAAAGCAGCAAGAGAAGCGGTGCAAGCGTTTATTAGCGGGGTAAGAGATTCTTTAAAAAGAGGAGAAAAAGTAGTAATTACCGGATTTGGCACTTTTAGTATTAGGAAAAGGTCTGAGAGACCTGGTAGAAATCCAAAAACCGGAGAAAAAATTACAATTGCTGCAAGAAAAGCTCCAGGATTTACACCTGGAAAAACTTTAAAAAAGGCAGTAAGATGAATTGTTATAAAAAATAAAGACCTATTACTGTAATACTTGGAAATAGTAATAGGTCT
>CAYWVK010000012.1:0-14730 GCA_964461865.1 uncultured Gammaproteobacteria bacterium
AATTTTAGCAGCAGCGTTAGTTGCCACAATTGATCCTTTCGAGCAGTTAAAAAAAGCAACAGATTCAAAGTTAAAAAATATTGCAGTTGAATTTCAAACAGCAAATGTAAGATACTTTACAACCCATAGTGCTTTTCCATGGAACGATGAAGCTAGTATAAGAGCAGGTGAAAATACGGCATGTACTGATTTATCTTCTGCGCCTATTGAAGGCGCATCGCTTTCAGATTTAACAGCATGTTTAGGTGATGCAAACACAAATTATACATTAATCGGTGAAGGAGAATTAAAGGCTTCATTTACCTCAAATACTAATGATTTAGAGGAAGTAATAGTGTTCTGGTCTGATACTGATGAAAATAATTTGAAAGTGTGTTTTGCACCAACATCAAAATCACAAAAATCATCTGGTGAAACTAAATGGTTAGCAACAGGAGAAGAAGATACAACAGGTGAAACATGTCCAGATGCAACAGCAGCAGATGGAACATGCTATTGGTGTACAGAATAGATAAGTGGTAAATATGATAACGCCCGCGATTATAATGATAGCGGGTTTTTTTATTGGTTCATTTTTAGGCGTAGTTGTTGATAGGGTTCCTTTTAAAAAAACTATTTTAAAAGGAAGGTCAAAGTGTGATAACTGCAAAAAAAAGCTTGGGGTTATTGATTTAATACCTATTTTGTCGTATTTAATACTCAAGGGTAAATGTAGGTACTGCCATAAAAAACTATCTTTATATTATCCATTCTACGAAATAGTAACAGGAGTCGTATATTTTATAACAACTTGGTATTTATTAGTAAGATTTGAGAGTCTTAATTTTTTAACTCTTTTTTTCTATCTTTTTATTGCTTCAATTCTAATCGTAGTTTTTTTTACCGATCTAAAGTATGGTGTTATTCCGGATAGAATTATAGTTCCAGGGATTATAATTACTTTAATTTTTATTATTCTTAACTCCCCTACTTTAATTTTAAACTATATATCTTCTGCTATCGCAGCATTTTTGTTTTTATTTTTTTTGTTTTTAATAACAAAGGGAAAAGGTATGGGTTTTGGTGATGTAAAATTCGCTTTTCTTATGGGGCTTTTACTTGGTTTTCCAAGTATTATTGTTTCATTTTATATGGCTTTCTTGACAGGGGCTTTTATCTCAATCATACTAATTTTATGCAGAGGAAAGCATTTTTTAAAAAAAACAATTCCATTTGGTCCTTTTCTATCATTAGCTACGTATATAGCCTTTTTGTGGGGAGAAATAATCTGGCAAAAAGCACTTCAGGTTTTACTTTAATCGAGCTTATAACGGTTGTTGGGGTAATTTCTATTCTTTCAATAATTGGTATAACAGCGCTTGATCCCATGACTCAATTTCAAAAATCTCAGGATGCCAGAAAAAAATCAGACCTTAGTCAAATTCAAAAAGTACTTGAATCATATTACGAGGATAATGATAGGTATCCGCAAACAATTGCTGAGGGAACAGCGTATTACATCGCTGATGATGAGGGTGCAGCTGTTTATTGGGGTAGTTCTTGGCAACCATACATGAATGTTTTACCTAAGTCTCCTGATGCTACAGTTTATGTATATTACGTTGACGAGAGCATGGGTGGACAGGCATATTATTTATATGCTAGTCTAAGTAGAGGAGGTAAGGATCCGCAAGCTTGTAATGAAGACGGAAGTCCTTGCCAAAGCGCATCAGATTTTGGTATTTCAACTGCTTGCGGAGGAGATGGTTGCAATTACGCAGTTTCCAGTCCAAACGTTAATCCATGAAAAAGTTAATTTTTAAAAATAAAGGCTTTACTTTAATTGAGTTATTAATAGTAATTTCAATAATTGGTGTACTTGCTTCTCTTTTAATGGCTAATTTTATTGGTGTTAGGCAAAGAGCAAGGGATGCGCAAAGAAAAGCCGATTTAAGACAGCTTCAGGCCTCTTTAGAGCTATATAGAGCAGATATTGGGTCATATCCTTATTCTGAATTAACAAATCCCCTACCCTCCGGTGTTTGCTTAGATGAAGACCTTGAAGATGAAAACTGTAACAGTACCGTATATATGCAGGAAATACCAAAAGATCCAATGGGAGATAGTCAAGCATATAACAGCGGGGATTATTGTTATGATGATTTAGGTAGTGGTGGTACAAGATACTATATTCTTGCCTGTTTAGAAAATTCTAATGACTCTCAAGCAACACCTTCCGATGAGTTACCAGTTGATATGGTCGATTGTTTAGCAACGGGTTGTTCATCAGGATATTTCTACTTAGTTAAAAATCCATGATATTTAAAAAAAACCTCAAGAAAAATTTAGGTTTTACAATAGTTGAAATAATTGTAGTTTTTTCTGTAATTGCTATACTTTCCTCAATTGGAGTTGCAGCATCGGTAAACTATAGCCGTGCTCAATCTTTGGAGTCAGCATATCAAAATTTATTAACTACACTTAATCAAGCTAAGTCTTACTCACTCTCTCAATATAAACCAAATGAATGTAGCAATAGTGTTTTGGAAAAATACCTAATAGAGTTAGATGTGGAAAATAGTACTTATACATTTTCTGTAATTTGTGAAAGTCCACACGAAATATCATCTACGAATTTACCTAAGGATGTTGCTTTTAGTAGTACTGAAATTACATCAAGGTTTTTTGAGTTTCCGATATTAACAGGTGGAATACATGCTGATCCATTAACTTTATCTCCATGGGAAATAAGGCTTTTGGGGTCTGATAATAGATATAAAATAATTACAATTTATCAGGACGGTAGAATAAAATGAATGATAAAGGACAAAGTTTAGTTGAGGTAATGGTTGCTTTAAGCGTAGCAATTGTTGTAATGACAGCAATTGTAATGTCTGTTGTAGTAGCTGTTGCAAATTCTCAATTTTCCAAAAGCCAAAATTTAGCTACGCATTATGCAAGGCAAGGTATAGAGCATTTGAGACAATTAAGTCGCACGGATTGGAATAATTTTACATCATACTCAAGTCAGAAATATTGCTTAACCGGCGATTTTATGCTTTATGATATAGAGTCAACAATTTGTGGTGATAGTAGAATAAATAATTTTAAAAGAGAAATTGAAATTTATCACGAAAGTGATGATTGTGCTGTTGTTAACAGTGCAGAGCGCGGAAGCAAGGTTGTAGCTATTGTTTCTTGGAATGATGGTAAATGCCAAGCAGGGAATGCTTTTTGTCATGAAGTTAGGCTTGATTCTTGTCTTCGAAATATTAATTTAGTGCCCATACCATAATGAAAATGAAAAATTTAAAATTTAAAATTAAAAATTCCAAAGGCTATACCTTGGTTGAAATGCTAGCCGTAATTGTGGTTTTTGCAATAATTGGAGGTATTATTTCGGCAATTTTTGCATCATCATTGAGGGGGTCGAATAAGGCAAATATTACAAACGATATTAGGCAAAATGGAAACTATGCATTAGCGCAAATGTCCAGGATGATTAATTATGCAAAAAGCTTTGATGGGATAAGTGTTGACGGAAGCGATGGTTCATATCAGGATTGTTACATAGAACCTGCTGGAGCAGGTACAACTACAACGACAATACTTAATGAATATCATTATATAAAGATGACCAGTTTTGATGGTGGCCAAATTATTTTTTCCTGCGATGCTGAATCCGATGAAATTATTGCGTCAAACGGAGCATCTTTAGTTAATACGGATATAGTTAGAGCAGAATCTTGCGTATTTACCTGTTTACAGTCAAGTGCTGCCTCTCCCCCGACAATTGGTATAAGCTTTATTCTTTCGCAAAAAGATGAAGGTGCTTTTTTTGAAAAAAAAGCAATAATACCATTTGAGACATCGGTAACCATGAGAAATTTATAACAAATTCCCCTTCCTGTCAGGCTTGACAGCAACTATTATTGGCTGATACTCTATTAATAGTGGATAGATTGGTGGAAAAATATTTAAACATTATGTTTAATAACCAAAAAGGACAAACAATGCTTATTGTTGTTTTAGCAATTGTTATTGCGTTAACCGTTGGTTTATCTGTTGCTTCAAGAAGTATTGTGGGTATAAAAACAGCTACTGAAGAGGCAAATTCGCAAAAAGCACTTGCTGCAGCTGAAGCAGGAATAGAAAGGGCTTTACAAAAATTAACTGAAACAAGTTCTATTGACGGTGCTTTTGAGCTTGGAGAAGGAACAGAATCAACATACTCAACATCAGTGGCTAGTTTATCAGGAAGACTTTTGGTTTTAAATGGAGGAAATATGGTTAAAAAAGATGAAGGAATAGATTTGTGGTTTGTTTCACACAACGAAGATGGGACGCCTGATTATTTAAGTTCTTGGTCAGGAGATATTTCTGTTTATTGGGGAGAACAAGGGGATGAGTGTAGCCAGAGCCAGCTTACAAATACAATGGCTGCAGTAGAAATTGTTGTTATTGAAGGAACCAAGGATGCGCCATTATTAAGAAGATATGTTTATGATCCATGTTCTACAAGAAGGGACGTAAATAATTTTGATTTAGCTGATGCAGGCAAAGCAATTTTAGGTAAGACATTTTCTCATGGAAAAACAAATATTGAAGTTAATCAAGCAATGTTGGCAAAAGTAATTCCGCTATATGCAAATGCGCCAGTTGCAATTGAAGTTACTTCAGGATCTGATCTTCCATCTCAGGGATCGGTAATTAGTTCTATTGGAAAATCAGGAACAACAGAAAGAAAAGTGACTGTTTTTCAGGGTTATCCTACACTGCCTGCTGAATTTTTTCCGAATAATTTTTTCTACCATAATTTATAAATGAATAAAAAAGCCTTTGGTTTAGATATTGGAGCAACAACTATAAAGATAGTTTCTGTTGATAAACAGAATAATGGTTATCTTTTAAAATCTGCTTTAATCGCACCTGCTCCTCCAAGAGGGATTATGTCAGAGTCACCTTTAGACGAGGAAGAAATGGCCAGGACAATAAAAAAAGCAGTTGAGGAAGCAGGAATTGAGGAAAAAAATGTTAATGTAGCTTTGGCAGAAAATCAAGTATATACAAAAGTTTTAGAAATGCCTTTTCTTTCTGATCGTGAATTAGCTTCTGCAATATATTGGGAAGCAGAAAGAAACATACCTGTTCCTCTATCAAGTGTAACTTTAGCATGGAGTATTTTAAAAAAACCAGATAGTGCATCTGTAAATGAAAAAATGGACGTCTTAATGGTAGGTGCTCCAACTATTCTTATATCGAAATATCAAAAAATATTAAGTATGGCAGAGTTAAGTATTAACGCCATGGAAACCGAAATTTTATCAACTATTAGATCTTTAGCTATTGGAGAATCTTTTCCCTCCACTTTAATAATTAGTATTGGTGCAATTACAACATCAATAGCTATTGTTAAAGACGGCGCGATGATTTTTAGCTATACGATGGCTGTTGGTGGAGTAGCTATAAATAGAGCAATTGCTACAGATCTTGCTTTAACTCCGGAGCAGGCAGAAGAATATAAAAAAGCGTATGGAATAAACGATCAAACACTTGGTGGAAAAATAGGAAAAGCAAGTGAGCCAATATTATCTTCTATTTTAACGGAAGTAAAAAAAGCGATTGCATTTTATAATCAAAAATTTAGTGGTTTGGATACAATCAGGCAAATTTTACTTTCAGGAGGAACAGCAAAGCTACCTGGAATTGATTTATATTTTGCCCAGAATTCAGGAATAGAAACAGCTATAGCAAATCCGTGGAAAGTACTTTCTCCCCAATCTGTTCCAAAAGAGGTTTTGGATAATGCTTCAGACTATGCAATTGCAGTAGGGTTGGCAATGAAAGATTATGAATAGTAATATAAATCTTCTTGCAAAAAAAGAAGATGTTAATTTTAAAGAGAAAAAAAGAGTAAAAATTCTAAAAATTATTGCTTATAGTGTTCTTGGTGCAACCGCTTTAACAGTAGTAGTGTTAATTATTTTTTATAGTCAGCTAAAACTTTCCAATATAAAAAAAGATCAGGAGTCTGCGATAAAAAACATGACCTACTTGCATGAAAAATCAGCAAAATTAATGTCGATAAATGATCGAATAAAAACAATTTCGGAAATATACAAAAAGAAAAAAGATTACCAAGCTACAATTGCAACATTGGCAAAGCAAATTCCAAGCAGTGTTAGAATTAACGGAATTGATATAACTAAAGATGAGGTAGACATGAGAATTGCTTCGTCTTCTCTTTACGATATAAAAATTTTAATTGATAGGATGATAACATTAGCAGATGGTAAAAAAACAATACAAAATCTTACAATTGATAGTTTATCTTTAAATGCAAAGGACAATCGTTATAATCTGGTATTTAGTGCAAAATTATTATGAATAAAAAAGTAAATTTAGACAAAGGCGCAATAAAACTACTTTATTCCCATTATAAAAATTATATAGTTCCAATCGCTATAATAATAGCTTGCATTATCCTCTTTTTCTTAGTAATTATCCCTCAAATACAAAATGTAATTACATTACAACAAGAACAAAGAAGAGAAGAAGAAAAGCTTGAAATTTTAAAAAATAATTTAAACCTTTTATATAATTTAGATTCAAATACACTAGATAAACAGCTTAAGCTTACTTCAAAAGCATTACCTGTTAATAAAGATTTTATCGGGATTTTATCAGGAATAGCAGTTGCTTCAAGTAAAGCAAGCGTAACACTTGGTGATTATGGATTTCAAGTTGGAGATATAAATAAAACTCCAACAAACGTCAAAGGTGTCCCCTCGTTAGAGCTTTCCTTAACAGTTAATGGTGATTTAAATAATTTAATATCTTTTATTAAGGAGCTTGAAAAAACAATTCCGATATCCGAAATTATTGGTATAAACCTAACAAGTAGAAATGCAACAATAAAAACTCTGTTTTATTATAAACCGCTTCCACAGGTTAAGATAAGAGATGATCAGCCTTTAAGTCCACTTTCACAGTCTACTATTACTGAGATTGATAATTTATCAAAATTAAATAATGCAAATATTTCAGATGAAGTGGTTCCAGCTCAAAATAGTTCTTCAAAAAGTGCGGTTTTTTCAGGATTTTAATTTTATTTATTAAGTAAATCAGGCCTTAGTTTCCTAGTTGTTTCAAGTGCTTCTTTTTTTCTCCATTCATTTATTTTTTGATGATTTCCTGATAGTAAAACTTTTGGAACCGTAAAGCCTTTATAGTTTTTTGGTTTTGTGAATTGTGGAAATTCAAGTAATGGGCTAAATGATTCTTTATCTGTTACTCCCTCTTTTAGAACTCCGTTAATAAGTCTAGAAACAGAATCTGTGATAATCATTGCTGGTATTTCCCCCCCCGTTAACACGTAGTCTCCAATTGAAATTTCCTCATCTATAAAATGTCTAATTCTTTGATCAAAGTCTTCATAATGTCCACAAATTAAAATTAAATGATCAAGTCTTGAGTAGCTTTTTGCGATTTTTTGGTTATATAATTTTCCATGAGGACTTAAGAGTATTATTTTATGCTTTTTTTCATTGTCTTTTTTTGCTTTATCAATAGCTTTTTTTAGTACATCTACTTTTAAAATCATTCCCGTTCCCCCACCGTAAGGAGTATCGTCAACAACTTGATGTTTTCCTAGTCCAAAATTTCTTAAGTTAATATAGTTAATTGTTAACTTATTCTTTTCAATTGCTCTTTTAACAATTGAATGATCAAATGGGCCTTTAAACATTTCAGGAAATAACGTAATAATTGATATTTTCATATGTACCATGCTATTTTAGCAGATTTATTCTTGGGGTTTTTCTGTAAGTTGAATAAATATTTTTTTTCCTTGTTTTAACGCTGGTATTCTCATAACATTTCTAATAGATTTTATTATTTTTCCGTTTTTTCCAATTATTTTTCCCATATCTTCTTTTGCAACAGTTACATCGTAGTTTATTACTCCTTCGTTTTCCTCTTCTTTTATTTCAATTTTTTTAGGGTTTTCTACAATTGAGGCAATAATGAATTTTAAAATATCTTTCATTTTTTAATTATTTTTTCTAAGGTTTCACTTGGAATCGCTCCTTTGGAAACCCAATAATCATAACGTTCTTTATTTAATTCAAGTTTTTTGTTTTTTCCTTTTTCAAAGTACCCCAAAAGTTCAACTGCTCTGCCGTCTCTTCTTGACCTTTTTTCTTTAACGGCAATTCTAAACTTTCGTTCTCCTTTTTTTCCTGTCCTGGTTAGTCTTATTGTTAATGACATAGGTTCTTATTTTAACATTATTTTTGTATTCTCTCAAGCGCTTGTTTCGCGGCTTTTTCTTCAGCTTCTTGTTTTGATTTCCCTTTTCCTGTACCAAAGAGTTCATGGTTAATATATACGCCTATTGTGAAGATTTTAGCATGTGATGGGCCTTGCTCATCGATAACTTTATAAACCGGAGATTTTTGTTTTCTTGCCTGCATAGCTTCCTGAAAAAGACTTTTTGGATCTTTAAAGGCTTTTATTTTTACATAGTCTTCTGCTTTTGGGATTAGCATTTTATTTAAAAATATAGTTACTTCTTCAATTCCTTGATCTAAAAACAAAGCACCGACAAATGATTCAAAACAATTAGCAAGTAAAGTTTGGTTTTCTCTTCCTTTTGAATCTTCTTCTCCTTTGGATAATTTTAAATACTGTCCAAAGTTAAGTTCTCTTGCAATACCGGCTAGGCTTTTTGTATTTACTAAAAGTGATCTTAAATTTGTTAATATTCCTTCCTCAAAATCAGGATACTTTTCATACAGGTATTTTGAAACAACAAAGGAAATTACACTATCACCTAAAAATTCAAGTCTTTCATTAGAGGATAATTTTTCTTTTGTTTCGTTTAGAAAGGACCTGTGTGTAAAGGCTTGTTCAAATAATTTTTGATTTTTAAATTTTGGAATCATATTTTTTTAGAACATTTCCCAATGCCCCGTTTACAAAAGATGGGCTTGTTTCTCCTCCGTATTCTTTTGCTAATTCAACCGCTTCATCTATTATAACTTTTATTGGTTCTTTTTTTCCAATTAAAATTTCATATATGGAAAGTCTTAGGATTGCAAGATCAATTTTGTTAATTTTTGAAATTGGAAATTCAGGAGCTGCATCCCCTATTTCTTTATCAATTGTTTTAATTGATTTAATAATTTCTCTTGCGTTTTTTGAAATATTTTGTTTTTTAAAATCGTATTTAAATAAGTCTTCGACAATTTTTTGTCTTTTTATATGACGTGGGTCAAGAGGATTTTTCATTTAAACTATTTTTCTTCTTTTTCTTTCTTTTCTTCTTTTTCTTTTTTCTTGTTAACGTTTATTATTTCTTTTCCTTTATAATAGCCACAATATTTACAAACACTATGTGCTTTTATATTCTTTCCGCAGTTTTTACAAATTACAGTTTTGGTAACTGTTAATTTTATGGCCGCTCTTCTTTTTCCTTGTCTTTGCCTTGAATGTCTTTTCTTTGGTTCTTGTGGCATAGATGTAATTTTACTTTATTTTACTCTTAGATGCAAGGATATTTAATACAACTTTACATTGTAGGCATCTAAAACTAAATGTCCATTTTCACCCGTTGTTGGGTCTCCTCTGTAGATTGTTATTCCTGCGTTTATTGGTTTATTTTCTTTATCTAATTTTATAAATTCATCTGCACTAAGTCGTTCCAAATTTGCTCGTAAAGATAAAATAGCAAGATGATGAGTTACCGCCAAAACTCCTTTTTCACTATAATCCCTGGTTATTGTGGTAAGCCATGATCTTAATCTTTCCCGCACATCTGGCACACTTTCGCCCTGAGGATATCTATACCAATAACTTCCCTGCATTTTTCTTAAATCTCGTTGATCAGGATATAAAACATTAAATACCCTCCAGTCATTGGAGAGCATTACTATTTCATGATCTTGTTCCCTAATCCTTTCTTCTTCAATTGTTCTTACACCTGCTAATTCAGGCCAGCCTTCCTTCATTTTTTCAAGAGTTTGGTATGTTCTTGTATATGGAGAAACAAAAATAATATCGGGAATTTTAATCCTACTTCTTAAACTTGTTGCCATTGATTTTGCTTGTTCTCCAAAGGAATCTGCTAGTGGGGTTTTATGGTCTCCGTAACCAAGAGAAAATCTTTTAACAACATCCAAAGCAAGCTTACGGCACCTTTTAGAATCTGGATTAACATTGTAACTATCTAGGAATTTCTGGTATCTTTTGTCTTCCTCTTTTTTGTTCTTAAGAATATTATATTCAGATACATCATGTCTAATTAGTGTTAATGCTTCAGGCCATTTCATGTCTATGGATTATCTCAAGGTGAAAAAAATTTGTCAATTAAGACTAAATGAGTTTTTAAAACTAATCAGGAGAGATATTTTTTTCCTCAATTTCTTTTATTTTATCCTGAAGAACTTTGAATTTATCTAAGTTTTTAATTATTCTCCCTGCTTCTCTTCTGGTTTTTTTAATTAAATCAAAGTTTGAAAATGAAGCTATTTTTAACGCTGGTATTCCATGTTGAAGTACGCCAAATATTTGCCCTGGTCCTCTTAATTTTAAATCAAGTTCGGCAAGCTCTGGTCCAAAGTCAATTGTTTCCATTGATTTTAATCTTTCAATGGTTTTATCGTTTTTTGATGAAGTAAATAACAGGCAGTATGACTGTTTATCCCCTCTTCCTACTCTTCCTCTAAGTTGATGAAGTTGAGCAAGTCCAAACCTTTCTGACTGTTCAATTAACATTATTGTTGCATTAGTAATATCTATTCCTACTTCTACAACCGGAGTTGAAACTAAAATGTCATATTTTTTGTCTTTAAACTTTTTTAAGGTATCATTTTTCTCTTTTCCTTTCATTTTTCCGTGTAATAATCCAAGTTTTAATTTTGGAAATATGTTAGTTTTTAAAACTTCATATTCTTTAGTAACTGCTTTAACGCTTTCTAGATTTTCCGATTCCTCTATTAATGGGCAGATAATAAAAGCCTGGCTTTTATTATCTTTTATCTCTTTTTCTATCCAGTTGTATGCTCTTGTTCGTTTTTCATGCGGCACAAGCCATGTCTTTATTTTTCTTCTTCCTTTTGGCATTTCATCCAAAAATGATAAATCTAAGTCACCATACATGGTTAAGGCAATGGTTCTTGGTATTGGTGTTGCAGTCATGGTTAAAACATGCGGGTTTTTACCTAAAGCCCTAAGTTTTGATCTTTGTTCAACCCCAAATCTTTGTTGTTCGTCAATTATTACAAATCCAACTTTTTCTAAATTCATTTTTTGATATAAAAGTGCATGTGTACCGATTAAAATATCGCAATTTTTGTTTTTTGGTTTAGTGTTTGCTGTTAATATTTCAACTTTTATTTTAAATGGCTTAAGTAATTTTTTTATTGTTTCAAAGTGTTGCTTTGCTAAGATTTCAGTTGGCGCCATTAGAATTGATTGATAGCCGTTTAAAAAAGATAAATACATGGCTATTGTTCCAATTACTGTTTTTCCGCTTCCAACTTCCCCTTCCAAAAGCCTATTCATTGCTTTTTCTTTTGAAAAATCTGCAAAAATTTCCTTAACTACTCTTTTTTGAGCATTAGTTAGTTCAAAGGGAAGTTTTTTTAAAAATTCTTCAATTTCCTCTTTAAAATTTACAACTTTAAACGCTTTTTTAAGTTTTTTTCCTTCCCATTCTTTTTTTCTCTTTAAAGAATTAAGCTGAATTAAAAAAAGCTCATCAAATGACAGTCTTTCCCTGGCATTTTTTGCATCTTTAATGCTTTTGGGAAAATGAATATTATTTATCGCACTATTTAAATTAATTAAATTATTGTCTTTTATAATATTTTCCGGTAGATATTCTTCAATTGAGGCTGTTTTTAATAAATTAAATACTTGTCTTCTTAGCCATTTTGAGCTAACGCCTCTTGTTTCAGGGTAAATTGGTACCAATCTTCCTGTATGAATTATTTCATTTTCGTTATATATGATTTCAAAGTCAGGAGATTGAAGGGTTTTTGTGTTTCTAAAAAGAGTAACTTTTCCGGATAGGGAAATTCTATCCCCTTTTTTAATAGTTTTTGTTAAATATGGTTGATTAAACCAGATAACCTCTATTTCCCCTGTGTCATCATTTACTTTTGCTTTTTGTATTTTTTTCCACCTTGTATATTCATTTTTTATATCTGTTACCTCTCCACTTACTGTTATTGTCTCCCCTTCCTGAACTTCTCCTATTTTTGAAACTAAGGAATAGTCATCGTATCTAAAAGGAATATGAAACAAAAAATCCTCAATCTTTATTATTCCTAATTTCTCAAGACGTGAAGAATACATTTTGTATGACCTTGAGGCCTTTTTAATCGGTGTATTTAAGTCCATAGGTTTTTATTGAAGAGCTAAGAATGGTAAAAAAGATGTTGCAACTAAAGCAATAGTTGCAATTGTTATTATTATTTTCCAAATCCAGCTGTGTTTTCTAAACATGTCCATAACAATTTATATAATAGCAAAAAATTACAAAGATGTCTAAAGTTAATTTTCAGCAAAATATTTCATAATATTTTTTAATCTTGTTAATTAGGTTTTAAAATAATTTTAAATCAGTTAGTGTTGGTTTTGAAGAGAGATAACCTATTGTTTTTATCCATTCTCCATCAACTAGCTCTGCTTTTATTTCTTTTTCGAAAATTAAACATTCTTCAATGGACGATAATTCTGTTTTTTCGAGGATTACCAAAACCTAAAGGAAGTATATGCCTTGTTGTTCCATCCTGTATGCATCTCTTTGATTCTTTACAAAGATTATGACAAATTTCAATTTCTTTATTCATTCTTGTAATTAAGACATACGGGAATGTCCTTGGTATCCCTAGCTTTTTAGCCTCAAAACTGACTAAAAGCACCTAGATAACAATAGGCTTTTTATAAGTAGTTGTCAAATGTAATATTATCTTTATCTTGTGATAAAATACCTTTTATGTTAGAAGGGAAAAAACCAGTAATTGACGGGAAAACTGCTTATGCTTTAGTAGTTGAAAATTTAAGTAAGGTAGATTACAAAAAAATTGTATCAAGATTTCCAAATGAAAGTTTTTTATTTATTGACGGGATTAGAAACGTTTTACTTTTACCCGGAAACTATATTTTTATCGAAAGTGAAAAAACTGGAGAAATTAAAAAAATTATAGGTGAGCCGCTTTTTGAATGTGATTGGTTATCTCCACGAAGTGAAATTGATATTGTAGAAAATGATGAATTACCTCAAAATGCAGTTGCAGAATTATTATCTTACTCTGAAAAGCTTAAAAAAGAATTTCCACTAGGCTTTGGATCAAAATAAGATTTGCGGGAATATCCCAAGTGTCATTGTCTCTAGCTCCAATATTGAGTGTAGTTGAAGGATTAAAAATGCTTTTATTGTAGAGTTAACACAATGTCTGTTATAATATCATTATGACAAATACTGCAGTAAAAAAATACGAAAAAAATAACCCTAAAAAAGCACAAATAATAAAAAAAGCTATTAATAAAGGCATAAAACAATATGAAGAAACCTTCCGAAGGCTTGCGACAGCATAATTGGATAGAAATAGAAGACTTCGAATTTATTTGTTTTAATCTTGCTAGAAAATTAATGTCTTTTGATGAGCCAATTCCAGATTATTCAACTAGAGATAACTCTCTTTTGGAGTCTTCTCTTGCTTCACCAAAAAATGTATTTTATAACACTGAAAACCCAACCTTAGTTGATTTAACAGCAGCCTTGTTTTATTCATTAATAAAAAATCATCCTTTTGCGAACGGTAATAAAAGAATTGCTGTAATAACAATCCTAATTTTTCTAAGACTTAATGATAAATGGCTCAATATTCCACAAATGCTCTTATACAAGCTAGCGATTATAGTTGCAAATTCCTTACCAAAAGAAAGAGAAAAAGTGATAGTTGATTTAAAAAAGATGTTTGATGATTATATTATTGATTATGATGATTTTGAGGGAAAAATGAAAGAAACATTAAAAAAGTTAAAAAGGAATTAGTTTATAGTATTTATTTTTCCCTATTCTTAATATTCCCTCACTTGAAGTGTCGTCTGATTTGATTTTTTTATCATTTAGGCTAAGTCCTTGCTGTTCTCCTAGTCTTTTAACAAAAGATTTACTATCAATAATATTTTTTTCGATTAATAAATCTTCAATTTTTTGATTTTTTTTAAATTTAATTTCAGGAATATCAGTTGGTAATTCTTTTTCTTGAACTATTTTTTTAAAGTTATCTTCAGCTTTTTTAGCGTCATTTTCACTATATAATTCTTTAACAATTTCAAAAGCCAATCCTTTTTTAATTTGCATTGGATTTTCTCCACTCTTTAATTCTTTTTCTATTTCTTCTATCTTTGCCATTGGAATATTCGTTGCTAAGGTATAGTACTGGATAATTAAATCATCATTTATCGACATTGTTTTTGCATACATGTCATTTGGAGTATCGTTTAACCAAATTGCATTACCATAAGACTTGCTCATTTTTCTGCCATCAGTTCCTTCCATAATAGGAACAGTTAGGGCAAATGATTCTTTACCTCTTAAATCTTTTTGAAGAGTTCTTCCTGCCTGGATATTAAATGTTTGGTCTGTTCCGCCTACTTGAACATCTGTATCCATGCAATAACTGTCATATCCTTGTGCAACAGGATATAAGACTTCGGAAAGATTAATCATTTTCC
>CAYWVK010000013.1:0-14688 GCA_964461865.1 uncultured Gammaproteobacteria bacterium
ACTAAAAGACCAAATGTTCTTGAAAACTCTGCCAATATAGTTTGCTTTATTAATTTACCAAAAACCGGCATTTTAAGCTTAAGGTTATCAACTATTAATAATCCATCTTCTGTTTTACTCCATTTTTTATAAAGAAAAAACAATAAAACAACAACCCCTAAAACAATCGGCCAAAATTTTATTGTTACATCGGATAGCGTCATAACAATTTGAGTAGGCAAGGGAAGTTCCACATCTAAATTTTTATAAAGATTAGTAAGCTGCGGAATTACAAAAATCATCATTACAACAACTACTATTACCATAAGCGCCACAACTATAACCGGATACATTAAAGCTCCTTTAATTGTTGATCTAAGCTTTTGTTGTTTTTCCATATTATCTGCCAATCTTAATAAAACCTTATCTAAAAGACCTGATTTTTCTCCTGCCTTAATAAGAGAAACATAAATACTTGAAAAAACATCGGGATATTTAGAAATTGCTGCTGAAAATGATTTTCCGTTTTCAACATCATTTACAATACCCTCCATAACCTCCATCATTGCCGGATTTTGCACTTGTTCCTTAAAAATCTCAAGAGATCTCAAAAGTGTTAAACCTGCGGTAAGCATTGAGGATAATTGTCTTGTAAAAATTACTACGTCTCCCACTTTTACTTTATGAAAGGTTGCCGAAAGCTTAAACATCGAACCGCCTTTTTCTTCACTAACGGTGATTGGCATTAATTCTTTTGCACGAAGATACTTTACCACTTCACCTGAATCCTTAGCGTCTATTAACCCCTGAACAACCTTACTGCTTTTAGTTACTGCTTTATAATGAAATTTCATACCATTTTTATCATTCTTAGTAATTCTTCAGGGCGAAGAGCATATCCTCTGGCGGTTTCTAAACTAATCGCACCTGAGAGTACTAAAGAAGCCAATGAAGACTCCAGGGTAATCATGCCAACATCTTGAGATGTTTGAATTACTGAATCAATAAGATGAGTTTTTCCCTCTCTTATATTGCTGGCAATTGCCGAATTGGTTAGCAAAATCTCAACTGCCGGAATTCTTCCGCCTTCAATTCTTGGCAAAAGTCTTTGCGAAATAATTCCCTTAAGAGTCGATGCCAATTGAATCCTAATTTGAGCCTGCTGACCTGAGGGAAAAGAATCGATTATCCTATCTACTGTTTGTGATGCAGAATTTGTATGAAGCGTTGAGAAAACCAAATGTCCTGTTTCAGCAATAGTAATTGCTGAAGAAATAGTTTCCGGATCACGCATTTCTCCAATTACTACAATATCCGGATCTTCTCTTAATGCCGATCTTAAAGCTTTTGACCATGCATGGCTATCAATACCCATTTCTCTTTGTGAAACAATGCTTTTTCCGAGAGGATAAACATACTCAATCGGATCTTCGATTGTTAAAATGTGAGCACTTCTGGTAAGATTAATTTCATTAACAACCGATGCTATTGTTGTTGATTTACCATGTCCGGTTGGCCCGCAAACAAGAATAAAGCCTTGTTTAAAGGTTGCAAAAGTATGCAATATCTTTGGCATTTTTAACTCTTCAATAGTTTTAATTGTTACAGGTAAAAATCTAAAAGCAGCACAAAGTTTTCCTCTTTGATAATAAGCATTTACCCTAAATCTTCCTAAACCACCCATTATTCCACCACCAAATTCAATTGCCAAATCTAATTCTTTATTAGCTAAAAGAAGCTCTTTTTGTTCAGGAAGTAATACTTGAAAAATTAGTTCTTCAACTTGTTCTTTAGTTAATTTATCAAAACTACCAAGCGCTTGTAAATTTCCATCGATTCTAATTGTTGGAACAACATCCGGCAATATATGTATATCAGATGCATTATTTTTTACTGTTAAAGCTAATAATTCTTTAATATCCATCATTATTCCTCTGCAACTCTTAAAACTTCTTCTATTGTAGTTAATCCCTGTAGGGCTTTAATATAGCCGTCTTGCTTCATGGTTATCATTCCTTGACTTACAGCCTCTTTTTCTATTGTACCACTATCCGCCTTTTCCAAAACAAGACTTGAAACCTTTTCGTTAACCGATAATGTTTCAAATATTCCAACTCTTCCCTGATAACCTGAGTTTCCGCAATGCTCACAACCTTTACCTTTATATAATTTAACCTCATTTGTTGCAGGGAAAAGATTCCCCAAAACAGACTTCATTTCATCAATAATTTGAGCCGGAGGAGAGTAAGATTGTTTACAGTGACTACATATTTTTCTAACAATTCTTTGTCCCAATATACCATTCATAGTTGAGGCCAATAAAAAGCTCTCAGCACCTAAATCAATAAGACGAGGAAGTGCTCCTGAAGCATTAGATGTATGAAGTGTTGATAATACTAAATGACCGGTTAATGCTGCCTGAATTGCAAGATCCGCTGTTTCTCCGTCTCTAATTTCTCCTACCAAGATAATATTTGGATCCTGTCTTAAAAAAGACCTAAGTCCACTGGCAAAAGTAAGACCAACCGCCGGATTAATCTGCACTTGATTAATACCGGCAATCTGATACTCTACAGGATCTTCAAGTGTCATAATATTAACTCTTGTTGTATTAAGCCTTGATAAAATGGAATAAAGAGTAGTAGTTTTACCGGAACCTGTTGGTCCGCAAACAATGATAATTCCGTGTGGTCTTAAAATTGCACTTTCTAAACTTTTAAGTGTACCCCCCGTTAAGCCAAGCTCATTTAAGGTTGGTAGTCCTCCTGATTTTCTAAGAAGCCTCATGACAATTTTTTCACCAAAAACCGTTGGCAAAACAGAAATACGAAGATCAACTTCTTTTTCGTCAACTTTAAAGTTAAATCTTCCGTCTTGTGGAGTTCTATGTTCATCGATTTTCATTTCCGATAGAATTTTAATTCTTGAAATTACTGCATCCTGAACAGTCTTAGGCAAAGATAAACGATCGTAAAGAATTCCATCAATTCGGTATCTCACTCTAACCCTATCCTCCTGAGGTTCAATGTGTACATCAGAAGCCCTACTATTAACAGCATATTCAAGTATCGTAGAGACAATTTTTGCAATCGGAGCTTCTTTAATAATCTTATTTATATCTGTGCTTTCAACAACACGAGGTTTTGAAAATTCTTCTGTTTCTTTTATTGCTTGTCCGACCTCACCAACAAGTTCTTGTCTATATTGCTGATCTATTGCTCTTTGAACCTCTATCGGAGCAGCTGCAAAAGACTTAATCTCTAAACCGGTTTTTTGTTTTACAAATGATATTGCATCTAAATCTACAGGATTTGCCATTGCCATGGATAATGTTTTGGTTTGATCATCGTAAAGAAAGGGAATTATTGAAAACCGCTCGGCTACTGCTCTGGATAAAAAACTTATCGCCTGTGGAGAAAATGAAATAGTATCAAGAACAATAAAGGGAATTCCCAAAAGCTTTGCTTTTGCTTCAGCAAATTTTTCATCGCTTACGTACTTTCCCTTTTTTATTATTTCCTCATCAGATATCCCCTCTGATGCGCTTTTAACTCTTATTTCATCAAATTGCTCTTTAGTAAGCAAATGATCCGAATATAAGACTTCGGATATCGAATTATTTGTTTTTTGTACAACATTTACATCGGGCATTGCTTTAATAGTAAGAGAAAATAAACTATAATGTCAAGGAAAGAATAAGTTTTATGCACTCATTTTTAATTATTTCTAAAAATAAAGAAAACGCAAAGGAAAAAGCCTTAAAATTTTTAAAAGACAAAGATATTGATAGACTTGACATAAGCTTTTTTGAAAGTGAAAAGCAAATAGGAATTCCCGATATAAAAACCATACAACAAAATATCTATTTAAAACCCATCAAGAGTAAAGAAAAGGCAATAGTAATTTCAGCAATTCAAGGATTAACCATTGAAGCACAAAATTCCTTATTAAAATTACTAGAGGAACCACCAGCCAATACTATTATAGTATTACTTATCGAATCAATAGACTTGGTACTTCCAACAATTAAATCACGCTGCAATATCATTGAGCTTAATAATAGGAACAATGAAAATAATGACAAATATATTAATCTGTTAAGCTCATTAGAAAAAGCAGGAATAGGGGAGAAATTAAAAATAGCCCAAGATCTTTCGAGAAATAAAGATAAAGCATTGAATACTATTGAAAAAATAATTATAATCTTAAGAGAAAAAATCCTAGAAAAACAAGATAAAGAATTAATCAACAAAATTAAAAGTTTACAAAAAACACATACTATTATTAAGAATACTAATACAAACTTAAGGCTCGCTTTGGAAAATTTATTCTTAAATTTTTAATTTAAGAATATATAAGGACTAGAAATTGGTTCTTTTTTTTGTTAGAATTAATAGGTTAAATATGGCTTTATCAAAATCTAAAACTAAAACATCCTCTGATTATTCAGCACAACAAATACAAGTCCTTGAAGGATTAGAGCCTGTTAGAAAAAGACCGGGAATGTATATCGGCTCAATTGATACCATTGGACTCCATGAATCTTTAAGAGAAATTATTGACAATGCAGTTGATGAAGCATTGGCCGGTTCAGCTAAAAATGTATGGGTCGTTTTAAATAATGACGGAAGCGCAACTGTAGTTGATGATGGAAGAGGAATTCCTGTTGATATTATGCCTCATTATAAAAAAAGCGCTTTGGAAATAGTAATGACAAAACTTCATGCTGGCGGAAAGTTTGGAGGTTCAGCTTACAAAATCTCAGGGGGACTACATGGAGTAGGATCATCGGTTGTAAACGCATTATCAAAATCCATGTGGGTTGAAGTAAAAAAAGACAATAAAGTATATCGACAAGAATACTCAAGAGGAATAGCAAAAACACCTCTTTTGGAACTTAAAAAATCTGACTATAAATTACCCGTGAATCATTTCGTAATTAATTCCGGAACAACTGTAACTTTTTATCCTGATGATGAAATCTTTACAGAAACAAACTTTGATTTTGATACTATTAAAAAAACAATTAGGGAAAGAGCCTATTTAATTCCGGGAATATATTTTCATCTATACGACATTAGGGAAGGTAAAGAAAAAGAGGTAAATTATTATTTTGAAGGAGGAATTGCCTCACTGATTGCAAAACTAAATGAAAATAAAAATCCACTTCATGAAGTAATCTATATTAAAAAACAGAACAAAGACGTAGAAGTAGAAATTTCGCTTCAATATAATAATGGTTATAACGAATCTGTTGAAAGCTTTGTAAACGTTATTAACACCATAAACGGAGGAACACATCTAACTGGTTTTCGAATGGCCTTAACCAGGGCAATAAATGATTATGGTAAAAAAATTGGTTCGTTTAAAGAAGGAGAAGATTCTGTAACAGGAGACGATACAAAAGAGGGATTAACTGCAGTTGTTTTTGTAAAAATGCCCCAAGACAGAATTCAGTTTGAGGGACAAACTAAGGGAAAATTAGGAAATTCCGAAATACAACCAATTGTTCAGGCAGTAGTCAGAGATGGACTTAGCACATATTTTGAGGAAAATCCCTCAACCGGAAGAAAAATATTGGAAAAAGTATATTTAGCAGCAAAAGCAAGACTTGCAGCAAAAGCAGCTAAGGAAGCAATTCTTCGAAAAGGAGCTTTGGAGGGTTCATCTCTTCCTGGAAAACTAGCAGATTGTCAGGAAAAAGATCCAAGCGTATCAGAACTCTATCTTGTTGAAGGAGATAGTGCAGGAGGTAGCGCAAAGCAAGGAAGAGATAGAAAATTTCAAGCAATCTTACCTTTAAAGGGGAAAATATTAAACACTGAAAGAGCAAGGCTTGATAAAATTATCGAACACGAAGAAATTAAAGATTTAATAATTGCTTTAGGAGCAGGAATAGGGGAGAGTGTAAAATTTGAAAAATTAAGATATCACAGAATAATTGTTATGACAGATGCTGACGTTGACGGACAGCACATTGAAACTTTAGTTCTAACTTTTTTCTTTAGACATTTACCGGAAATTATAAGACAAGGCTATTTATACGTTGCTCAACCACCGTTATATAAAATCGCTCATGGAAAAAATTCAAAATATGTTTTAACGGATGAGGAAAAAGATGATTATATTAAAAAGCTACCTGAAGGAACTAAGGTAACAACACAACGTTACAAAGGTCTTGGTGAAATGAATCCGGAACAACTATGGGAAACAACCATGAATCCTGAAAACAGAAGTTTAAAACAAATAACGATTGAAGACGTAGAAGAAACAGACGCAACATTTAATATGCTAATGGGCGATGAAGTTCCGCCAAGAAAACATTTTATTCAGACAAATGCTAAAATGGCAAACCTAGATATTTAACCGATTGAAAAATAGAAATATTTTTCTTATAATGTTATAACGTTTATATGAATTTATCTTTTATTCTAGACCATAAATTAATATTTGCGATGATCGCAAGTATAATTTCTATTGCCTACGGACTCTTCCTAACTTATAACGTATTAAAAAATCCAAGAGGAGATAAAAAAATGAATGACATCTCAGATGCTATTGCCGAGGGAGCATCTGCATATATGAAAAGACAATATTCAGTTGTCGGGATAATCGGAATTGTTATTACAATAATATTGTACTTCGCTTTTAATTGGATAACCGCACTTGGATTTGTGATAGGAGCTATTTTTAGTTGCATTGCAGGCGTTATTGGCATGAACGTTGCAGTTAGAAGCAACATCAGAACTGCACAGGCAGCAAAAAAAGGATTAGCAGCAGCATTTTCTCTTGCCTTTAAAGGAGGCGCTGTAACAGGACTATTGGTGGCCGGCTTTGCTTTACTTTCAGTTTCAGGTTTTTATTGGCTTTTAGAAAGAGTCGCTAACGGAAACTTACAACCCCTAATTGCCTTAGGGTTTGGAGGTTCTTTAATCTCTGTTTTTGCAAGACTGGGTGGTGGAATATTTACAAAATCAGCAGACGTAGGAACAGATATGGTTGGAAAAATTGAAAAAGGAATTCCCGAAGACGATCCAAGAAACGCCGGAGTAATTGCAGATTTGGTAGGGGACAATGTAGGAGATGATGCCGGAATGGCAGCCGATCTTTTTGAAACATACGTAATCACCGCAGTAGCAGCAATGATTTTGGGTAATTTAACATTTCCTCAAAATCCATCAGTAATATTTTATCCAATGATGATTGGTGGAATTTCAATTTTTGCCAGCATTATTGGCACCTGGTTTGTAAAGCTTAAGGGAAAAGGAGTAATGAAGGCATTATATGTTGGTTTATCAGCATCTGTTATTATCTCAATAATCGGTTTTTATTTTTTAACTACAGCTGTTTTTCCAAATGGGCTAAACGGAATTTCAACATTAAATCTTTTTTACACATCAATAATCGGGCTTATTGTTACAATCGGAATGGTTATAATAACGGAGTATTTTACTTCTAAAAACTTTTCTCCTGTTAAAACAATTGCTAATGCATCAACAACAGGGCACGGAACAAACATTATTGCCGGACTTGCTGTTTCAATGAAATCAACAATGGCACCTATACTTTTAATTTCAGCAGGAATATATTTTTCATATTATTTTGCAGGTCTTTATGGAATAGCAATTGCAGCAATGAGCATGCTTTCACTAGCAGGAATAATCGTTGCAATAGATGCGTTTGGACCAATAACAGATAATGCCGGGGGCATTGCCGAAATGGCAGGCCTTGATCAAAAAGTAAGAAACATAACAGACCCATTAGATGCCGTTGGAAACACTACAAAAGCAGTTACAAAAGCATATGCCATCGGCTCTGCAGGACTTGCAGCATTAGTATTGTTTGCAAGCTATATTCAAGAATTTGTAGCAAAAGGAATAAGCATTGACTCGTTTGTATTATCTGATCCCGGTGTAATTATCGGATTATTTATAGGTGGAGCATTACCTTACTTTTTTGCAGCATTAGCGATGGAAGCAGTTGGTAAAGCAAGCGTATCAATAGTAAATGAAGTTAGAAGACAATTCAAAGAAATTAAAGGAATAATGACCGGAAAAGCAAAACCGGAATATGGAAAAGCAGTAGATATTGTTACAAAAGCAGCAATTAAAGAAATGGTTTTACCAACATTAATTACAGTTTTGGCTCCAATTTTAGTCGGTTTCATCCTAGGACCAAAAGCCTTGGGGGGACTTTTGATTGGAAGCATAATTACAGGACTATTTGTGGCCATCTCTATGACCACCGGAGGAGCTGCTTGGGATAATACAAAAAAATATATTGAGGAAGGAAATTTTGGCGGCAAAGGAAGCTTTGCCCACCAATCAGCAGTTACCGGCGACACGGTCGGAGATCCTTATAAAGATACAGCAGGACCTGCGATCAATCCAATGATTAAGGTCTTAAATATAGTCGCCCTCTTAATTGCTCCCTTTCTTTAATTAAGAATTAAAAGTATTAACTGTTTATTTTAAATTTTATGGACATTGGAAAGCTGTTAAAAACAGAAATCACAGGAGAAGTTAAAAAAGCGTATCTAGACTATGCAATGTCTGTTATCGTCTCTCGTGCGCTTCCTGATGTTAGAGATGGATTAAAACCGGTTCACAGACGCATACTTTTTGCCATGCACGAAATGGGACTAACGCATAGTGCAAAATTTTCAAAGTCAGCAAAAATTGTCGGAGAAGTAATGGGAAAATATCATCCTCACGGGGACTCTGCTATTTATGATGCAATGGTAAGACTTGCTCAAAACTTTTCAATGCGCTATCCATTAATTGACGGGCAAGGAAATTTCGGTTCGATGGACGGAGATCCACCGGCGCACATGCGCTACACCGAAGCACGTATGACAACAATTGCTTCTGAAATGCTAACAGATATCGATAAGGAAACAGTTGATTACTCAGACAATTTTGATGCAACACTTAAAGAACCAAAATATTTACCAAGCATACTACCGAACTTACTTCTCATGGGGTCTGAGGGAATCGCTGTTGGAATGGCAACTAAAATTCCTCCTCATAATTTAACAGAAGTTACTAACGCAGTTATACATTTAATAGAAAATACAAAGATTAGCAAAACTGCTCAAAAAGAAACAGTATTTTCATGGGACTTAACAACCGATGAGCTTTTAGAGCACATCAAGGGCCCTGATTTTCCAACAGCCGGTGCAATATATGATATTAATGAAATAAAAAATGTCTATACAACAGGTAGGGGAAGAATTATCATAAGAGGAAAAGCAGAAATTGAAGAAATTGGACAAGGAAAATCCGCAATTATCATTACTGAACTACCATATCAGGTAAACAAAGCTCTGCTGGTTGCAAGAATTGCAGGCCTTGCCAGAGAGAAAAAAATTGACGGAATATCAGATTTAAGAGACGAATCCGATAGACATGGCACAAGAATTGTAGTTGAACTAAAAAGAGACAGTGCACCCAAAAAAGTATTAAACAACTTATTTAAACACACTAATCTACAAGTAGTTTTTTCAGCAAATATAGTAGCGCTTGTTGATGGAACTCCGCAAACGCTAAATTTAAAAACAATACTTGAAGAATATCTAAAACATAGATACGAAGTGGTCAAAAGAAGATCGGAGCATGAATTAAGACAAGCAAAAGCAAGACTACATATTCTTGAGGGATTAAAGATTGCTGTTGAAAATATTGACGCAGTTATAAAAACAATTAAAGAATCAAAAGATCAAGAAACTGCTAAGAAAAATTTAATGGCAAAATTTAAACTATCTGAAATTCAATCAATTGCAATCTTGGACATGCAACTAAGACGATTAGCAGCACTTGAAAGACAAAAAATAGAAGACGAATACCAAATGGTTAAAGAAACCATCATCTACCTTGAAGATTTACTTGCACATCCGCTTAAAATATTTGACGTAGTTAAAAAAGAAGTTTTAAGAATTAAGGAAAAATACGGAGATGAAAGAAGAACTAAAGTATATAAAAGTAAGGTAGGAGAATTTTCAGACGAGGATTTAATTCCAAATGAACCAACTGTTATTACACTAACTGAAACCGGATATGTAAAAAGACAAAGCATGTTAAGCTTTAGAACTCAACAAAGAGGTGGAAAAGGAGTAAAAGGAATGACCACTAAAGACGAAGATACTATTGCAAATATTCATTATGCACAAACTCATGACAACTTACTCTTTTTTACCAATAAAGGAAAAGTTTATCAACTTAAAGCATATGAAATATCAGAATCCAGTAGAACCAGTAAGGGTACTGCTATTGTTAACTTGTTAAACATTGAAAGCGGAGAAAAAGTTGAGTCATTCTTAAGTTATAAAAAAGATGATCAAAATAAATACATCTTTTTAACAACAAAAAACGGAACTGTTAAAAAATCAAAAATTTCGGAGTTTGAAAATATCAGAAGAAGCGGAATTTTGGCAATAAAATTAGACAAGGGAGACGAATTGGCATGGAGCAAACTTACCTCAGGAGACAAAGATATCTTCTTGGCAACAAAACTTGGAAAAGCAATAAGGTTTTCGGAAAAAACTGTTCGACCAATGGGCAGAAATACAATGGGGGTAAGAGGAATTAAACTTATAAATCAAGATAAAGTAATTAGCATGGATGTACTTGAACAAGAATCCAATGCTGAACTATTAACAATTATGGAAAATGGACTTGGTAAAAAAACACAAGCAAAACTATTCAGAGGACAGGGAAGGGGAGGACAGGGAATAAAAGTAGCAAAAGTTACCAGCAGAACAGGTAATGTTGCCTTTGCACAAGTCTTAGCTGAAAATGTTAAAGAAGTTATAATAACTTCTCAAAAAGGACAAGTTGTAAAACTTGAAATCGATTCAGTTCCAAGATTATCAAGAGACACCCAGGGGGTAATCCTAATGAGATTTTCAAACGAAAACGATAAAGTTGCTTCTGCAACATGCGTTGAAAATGAAAATTGAAGGAAAAAAAATTGCTCAAAACATTCTAACTCAACTAAAAAAAGAGATTGCTAAGAAAAAAACAAAACCTCACTTAGCAATAATAATCGTTGGGGAAAATCCCGCATCGATATCTTATGTAAAACAAAAAATTATTAAAGCAAAAGAAATCGGAATTGAAACAACATTAATAACTTTAAATGAAAAAATAACTGAAAAAACACTAATAGATAGTATTGATAAATTGAATAATAACGAAAGAATAACCGGAATAATAGTTCAAAAACCTCTTCCAAAACATATCGATAATAAAAAAATAAACAGCAGTATTAACCCTCAAAAAGATATTGATGGTTTTAATCCAAACTCAAAATTTACCCCTCCGATTGGACTTGCGGCTTTAGAAATTTTAAAACATATATATAAAGACTTAAATATCTTAAAAAATAAAAAAATAGTAATTTTAGGTAAAGGAGAAACAGGAGGAAAACCAATAAGTAAAACCTTTTTAAAACTTGGTATTAATCCTGTTGTTATTGATTCAAAAACAAAAAATATAGAAAAAGATATAAAACTTGCAGATATTATTATCTCCGCAATTGGAAAAAAAGAAATTATTAAAGCAGAATATTTAAAAAAAAGAGTTATCTTAATTGGAATAGGACAACATTTAGAAAAAGAAAAATTTTACGGCGATTATAACGAAAAAGAAATTAAAAAGATTGCTTCACTTTATACAACAACTCCCGGTGGAATGGGACCAATAAATGTTGCAATGCTTTTAAAAAATTTAATAAGTAATTAATTATTTATTAAATAACAACTTCAAGTTCAACAACCATAGAATAATTGCTCCATAAAGTACGTGAGATTGTAAAATAATAGGATAAGAATTAGGAACTTTAAAATTTAGAGTTGTTAATAAATAACAAAATCCTAAAATTAAATAATGCCTTAAAGATAATTTTTGTTTTTCAATGTGCAAAAAAATTGTAATTAACGGGAAAAGCAACAAGGTAAAATGATGCTGCCATGAAAAATTATTAACTATTAATGTAGTTATTACTAAAAGGCTAAGTTCTAGATTAATTCTATCCTTTGTTTTCTTTACTGTCTTTAATATTGGGATAAAAGAAGATAAGATAAAAAATAACGTACTCAATGTTCTTAATATGTTTTTTGCTCCTATGTCATTTGTGATTCTTGCTATAAAACCTGAAAATGATTGATTATAATAATCCGCTTTCCAAGAGTTTAATAAGGTTGGTAAGATTTCCTCGTAAAAAAATAATCCTATATTTAAATTAGTAAAAATAATACCCAACACTGTAAAAAATAAAAAGAAAATAAAAGTATATATAGCCAATCTTTTTTTTTGAATAATAAAAAAATACGGAATAAAAATCATAGGGAAAAATTTAATAACAATTGATAATCCCAAAGATAATCCTGACATTATTAGTCTGTTCTCATTAAATAAATATACTCCTAGAATTGTTAAGAACAAGATTAAGTTATTTATTTGACCCATTCCAAGTGTAAATTTTACAGGAAAATACAAAAAAGAAAAACCTAATATTAAAAATCCAAGAGTAGAAAATATTTTTCTATTATTTAATTTAAACATCAAATGAATAGATAAATACAAAAAGATTATTGACAAAATAGTCCAGATTTTTTGGGCGATTAGAAAGGGTACTATGTAAAAAGGAGAAAACAATAATATTACAAACGGGGGATAAGCATGAGGAACAAACATAGCGTATTTTGCTAAATATGGGTTTTTATTATTCATCATTAATTCAAAACTATAATAATGCACACTAAAATCAGGATAATAATTAAGCAAAAGCACACGAAGTAAAATCGCAAAAGAAATCATAAAAAAGATGATGCTTAATATTTTTTTCATACTACTCTTTCTGTTTAATTAATCAAATATAACATAAATTTTCTAAACGAAACAATTGACAAGTCTTAGTTTAATAATTAGAATTAATAATATGAAACATTTTTGGCAAGATTTTAGAAAACCAATTATTTATATAATACTCGTATTTTTAGGTATTTTTGTATACACAAAATTAGCAGGACCAATTTCGTTTAGTATTAACAGTGTTCAAACTACAAAAAGTGATTTATTCACAACAGAAGGAACGGGAAAAGCCGTTATGGCTCCAGACATGGCAACTGTATCTGTTGGTATAACTGAAAAAGGGACAACAGTAACAGAGGTTCAAGAAAAAGTAAATCAATCCTCAAAAAAAATTATTAATGCTATTAAAAAACTAGGAATTGAGGAAAAATATATTGAAACTACAAGTTATAATGTTTACCCAAGCTATGACAGAAATCAAAGGGTTACAGCCTATACAGCAAGTCAAAATATAGAAGTAAAAATAAAAGATATTGAAAAAATTAATAATGTTATCGATACCGCAACCTTAAATGGAGCAAATATTGTCGGCAACGTGAACTTTACATTTAGCGATGAATTACGAACAGAATTAGAAAATAAGGCAAGGGAAGAAGCAGTAAAGATTGCAAAACAAAAAGCGAATTCTTTAGCTAAAATATCCGGAATAAAACTAGGAAAAATCATTAATGTTTACGAATCAAATTACGCTCCTTTATATAAAAGCAGCGCTCCTGTTGCACAAAGAGATAGTAGCGAAGCAGGACTAGGAGGAGCACCAACAAACATTACCCCAGGAGAGGAAACAGTAAGCATCACTGTTTCCTTAAGTTACGAAACATTCTAATTTTTATTTCCACTGTGAAAGCTTTTATGAATATTTTTTAATTGCGGATTTGTAACATGTGTATATATTTGTGTGGTTGCAATATTTTTATGCCCAAGCATCTCCTGAACAGACCTCAAATCCGCTCCGTTTGTTAAAAGATCTGTTGCAAATGAGTGTCGTAGTGTATGAACCGTTGGCTCAATTGGAAGCCTTGCCAATCTTGCATATTTTTTAACAATTCGCTCAATACTTCTTACCGTTAATCTCATTTTTTCCCCTTGGTTTTCAAAAATCTCTTTTCCTGAATATCTAATAAAAAGAGGTTTGAAAACATCTTCTCTTTTATCTAAATAGCGCTTAATCCAATCAGCAGCTCTATCAGAAACAAAAACTAACCTTAGCTTCCTGCCTTTACCAATAACTCCAAATTCTCGTCTTTCCAAATTTATTTTATCTTTATTCAAACTTACTAATTCCGAAACACGCAGTCCTGTTGAAAATAAAAGCTCTAAAATTGCTCTATCTCTTAATCCGTCAATTCTTGAGGTATCGATTGTCACCATCATTCTATCTATTTGATCCTTTGCTAAAAATTTAAGCGATCGGCTCTCAACTTTTGGTAAATCAATCTTTGAAGGCTCAAGTGTTTTATAATCGTTTTTTATTAAAAACCTCAAAAAAGACCTAAGCGCTATTACGTAATAATTTTGGGTTACTCTTTGTAAGGTAAGCCCTTTAGCGTCAACTCTGTTTGATAAAAAAACTCTATATTTCCTAACAACAGAAAGATCTATGTCTTTTATAGTATTCCCTGGTAGGGAAGTAGTAAGCCATTCTGCAAACACTTTTAGATAATGTCTATAGTCACGAATAGTTAACTTTGAACAATTTTTTTCTATTTCTAAATATTCTAAAAATTGATCAATTAATTCAGGCAGATTGTTGCTCATATTACGCTACTTAATACTAACAGGTTCATTTTGCGACGTGCTAATGTTGTAAAATGAAGCAGATAATGCGACTTTTTAT
>CAYWVK010000014.1:0-14289 GCA_964461865.1 uncultured Gammaproteobacteria bacterium
GTAGCCAAGAAAATGGTAATATTCCCGCTAATTCCACTTTAATCTTTGAAGTAGAGCTTATTTCAATAAAATAAAAATCCTTTTTTTAGTGATGATGTTGTGCTTCTGCTTCATCTGCTTCAGCTTTTGTTTTATGAACTGTTCCATCAGCATGTTCCGCCGGGCTATAAATTGTGTATAACTTTAATTCTTTATCGCCCACATTTATAACATTATGTTTTGCTCCGGCAGGTACAATTGCTACCCAATCATCTTTAAGCACTGCTTCTTCATCATCGATTATTACCTTTGCTTCACCTTCCTCAACTCTAAAAAACTGATCGATATTAGTATGTACTTCCATACCGATTTCTTCTCCAGGGAGAAGAGACATTACTACTAACTGACTATATGGACCTGTAAATAAAACTTTACGAAAGTTTTTATTTTGTAATGTTTCATCTTCAATATTTGCTTTAAACATTGCCATTTTTATCACCCCCTTTTTTGTTTTTAAATTAAAACATTTATTTTGGTATTTTGCAAACTTTTTGTAATTTTGTGCTATTTGTTCTTATTAAGTGATATTTAATCTCTGTTGACGATTTATATTTTTTAAATTAAAGTAAAAATTAACCTAATCAAATGAAAGGGGGTGATAAATAATGAAAAGCCTCCATATCGTAACATTTATATTAGTAGTAGTCGGAGCATTAAATTGGGGATTGATTGGACTATTTAGTTTTAATTTAGTAAATCTAATATTTGGAACAATCCCATGGCTTGAAACACTAGTATATGTTTTAGTTGGGTTATCTGCTATTTACGAAGCTGCAATTCATACAAAGAGTTGTAAACTTTGTAGTAAATAAAGCTTTAATCCTAATAATTTAAAAAATTATCTTTGAGGTTTATTAGAGGGTGTGTCAATTTGATGAATCCCATAAAGGGCATTGGAAACCATTTCTGTCCTTTTAAGAAAGTCTATAAATTTTTCTCTTTTTGAAAAAGCTGTAATTCTTTTTAAGAATTTTAGATTGCCCCCTTTATATAAGTAACCTCTTTCAATATTGTTCATATTGCAGCATGATTAATCTTTATCACAAAAGTGTCCCAGAGTCAATAAAGCTTGATTATTTTATAAGTTTAAAGTAGTATATATATTACCAAATGTTTAGTTCCAAATTTTGGAAATGGATAATTTTAACTATTATTCCTATAATTTTGGTCTTCCTCTTTTCACTTCTTCTTGGAAAAGAAATCGCTGAAGAAATAAAAGAACCATTAGTCAAGCAATATGAGTATAAGGTTAATTTAGGCACCCCATCTATTGAGCAAATATTTTCAGAAGACAAAAAGTGGTTAGCAACCTTATCGGCAGAAAATATAAAAACAATTATTTTTACCGGAGACATTATTCCTGCTCGCTCCGTAAATTCAAAAGTTTTAAAAAACAATGATTTTAATTGGCCTTATTTAAAAACAAAAGATTTAACAAAAAATGCAGATCTTACAGTGGCAAGTTTGGAAACATCACTTATTAAAGATTGTTTAGTAACAGATACCGGAATGATTTTTTGCGGAGATATTAGAAATATTCAGGGATTAGTTTTTGCGGGAATTGATTTAGTAAACGTAGCCAATAATCATTTTGCAAATCAGGAACAAGAGGGGATAAGAGAAACAATAAATGGATTAAGAGAAAATAAAATTGATGCATTTGGTCTTGGAGAAATTTTTATAAAAGAAGTTAAAGGTACGAAATTTTCTTTTTTAGCCTACAATGATATTGAAAAAGAGCAAATAGGAATAGCAAATGTAAATGAGGAGAAAATAAAAGATGATATTAAAAAAGCCAAGGAGATATCAGATTTTGTAGTTGTTGCTTTTCATTGGGGAACAGAGTATCAGGATATGCCCGATATTAGACAAATAGAGTTAGCACATTTTGCAATTGACAATAATGCCGATTTAGTTATTGGCAATCATCCGCATTGGATTCAACCGGTTGAAATATATAAAGATAAAATTATAGTCTACGCACACGGTAATTTTGTTTTTGATCAGATGTGGTCTTTGAAAACAAGACAAGGAATTATCGGAAAATATATATTTTATGATGATAAGCTAATAGACATTGAATTTACACCCATACAAATAGAGGATTATGGACAGCCGTTTGTTCTTGAAAAAGAAGAAAGAAGTAAAGTTTTAAATTCTTTAAAAGAGAATAGTCTTAATTTAAATAATTGACCTCTGCTGTTTTTTAGAATACACTAAATAAAGTATAGATAAAAGGAGGTGAATTATGGCAAAGAAAAGAAAAGTCAGTAATAAAAAACCTATTGTTTCTTTAAAGCTTTTATATACAGTATTAATCTTGGCAATATTATTAGTAGCAGCTGTTTTAACAAGAGCATATTATAAAAGCTTAACGCCTGAAATACCCGTTGTGACACAAGCACAAGAAGTTAAAGAATTAAAAGCTTTTGTAGATCAGGCAGCTAAATTAGTTGAAGATAAAGGTGAAGAAGCATTTGCTGAATTAAGAAATGAAACATGGTTTGTAGGAGATAAGTACATTTTTGTTTATGATTTAAATGGAAATACAGTAGTTTTACCTTCGCAACCGGAACTTGAGGGGACAAATAGATTAAGTGCAGTTGATAAAAACGGAGTTTATTTTGTTAAAGAAATGATTAATCAAGCATACAGTAAAAATGATGGTTGGGTTAACTATGTATATCCAAAGCCAGGAGCAGATACTCTTTTTGAAAAACTTGGATATTTTAAAAAAGCGTTATATCAGGGAAGATATTATATAGTTGGATCCGGAATCTACCTTGAATAAGAATTTTTCCTGCCTGTAAAAATAACCGCCTTAATCAGCGGTTATTTTTTTTGTTATAATGGCAGCATGAGCCTAAGTATTGGAATAATTGGATTACCAAATGTTGGTAAATCTACGCTATTTAATGCAATTTTAAAAAAACAACAGGCTTTTGTTGCTAATTATCCATTTGCCACAATTGAGCCAAATATCGGAATTGTTCCCGTACCCGATGAAAGGCTTTTAAAACTTGCGGAAACAGAAAAAGAAGAAAATAAAATGGATAAATTACCCCCAATTGTTCCTGCAACTGTTAGCTTTGTGGATATTGCAGGATTAGTAAAAGGGGCATCTACGGGTGAGGGGTTAGGAAATAAATTTTTATCACACATAAGAGAAGTAGATGCTATTTGTCATGTTATCAGGCATTTTAAGGATTCAAATATTATACACGTAGGAGGAGAAGTAAATCCCGATTCCGATGTAAAAATTATAAATATGGAGTTAGTCTTAGCAGATCTTCAAACAGTTGAGAGTTCTAAAAATAAACAGCAAAAATTAAAAATAGGAGTTAAGGGGTGGAAAGAGGGTATTGAAAAATTAGAAAAAGCTTTAAATTTAGGAATTTTGGCAAAAGATGCAGATTTAACTACGGAAGAAAAAGAGGCAACTAAAGATTTACAGTTATTAACTACAAAGCCAATATTTTATATAGCAAATGTAGACGAGAAGGATCTTAAGAAAGAATATCCTAAAAATATAATTGCGGTTTCTGCGAAAACAGAATCCGAGTTAGTTATTTTATCAGAAGATGAACAAAAAGATTATTTATCAGAATTGGGAATTAATGAATCAGGGCTTGAAAGAATAATTAAAAAAGGATATGAAATTTTAGATTTAATTTCATTTCTAACAGCTGGCGAAAAAGAAGTTAGGGCATGGACTATTCGACGTGGTTTAAATGCTCATATAGCCTCGGGCGTGATACATACCGATTTTATGAAGGGTTTTATAAAAGCAGAAGTTGTTTCATTTGCCGATTTTGTTGAGAGCGGTGGATGGAAAAAAGCAAGAGAAAATGGTAAAATCAGATTTGAGGGTAAAAATTATATTATAAAAAATGGGGATATTGTTGAATTTAAAATTAATGTTTAAGTTTGCAAAATAAGATAAAAATTGATAATATACATTTCTGAAATGGAAAAAGAGCGTTTAAAAACATGTCTTCCCGATTTTTGTCCTAACTATGTTTTTCAAGGAATTGATTCAATGTGTCGAATAGAGGGGTATTGTAATTCAGATCCAGAAAAATATATTAGAAGAGGTGGATATGTTTGTATTGATCCGGATTGTAAAGAAAGAAAACAGGCTGAGGAAAATCAAAAAAAATGGAATTCAAGTAACAAATTATATTCCTAAGAATCGCTAAAATTACCTCAAATCTACTTGTTTTTATCCATTTTATATGCTAGGATTAATTTTACTTATGAGAGCTTACGAATTAGTATTAATTTTAAAAAATTCACTTTCTGAAACAGAGAGAAAAAAGGTTTTAGAGAAAATTAAGGAAGTTTTAAAAGATATAAAAATAGTTAAAGAGGAACAACTTGGTCAAAAACCATTAAGTTATAAAATAAAAAAAGAAACAAGCGGATATTTTGTGCGTTTATTAATGGAAGCTAAGGAATTAATCCCTCAGGATTTAGAGAAAAAAATATTAGCGAATGAGAATATATTAAGACATTTATTATTAAGGAATAAATAATTATGGCAAGAAGCTTAAACAGAGTTCAATTAATTGGTAACTTAACCAGAGATCCTGAACTAAGATATACACCAAGTGGTACAGCTGTTTGTACTTTTGGTTTAGCAACAAATAGAGCGTGGGTAACAGAAAACGGAGAAAAACATGACGAAGCCGAATTTCATAGAATTGTTTCTTGGAATAAATTAGCAGAGCTTTGCAGCCAATTTTTAGTTAAAGGTAGAAAAGTGTTTGTTGAAGGAAGGCTTTCAACTAGATCTTGGAATGCACAGGACGGAACACAAAAAACCACAACAGAAATAGTAATATCGGATATGATTCTTTTGGATTCGAAAAGACCGGAAGGAGAAGCAGCGGTAGAAGAGGATACTGAAAAACGAGTGGACACCAATGAAGAAGAAGTTAAAAAAGACGAAGAAAAAAAGCCATTAAAAAAGAAAGAAAAAGAAGAAAAGGAGGATGAATCAGAGGAGATTATTCCGGATGATATTCCATTTTAAAAATGAAAAAAAGAAGACAAGTGCGAAAAATTAGAAAAAATGTAGCCCCAAAAAAATGTTATTACTGTGATGAAAAAAAAGAGCCAAATTATTTAGATACGGCTTCACTTAAAAAGTTTTTAACAGAAAGAGGGAAAATAATACCAAGATCAAGAAATGGTGTTTGCGCAAAACATCAAAGGCGTTTAACGATTTCCATAAAACGTGCAAGACATCTTGCATTATTACCCTTTATAGTTAGATAATAAGCAAATGACTTTACTGCCTGTTCTTCTTCCACAAGACTACAAAGTAAAAGTTGCTGTTGGTGAAAAAATAACAGCAGGACAAGTATTGGCAGAAAAAATAATTAGTAGTAAAAATGAGGTAATTCATCTTGCTAGTGACTTAGGTATTTCGCCAAAGAATGTTTTAAGTTCACTTAAAAAAGGTTTGGGATCAAAAATCACAACAGGAGATGTGATAGCTGTAAAAAAGGGGAAACTTGGAATGGGAAAGAAACAATTAGTTAGTGAATTTGACGGTACGCTTATAAAGCTTGAAGAAGACACGGGGGACTTATTAGTTAGGGTGTCAGTAAAAGAAGAAATAAAAGAAGATCCGATTATTTCTCCTGTTGATGGAATTGTAGATTTTTGTAATAATGAAAAAATTGTTTTAAAAACAGAAAAAGCAGCAATTTTAGCAGATAGAGTAAACGGAAAAAGTACAAAAGGAGAACTTTTAATAATTGATAAAAAAGAAGTCGAAGATGAAGATATTAAAAAAGAGGTTGACGGAAAAATAGTAGCAGGTAAATTTTTTGAACTGGCGGCAATCTTTAAGGTTTTAGCAATAGGCGGAGAAGGAATAATTACAATTGATAATAATGATAAGGCAACAGATAAGATTTTAGAAAAAAAACTTAATAAGCCAATATTTTTGTTATCTGAGGATAATTATACTAAATTGGAGAAGCTTAAAGGTAAAGAGATTTTTCTGGAAGTAGATAATAAATCAATAGTAGTTTTATGAAAAATAAAGTAAAAAGATTTCAGCTAATATTAATAATTTTAATAGCTTTTTTCTTGGGTTATTTTTTTGGCATTAATAAAGTATCGTTTGATTGGAAAAATTATTCTCCAAGCCTAAGTGTTGTTAGTAAAGAACCCCCTTCGAACTTAACAAATGTTAATTTTTCTCAATTTTGGTTAACATGGCAAAAATTAGAGGCAACATATTATGACAAGAGTAAGCTAGATCCGCAAAAAATGGTTGATGCTGCAATTTCAGGAATGGTACAAAGCCTTGGTGATCCGTTTACGGTTTATCTTCCGCCTGTTCAAAATGATAATTTTAAACAGGGAATGGCAGGACAATTTACGGGGATTGGTGCAGAGCTTGGAATGAAGGATAAAAACATTATTGTTATTGCTCCATTGGATGAAAGCCCTGCAGAAAAAGCAGGGATTAGAGCAGGGGATATAATTGTTAAAGTTAACGATGAATTAACAGCGGGGTGGACCACCTCTCAAGCTGTTGAAAAAATTAGAGGAGAAAAAGGAACACAGGTTATCTTAACCGTGCTTCATAAAGATGAAAAAGAAACAAAAGACATAAAAATCATAAGGGATGTAATTACCGTAAAAAGTGTTTCTGGGTGGGTAAAAAACGTATCAGAGATTGATAGTATTAGAATTGCTAAAGATAAGGATTCTAAGGGAATAGATAGTGCATTGTCCAAAGGCTCATCTATTGCCTACGTTAGGCTTTCGCAATTTGGCGATAATACAAACAAGGATTGGCTTTCTGTTGTAAGTGATTTAAGTCTTAAAATAAACGAAGCAGAAGATTTTAAAGGCATTATTTTAGATTTAAGAAATAATCCGGGTGGATACTTAACAGATGCTGTTTTTATTGCTTCTGAGTTTTTAGAACAAGGAAAAACAGTAGTTTCGGAAGAGGGAGAAGAAATAGATAAAAAGATAATGAGAGTTGAGAGAAGGGGTTTGTTTTTAGATAAGCAAATAGTAGTTTTAATTAATGAAGGAAGTGCATCAGCATCTGAAATAGTAGCAGGAGCGCTAAGGGACAATAGAAAGGTTTTGTTGATTGGTGAAAAATCTTATGGAAAGGGTACTATTCAACAAGCAGAAGACCTGGGAAATGGAGCAGGATTACACGTAACTATTGCAAAATGGATTACACCAAATGGAACATGGGTAAATGGAACAGGACTAGAGCCTGATGTAAAAGTAGGTTTTGACGAAAAAGATCCAAGTATTGATACACAACTTGAAAAAGCAATTGAAGAATTGCTAAAATAATTATTGCTTCATTGGCTATTATGAAAAAGTTAATAACATTACTGCTTATATTAATTGTTTTTTTGGGTATATGGGGGATAGCTTTTAATCTTTTTCCTAAACAACCTGAGAACAACATAGAAAATGAAAAAATAAAAGTTGTAACAGAAGAATCAATAACAATAGGCGTTGTAAAAAAAATCGGACCATCGGTGGTTACAATAGTCCAAGAAGTTGATGAAGATGCCTTACGAAACGATACTTTTGAATTCGGTCCATTTAGAATTTTTGGATTGGAACAACAGCAAATAGAACCGCAAAATATTGGTTCAGGTTTTATAGTTTCAAAAGAAGGATTAGTTATAACCAGCAAGCACGTAGTCTCTGACTCAACAGTAAGTTATTCGGTAATAACCAGTAACGACAAGAAATATAAAATAGAAAAAATCTATAGAGATCCGTTAAATGATATTGCAATTCTAAAAATTAACCCTGAGGAAAATAAAGATGAAAAATTAGTCGTAGCTGAGCTTGGAGACTCTTCTAAGCTTGAAGTTGGTCAATTTGTAATTGCTATGGGAACAGCTCTTGGTGAGTTTAAAAACACTGTTACTACGGGTGTAATTTCGGGTCTTGGAAGAGGGATAACAGCAGGAAGTCAATTTCAAGGATACGTTGAAAAACTAGATGATGTAATTCAAACAGACGCTGCTATAAATTCTGGTAATTCCGGAGGACCATTAATAAACTCTTCAGGACAGGTAATCGGAATAAATACCGCCGTTGCTCAAAGTGGACAAAATATTGGATTTGCGCTGCCAATAAATATTTTAAAAAATTCACTTAAAACTTTTAATGAAAGCGGACAGTTTAACAGAGCTTATCTTGGGGTTATGTATAAAATGGTTGATAAAGATTTAGCTTTATTAAATGATATAGTGCAGGGGGCATATATCCAAACAGTAGTTTTAGATTCTCCGGCAGAAAAGGGAGGAATTAAGTCAGGAGATGTAATTGTTGAATTTGATGGTAAAAAAATTGACGGAGAAGAAGATGAACTTTCAACTTTAATCGCAACAAAAAAAGCAGAGCAAAAAATTTCAATAACAGTTTGGAGAGAAGGGGAGACAAAAGATTTAGTAGTTACCCTTGGTTCTTCTGATGAGTAATGGGTCTTGTTAAATCGGGTAGAGGAAATCCTTTTATGTCATTTCTTTTTAAAGCTGATAAATCTTTAAGAGAATAAGAAGCTTTTGCTTGTTCGCCTTCGGTTTTTTCGTATACAAATTCGCCAGCCTTAATATTGTCACTTTTATCTTTTATTAGTGAGTAGGCAATAAGGTAGTCAGTTTTGTTTTCTATTGAATCTGCAAAGCCAAATGTAACGACTCCGTTTCTGTAAAGATCCATTATGTAGCTGAAGGGATTTTCTGTATATCCTTCTTCTTTTTCTATTAATTTCCAACAGATATGATTACCGGCGTAGTAGCTTAAATCACAAATAGCACCTGGTAAATGTGGTTTGTTTATTATTCCGAATGTATCCTCAAGGTTTTCTCTTGCGGTCTCTTGGGCTAATTGTTCACCGTAGTTTTTGATATCGGTTAAAACAGCAGATAAATAGCCGTTGCTTACTAAAAATGTATTAGCTTTTTCAATGCAACTTTGTAGTTTTTGACCACCTGTCTCTAAGCCATTTCTTTGATGATCCTTAACAATTCTTGATATATTAGCTGAATTCTCAAAAAGATACGCAGTACTTTCTTCAAATTGATGCATAGTTATTGGTTTAAATAATACTTCCTTAAGATCTTTAATTTCGTCAATCCCATTTTTTAGGTATTCTCTTTGATGGTCTGGAAGCTCAAAAAAACCTCGTGGTAAAGAAACTTTTCTTTGGTATATATCTTTTTCTATTATCGCCATGATTATTTAGATTATTATCATATACCATAGCTAAAAAAACTTGTCAATTGGTAGATTTTTATTAAATAGAGATTTTTTATTAATTGTTATAAAATAGAAAAATGCAAATAAGAAAAAATGTATCGCTTAGGGATTATTCAAACTATAAAATTGGAGGGAATGCTTCTTATTTTTTAGAGATTTCCTCAAAAGAAGAGCTAATAAATGGTCTTAAAGAATGGAAAGAGGTTTCAAAAGACTTTCCTGAAGAGAAAAAACAAATATTTATATTAGGCGGGGGAGCAAATATATTAATCGATGACAAAGGTTTTTCTGGATTAGTAATTTTTAATAATATTAAATCAATGGTTTTTGAAGATGAATTAACAATTGTTGGCTCAGGAGTGTTAATAAAGGATTTACTACTTTTTTGTATTGATAATTCATTAAGCGGATTTGAGTGGGCAGGTGGTCTTCCCGGGACACTAGGGGGAGCAGTAAGGGGAAATGCCGGAGCATTTAGTAAAGAGACTAAGGATTCAGTTGTTGAGGTAAAAAGTATTAATTTAGATACGCTTGAAGAAACAATTCGTAAACAAGAAGAATGTAAATTTGGATATAGAACAAGTATCTATAAAAAAGAAAAACATAAAGAGTTTATATTATCAGTAATTCTTAAATTGTCTCAAGGAAATATGGATGAAATAAAAAAAGCAATTGAGGAAAAAGAAGAATACAGAAAAACAAAACATCCTATGGATGTCCCAAGTCTTGGTAGTACGTTTAAAAATATTCCTTTTGATAGCTTATCTTTAGAAAATAAGAATAGGTTCAAAGATTTTATAAAGAATGATCCTTTTAAGGTTTTACCGGTGGCAAAACTCTTGCACCTATCTTCATTAAAGGGAAAAAGAGTAGGAGATGCTAAAATTTCCGAAAAACATCCAAATTTTATTATTAATTTGGGCAATGCAAAATCAAGCGATGTAAAAGAGTTGATAAATTTTGTAAAAGAAACAGTTAGGAAAAAATTTGAAGTTGAGCTTGAAGAAGAAATAGCTTATTTAAATAATTAATTTTTTATAAAGAGTTTCCGCAAATTTGTTTAATGTTTTAACCAATTTCTTATCTTTAGAATGAATACTTATTTCTTGTGTTCCTGCAATTACCGTAGGCTTAAAAAAATTATGTGATCCAAAAATTACCTCCTTTTTGTCTACCATTAAAAGCTTTGCGTGAACCTTTTTTGAACAATGTATAACCCTAATGTAGGGATTATATCTAATTTTAGATTTAAGTCTTTTATATAAGGGCTTATAAGGAAATTTCGTGAAAACCTTATGTTCTTTATGTGAAGTGATTATTACGACATTAATTCTTTCATTTGCTTTTAAAACTAATTTTTTAAGAAGAGGACCGTCGGGTACGTATTGAGAGATGAAAACTATTTCTTTTTTTGCTCGATCAAGCATTTCCAAGGCATAATTATAAATAATTGATTTATTATATTTACCATTATCAAAAAGTAGGCGATAATCATTGTCCAAATCAATTAAATAGTTTTGAGCGGATTTGGAGTATACTTGGGGAAATTTTTCTTCGATTGCATTTAAGAGTTTTGAGTTTTTAAATTTAATCATAAAATCGATATTATCAAATGCCTTATCATTTAAATTTATTCCTCCTATCCATATAGCATTATCGATTATAAAAATTTTTGAATGATTCCTTCTAAGAAAAGGAATAATGCTTCCATTTAGTCCTGGTTTGTTTGCGAATAAAACCTTTGCCCCTGATTTTTCTAATCTTTCAAATATCTGTTTACTTTCTTTTGAAAAAAGTTTTAGCTCTTTTCTTTTTTGTTTTCTAATTGGAAGTAGGGGATAAAAATGAATTTTAGTACCAATGCTTCTTTTAGTGGACCAGTCTATCACTACCTGAACGTCTAAACCTTTTCTTGAAGCATTTATTAATGCCTCTTCGAAAAATTTTGTTTTTTCACCTGCTTGAAAAAACATTGTCTGTATCCAGATTCTTTTCTTAGCTTTTTTTGCCTCTTTTAAAAAATCCTCAGTAAATTTTATCGGGTTTTGTAATTCAAAATTTTTCATAAATTAGCAAATTTTACCAATAGAGTATATCAGCTTCAATAAGAGTAGTAAAGAAAGCTATTTTTATTGACTAGAAGTAAATTTTAAGTGTATTATAAATAAGGAAGTGGGAAATATTTTTTTAGACATTACTGTAATAATTTGTTTTGCAGCGGTATTGTCTCTTTTATTTAAAATTTTAAAACAGCCACAAATATTGGCTTATATTCTAACGGGAATTTTAATTGGTCCACTAGCTTTATTTCAGATTGGAAGTCAGGATGCGCTTCATGGAATGTCTCAGCTTGGAATTACGCTTTTGTTATTTATGATTGGACTGGAAATAAGAGTGTCCGATCTTTATCAGCTTGGTAAAAACGCAATATTTTTATCTGTTGGGCAAATATTAATTACGTTTACAGCAGGTTATTTAATAGCAGTCTCACTTAGCTTTTCTCCGATAAATTCGCTGTATATTGCAATTGCACTAACTTTCTCAAGTACGGTTATTATTGTTAAGCTTTTATCGGATAACAAGGATATGCATAGTTTATATGGAAAAATTTCTTTGGTTATTCTTTTAGCACAGGATCTTTTAGCAATAATTTTTTTAATGCTTTTAACCGGCTTTAGTCCTAAAACAGGAGGAATTCAATCAATGAGTGAAATAGGACTTGTTTTAATAAAAGGAGTTGTACTTTTTGCAATAGTAATATATTTAAGTAAAAATGTCTTTCCAAAATTAATTGAAATGGTTGCTAAGTCTTCTGAAACATTGTTCTTAGCAAGTATTGCCTGGGTTTTTGGCTTCGCTGCTTTTGTAAGTTCTCCGATTATAGGATTTTCTATAGAAATTGGAGGATTCTTAGCAGGTCTTTCTCTTGCTAATTCAATTGCAAATTATCAGATTATTGCAAAGGCTAAGATATTAAGAGATTTTTTTATTGTGATGTTTTTTGTGCTTTTAGGATTTCAAATGTCTTTTTCCAATATTGGAAACATCATTGTTCCTGTTATTATATTTCTTGCTTTTATAGTCTTATTAAAGCCATTAATTGCAATGTTGGTGTTAGGCTTTTTAGGATACAGAAAAAGAACATCTTTTTTAACAGGTATTTCTCTTTCTCAAGTGTCTGAGTTTTCCTTAATACTCGTTTTTATGGGGGATAAGCTTGGTCATATAAACAAGGAAACAGTTTCAATAATTACTTTAGTTGGGATAATTAGTTTTGTGTCATCAACTTATTTTATTCTTGGAGGAAAAAAATTATATATAAAAATTGGACATTGGTTTTCTTTTCTAGAAAAAAAACATAATAAAACAGAACAGGTTTTAATGACAAAAGATGGATTTGATGATTTAAAAGAGCACGTAATAATAATTGGTGGAGATCAGATGGGTCAGACGATTTTAGATGCTCTGGAAGAAAAAGATGCGGATGTTGTTTTGGTTGATTTTGATCCTTCGGTTGTAAAAAAATTAGAGCATAGAAATGTTCATCAACTCTTTGGGGATATCTCAGACTTAGATATTCAAGAGAGGGCAAAGCTGGACAGAGCAAGATTAGTAATTTCTACGATACCGGACGTCGAGGATAATTTAATTCTTTTAAAAGAACTTCAACATGAAAATAGAAAAGCAAAGATAGTTGTAATGGCGCTGGACTCACACGATGCTAAGCTTTTATATAATGCGGGAGCAGATTATGTAGTTTTGCCGCATTTAGCAGGGGGAAGACAAATGGCAAAAATTATTAAAGAAGATAAACTTGATGAGATGAAAGCTTTAAAGCTTAGCGATTGGATATATATTAATTAACTTTTTCTAATTCAATTTTAGTTTCTTCATAAACTTTTTCTAAATTTCCATCCATTATACCTGGTAGGTTATGCCATGATTTATTAATTCTGTGGTCAGTTAGTCTATCTTGCGGAAAGTTATATGTCTTAATTTTTTCCGATCTCATCCCTCTTCCTACTTGAGTTGATTTAATTGAGGCTATTTCACTTTGTTGTTTTTCTACTTCTATTTCCCAAAGCTTTGCTCTAAGCATTTCCATGGCTAACTCTCTGTTTTGTGCTTGAAATCTTTGTGTTTGGCAAGTTACCACAATTCCGGTTGGTTTATGGACAAGCCTAACTGCAGTTGAGACCTTGTTTACGTTTTGTCCACCATGTCCTCCTGCCCTGAATGCTTCAAAGGCAATATCTTCAGGATTTATATGCAAATCTACATCTTCAAGCTCGGGTAAAATTGATACTGTTGCAGTTGATGTGTGTACTCTTCCACGTTTTTCAGTAATTGGTATTCGTTGAACTCTATGTACGCCTGCTTCGTATTTAAAGACTTCAAATGCATTTCTTCCATCAATTTTAATAACATTATCATCTAATTTTTCAATCCTAAATCCTTTCATTTCGGCAAACCTTGAATACATTCTAAGTAGTTCTTCTGACCATAGCTTTGCCTCTTCTCCTCCTGCAGCTCCTTTTAGTTCTAAAATTATATTCCTTTTATTAAAATCATCATCGTTTTCCTCCTCTTTATTCATGTTAAGACTAAGCTCTAGGGCTTCTTTTTGTTTTTCAAGCTCTAAGAGCTCATTTTTGGCAAGCTCAGCCATTTCCTGGTCTTCTAAAAGTGTTTTAGTTTCTTCAATTTTTTTTGAAAGTTCGTCAAGCTGTATTAATCGATAATCTTGCATAATGAGGTATAATTTTTTTGGCTAGTTTAAGCCCATTAACATTTCCCTAAGGGTTTTTGGAGTATCATCTTTTTTCTTTTTTTCTTCTTGTTTTTTTACTCTTACTTCTTGATGCTTTGCAGCTACTTCTTTTTTCTTATTAAACTTTTCAATCCTTGAAGCACTGTCTACAAATCTTTGCTCACCGGTATAAAAAGGGTGACATTTGTCACATAACTCTACACGGATTT